>CAYYOK010000006.1:29373-72152 GCA_964473205.1 uncultured bacterium | reverse complement strand
GCAACCGCTGCGCCGATGTCTGCCCAGCCAACCGCACCGGCAAGGCGCTCAGCCCCGCTGCGCTGGAGATCAACAAGCGCTACGAGCTCACCCTCATCGGCGAGGCGTTCGCCGCCGGCGAGGAGAGCCCTCGCCCGCTCACCACCTTCGCGATCTCGCCCGAAGCCGTGTGGGCATGCACCACCTGCGGTGCCTGCATGGAGGTGTGCCCCGTCGGCTGCGAGCAGATGATCGACATCGTCGACATCCGGCGAGACCTCGTCATGATGCAAGGCGAGTTCCCCGCCGAGCTGCAGACCGCCTTCCGCGGGATGGAGCGCAGCGGCAACCCGTGGGGCATGGGCGCCGACAAGCGGCTCGAATGGGCCGAGGGCCTGAGCGTGCCCACGGTCGAGGACAACCCCGGCTTCGAGGTGCTGTTCTTCGTCGGCTGCGCCGGCGCCTACGACCCCGAGGCCCAGAAGACCACCCGCGCCATGGCGCGCATCCTCGAGCACGCCAAGGTCGATTACGCGGTGCTCGGCAAGAACGAGTCCTGCACCGGCGACCCCGCCAGGCGCGCCGGCAACGAGTATCTCTACTACCAGCTCGCAACCGCCAACGTCGAGGTCCTCAACGCCACGCTGATAGACGACCTCGACCCGAGCAAGCAGAAGCTGGTGCTCACGACCTGCCCGCACTGCTTCAACGCCCTCGTCAACGACTACCCGCAGCTCGGCGGCGACTACCAGGTCGTCCACCACACCCAGCTCATCGCCCGCCTCACCGAGGAGGGAAGGCTGCCGCCGCTGGCTGAGACGCGCTCGCTCACCTACCACGACCCCTGCTACCTCGGCCGCCACAACGGCGAGTACGACTCCCCGCGCTCGGTGCTGACCGCCGGCGGCGGCGAGCTGCGCGAGATGGCCAGCAGCCGCAACGACTCGCTCTGCTGCGGCGCCGGCGGCGCGCAGTTCTTCAAGGAGGAAGAGGAAGGCGACCGCAGGGTCTCGGAGGCGCGCCTCGAGCAGGCGCGCGAGACCGGCGCCACCGTCGTCGCGACCGGCTGCCCGTTCTGCAAGTCCATGCTCGGCAGCTCCAGCAGCGCCCAAGCCGAAGGGGCCCCAGCCGTCCTCGACGTAGCGCAGCTAGTCGCAGCCCGCCTAGATTCGATCCAGGCGCTGCTCGACGGCCAGGGCGCGACGTAGCACGCCTTGTCTGAGCAGCCCGCCTAGATTCGATCCAGGCGCTGCTCGACGGCCAGGGCGCGACGTAGCACGCCTTGTCTAAGCAGCCCGCATAGATTCGATCCAGGCGCTATTAGACGGCTGAACGGTCTGGCCGGAGTGGAATGTTCGTCAGCTTCCAGCGGAGCCGCTGTCCTATCCTGGCGCGGCGGAGCGTTGCCCGCGACGGCCGTGCCGTCACGCTCACCAGAGCGTGCGGTGCCAGGAGGCAGAGCAGGTGTCCGTCAAGCCGACGCCAACCACCGAGAAGAGCGCGCTGCGTAGGTCCGATGCGCTGCTCGACGAGCTGTTCAACAACTCGTTCGACTCGGTGCTGCTGCTCGACGCGAGCGAGCGGGTGGTGCGAGCCAACCCCCGCAGCGAGGTGCTGCTAGGCGCCAGGGAGCGCCAGCTCATCGGCGTCTACCTCAGCGCGCTGGTGCCGGTGGGCTCGCCGCTGCTGGCGTTGTTGGCGAACCGTCAGGGCGAGGAGCCTCTGCACATCGAGGTCGAGCTCGCCCGCGTAGACGGCGGCTTCGTGACGGTCGAAGCGGTCGCGAGACGCCTCGAAGACGGCGCCACGCTCCTGATCTGCCGCGACACGACCCTCGACCGCACTGCCGAGCGCGCTCTCGCCTGGTCCGAGCGCCGCTTCCGCGCCCTGGTGCAGAACAGCAGCGACATCACCGTCGTGCTCGACGGCCAAGGCGCCGTCAGCTACGTCTCGCCGGCCGCGTCGCGGTTGGGCCTGAACCGCACGGTCATGAGCGAGGCGCAGCTCTGGCGCGCCGTGCATCCCCGTGACCGCGAGCAGATCAGGGACGTGATGAACCGGCTGCTGGCGGAGGACGGAGCGCGCGGCGAAGCCGATCGTCTGCAGACCGTCAGCTCGACGTTCCGGTTCAGGGTCGACGGCGGCTGGCGCTGGTTCGAGCTAGAGGCGGCCGACCTGCGGCAGGACCCCGACGTGCGCGGCGTGGTCCTGAACGTGAGGGACGCGACCGAGAAGATCCAGTCGGCCAACCGCCTCAGGGCCAGCGAGGCCTACTACCGCGCGCTGATCGAGAAGAGCTTCGACGGCGTATGGCTGCTCAACGAGGACCACACCATCCGCAGCGCCAGCAGCGCCGCGTTGCGCATGCTCGGCCACGACACCGACGACCTGGTGGGCGTGAACAGCCTGGAGCTCATAGACGAGGCCGACAGGGACGCGTTCTTCGACGCCCTCGACATGGCGGAAGCCGTTCCGGGCGGCAGCGAGAGCGTCAACTACCGCGTCAGCGACGTCAACGACGAGTCCCGCTGGCTGGAGGGCTCCGTCACCAACCTCCTCGACGACCCCGACGTGTCCGCGTTCGTCGTCAACTTCCGCGAGATCAGCGACCGCGTCAAGGCGCTCGAGAAGATCCAGAACCTCAACGCCGAGCTGAGGCGCCGCCTCACGCACCTGCAATCCCTGCGGCGCATCGACATGGCCATCACCAACTCGTTCGAGGTGAAGATGGTGCTCGACATCTTCCTAGACCAGCTGATGCAAGACCTGGTCGTGCCGGCAGCGGCCATCCTGCTCTACGACCCCTCGCTGCAACTGCTGCACCCCAACGCCGCCAAGGGGTTCTCGGGCGACGTCGGTGCGCGTGGCAGCGCGGTGCTCGGTGAGGGTCCGGCCGGCCGCGCGGCGCTCGACCACCGCTCAGTGTTCCTGCCCGACCTCAGGCAGTCCGGTGAGCGAGGCGCGGCCGTCGACCCCCGTCATCAGGCCGACTATGCGAGCTACATGGCGGTGCCGATGCTAGCCAAGGGTCAGCTTCAGGGCGTGATCGAGATCTACTCGGTGGCGCCGCTCCAGCCCTCTGACGAATGGCTCGAGTTCCTCGAGACCTACGCGGACCAGGGCGCCATAGCGATAGAGAACGCGCAGCTCTTCCGCTCGCTCGAGCGCAGCAACATCGAGCTCCAACGCGCGTACGACCGCACCATCGAGGGTTGGGCGAACGCGCTCGACCTCAAGGACGAGGAGACCGCCGGCCACAGCAAGCGCGTCACGGACATGACGATGCGCCTCGCGCGACGGCTGGGCATGCCGTCGGAGGAGATAGTGCACGTGCAGCGCGGCGCGCTGCTTCACGACATCGGCAAGATGGGCATCCCCGACAACATCCTGCTCAAGCGCGGGCCGCTGACCGAGGAGGAGTTCGACGTCATGAAGCAGCACCCCGTGTTCGCTTACGAGCTGATCTCGCCGATCGACTTCCTCAAACCGGCTCTCGACATCCCGTACTGCCACCACGAGCGCTGGGACGGCACCGGCTACCCGCGCGGGCTCAAGGGCGAGCAGATCCCGTTGGCGGCGCGCATCTTCGCTGTCGTCGACGTCTTCGACGCGCTGACCTCCGACAGGCCGTACCGCTCGGCCTGGCCGCCGGAGAAGGCCATGGACCACATCCGGCAGGGCTCCGGCAGCCACTTCGATTCCAAGGTAGTCGAGGTCTTCTTCGAGGTGATGGCCGAGGACGCCGCCGTCCTGTCCTCCAAGCCCAACAACTGAAGCTGCCCATATACTCGAGCCGATGAGCCTTGTCGCACGCTATGCGCTGCTGGCGCTGGCCCTTATCGCCGCCGGCATCGTCTCCTACAGGTTGGGCGAGAGGGCGCGTCCCGCCCCGCCGCTAGCCGGCACGGCCATCGAGCAGCCGGTGCTGATGACGGGCCTGTCGCTGATCGATCGCAGCGGGAGCCCGGTCGACCTGGCCGCCGACTTCGCCGGCGACCTCACCCTCGTGTTCTTCGGCTACACCCGCTGCCCCGACGTCTGCCCGTTCACGCTCCAGCGCCTGGCGCGCTACAACCAGGACCTCGGCTCGCCCGAGGACCTGAAGGTCGTGATGGTGACTGTGGACCCGGCGCACGACACGCCCGAGGTCATCGGCGCCTACGTGTCGCAGTTCGACGCGAGCTTCGTCGGCCTCACCGGCAGCAACAGCCAGGTGGCGGAGGCCGCGCGCGCCTTCTACGTCGGCTTCGCCGGCAGCGGCGTGCAGCAGGTTCACACCGACGTGGTCGCGGTCGTCGACAGGCAGAGCCGGCTCAGGTACATCTACTCGCAAGACGCGGTGCCGCGCCTGGGCGAGGACCTGCCCACGCTGCTCAGGACGCTCTAGTCGCCCTCACCGGCTCAAGGCTCCGCTTTTCTCGCTGCTAGGTAGGGGTACGTCGGCTGCTCAGAGCGCTTCGGCCGCGAACGCAGCCAGCTTCTCAGGCTCGAACAGGTAGCGCCCGCGGGTACCGGTCAGCAGGCCGCGGTCGCGCAGCGTCTGCACGACGCCGGTAGTGGTCTCGCGCGCCGCGCCGACCATGGCGGCGAGCGTGTCGTGAGTGATCGGCAAGGTGATGCGCGTGAGGCCGTCGGCTCCCCGGTGCCCGAAGCGCTCGGCCAGGCGCACGAGCGTGCGTGCGATGCGGGCCGGCACCGCCACCTCGCTATCCGCCATCGCATCGGTCAGGCGCGCGAGCTGGCGGCCGGCGGCCAGCGCCAAAGCGCCCTGCAGCTCCGCGCCGTCGACGCTGGAGGCGTCGGTGTGGGCGGCGCGCGCCAGAAGCCGGCACCGCACCCCGGGGCTCAGGGCCGTCGCGGTCTCCAGGTAGCGCTCCGTGCCGGGCGTCAGCTCTCCGATGATGTCTCCGGGGCCAGCCAGCGCCACGATGCGCTCGCGCTCAGGGTGAGCGGTCAGCGTCAACGCCACGAGCCCAGCCTCGATCGCGAAGGCGAACTCGCTGGCCTCGCCCCCCGTGTAGACGACCTCGCCCTTGAGGTAGTCCCGCGAGGCGGCCAGGTCCCAGGCGGCAGGCGGCACGCGCGACGCCGGGACGGCCGCTGCGAGCTCCGCGCCGACGCCGTGCAGCGGCGCAGAGCCGGCGGCCCCGAAGCTACTCGGGTCCGCACGGGAGACCTGGGCGGTGAAGGCCATGCGCAACATTCTAGTGCCCAGAAGAGCACATCGCTGTTCGATGCGTCCCTTCGTGCTGGGCTGCGGCCTACTTCCTACTGCCCAGAAGAGCACATCGCTGTTCGATGTGTCCCTTCGTGCTGGGCTGCGGCCTACGTCAGCTCGGCCCGGGGTCAGGCGCGCCGGTAGACCACCTCGCCGGCCACGAGCGTCGCGACCGGCCAGCCGCTCAGCTCCTCGCCGTCCCAGGGCGAGACCTTCGCCTTCGTCAGCCGCCTGCGGGGGTCGACGACCGCCGTGCCGAGCGTGTCGATCACGACCACGTCGGCCGGCGCGCCCGCGCTCAGCCGCGGCCGCGGCCAGCCCATCACGTCCGCCGGTCCGTCCTGCAGGAGGGCGAGAAGCCGCGCCAGCGGCAGCGCACCCTCGTTGACCAACCGCGTGAAGAGCAGCGCGAAGGTCTGCTCGATGTTGGCGATGCCGAACGGCGCGCTGAGCATGTCCTGCTCCTTCTCGGCGCGCGTATGAGGGGCGTGGTCGGTGCCGATGCTGTCGACGGTGTCGGTGAGTAGGGCAGAACGCAGGTACTCGACATCGGCGGCCGTGCGCAGCGGCGGCGCGACCTTGTAGACCGGGTCGAAGGTCTCGAGGCACGCGTCGGTCAGCGTCAGGTGGTGAGGAGTGACCTCGGCCGTGACCGGCGCGCCGGAGGCCTTGAGCCACTGAACGGCCTCCAGGCCGCGCTTCGAGCTGACGTGCGCCAGGTGCACGCGCGCTCCGGTGAGGCGCGCGATCTCGCCGTCGCGCAGCAGCATCACGCTCTCGGCGGTGTCCGGGTTGCCCGGCAGGCCGAGGCGCATGCTCACCTCGCCCTCGTTCATCACGCCGCCGGCGCGCAGCGACGGCTCCTCCGAGTGCGTCTGGATCACGAGGCCGAGCTCGGCGGCGTACTCGCAGGCGCGGCGCATCAGGTGGCTGTCCGCGACGGGGATGCCGTCGTCGGTGATCATCACGGCTCCGGCCGCCTTGAGCGCGGCGAAGTCCGTCAGAAGCTCGCCGGCCAGGCCGCGGCTGAGCGCGGCGGACGGGCGCAGCCGGGCCGAGCGGAGCCGGTGCGAACGGGCGATCAGGTCAGCGACGATGCCGGGCTCGTCCACCACGGGCGAGGTGTTCGCCATGCTGACCACGGTCCCGAAGCCGCCGGCCGCCGCTGCCGCTAGACCGCTGCGCAGGTCCTCCTTGACCTCCTGGCCGGGATCGCGCAGGTGGGCGTGGAGGTCGATGAACGCGGGCGTGACGAGCTTGCCCTCGGCGTCCACCTCGGCATCGACCGCGCCGCCGAGGTCCAGGCCCTCGATGTAGCCGTCTCTGAGGTAGAGGTCGTGCTGGCCGTGCTCGCCCGCACCGTCGATCAGGAGCCCACCGCGGATCACGAGCCGTTGGTGCGAGGTCTCCCGGCCCGTGTCGGAAGGCGCGTGCCGGGGAGCTTCGTCGCGAGAAGCGCTCATCGGCGCCCCACCAGCAGCGTGTAGAGCACGGCCATGCGGACGCTGACGCCGTTGGCGACCTGCTCCTCGATGACGCTCGCGGGGCCGTCGGCGACGGCGCTGTCGAGCTCGACGTCGCGGTTCATGGGACCGGGGTGCATGACGATCGCGCCGGGGGCGGCGCTCTCGAAGACCTGCTCGGTCACCTGGTAGCGCGCGACGTACTCGCTCAAGGACGGCAGCAGCCCGCCGGACATGCGCTCGTGCTGCAGCCGCAGCGCCATGACCGCGTTGGCCCCGGTCACGGCCTCGCGCAGGTCGGTGGTGAGGTGCACGCCCGCTTCTGCGCGCGCCAGCTCCTTGGGCAGCAGCGTGGCCGGTCCGCACAGCACGACCTCGGCCCCCAGCTTGGTGAACAGCTCGATGTTGGAGCGCGCGACGCGCGAGTGCAGCACGTCACCGACGATCGTCAGGCGCTTGCCGCGGAAGGCGTCCGCGCCCTGCTCGCCCTGGTGCGCGCGGAAGGTGTAGGCGTCCAGCAGCGCCTGGGTCGGGTGCGCGCGGCGGCCGTCGCCGGCGTTGACGACGGCGGCATCGGTCCAGCGGCTGAGCTGGTGCGCGGCGCCGGCGGCCGGGTGCCTGACGACGTAGAGGTCGACCTGGAGCTGCTCGATGGTGCGCAGCGTGTCGCGCAGGCTCTCGCCCTTCTTGAGGCTCGAGCCGCCTGCCGCGAAGGTCATCACGTCGGCGCTCTGAGCCCTGGCCGCTCGCTCGAAGCTGAGCCGCGTGCGGGTGCTGTCCTCGAAGAACAGCGTGGCCACGGTGAAGCCTTGCAGCGCCGGCACGCGCTTGATCGTGCGCGTCAGCACCTGGGCCATCACGTCGGTCGTGTCGAGGAGCGCCAGCAGCTCCGACGGCTCCCAGCCCTGGAAGTCGAGGAGATGGCGCTTCAGCCCTCGGGCCGGGGCAGGGCCGCGAGGCGGCGCGGCCTCGCGCGCCGGGCCTGCCGCTGGCGCACCGGGCGCTGCTGGAGCAGCGGACGCGGCCGATGCCGCCGCCGCGCTCATCGCTCGAGCCTCTCCCACAGCTCGACCTGATCCAGCTCGTCGACCTCGGACAGCCGCACGTGCACGACCTCGCTGCTGCTCGTTGGCACGTTCTTGCCGACGTAGTCGGCGCGGATCGGCAGCTCGCGGTGGCCTCTGTCGACCATCACCGCGTACTGGATGACAGCCGGCCGACCCATGTCGATGAGCGCGTCGAGGGCGGCCCTAGCGGTGCGGCCGGTGTAGAGGACGTCGTCTACCAGCACGACGCGGATGCCGTGCACGTCGAAGTCGACCTCGGTGCGCTTCACCACCGGCTGCAATGCGATCTCGGTCAGGTCGTCGCGGTAGAGGGTGATGTCGAGCTTGCCGACGGGCGGCCGCACGCCCTCGAACTCCTCGATCAGGGCCGCGAGGCGCTCGGCGAGCGGCACGCCGCGCGTGTGCACGCCTACCATCGCCAGGTGTGCTGCGCCCTTGTTGCGCTCGATGATCTCGTGGGCGATGCGCCTGAGCGCGCGCTCCACCTCCGCGGCCGACATCAAGGTCGCCTTGTAGGCGGCGGTGGGGCCGTCAGAGAGGTGTCGTGGCTGAGGATCGTGACTGGACATGCTGCGCTCCTTCCCGGCCTCGCTGGACCGGCTTAAAGGTCGAACGCAATCTACCAGCTAGCCGACGGCCTGGTGGTCTTAAGTCAGCCTTCAGCGGCTGAGTCGAGTATCGGTGCAGGAGGTAACAGATGTTCGACCTGACTACGAAACCCAAGCTCCGCCGGCTGCTCGCTGCGGTGGTTCTGCTCGCCGCCTTCTCGGCAGCCTTCGCCCTGTCCTTGCCGCGCGGCACCAAGCTCGCGCTGCACGATCAGGGTGGGGCCCTCATCGGGCTAGGCGAGGTCGACGACGACCGCGAGCTGGAGTTCGACATGCTGAGGGGCCAGACCGGGACGGCGGTTATGACGGTCCGGCTGCCCGACGCCACGCTCAGCCGGTACGACGTCTTCTACGGCGAGGGCGGGGCGGTGCTGGTGGTCGTCGACGGCCAGGCGCTCTCGCTGCGCGAGGTCGCTCGCCTGGCGGGGCTCGGGCTCGACTTCGACTACGAGGGTCGCGAGGACCTGTACGACGACTGGGAGGATGACTGGGACGACGATGGGGAGCGGGGACGCGATCGCAGGGAGCGCGGCGACGATGACGATGACGACGACGACCGGGAGCGGCGGCGTGGCCGCGGCGAGCGCGGCGACGACGATGACGACTGCGACGACGATGATTGGGACGACGACTGGGATGACGACGACTGCGACGACTGACAGGCGCGGAGCGACCGCGTCCAGATACCTGAGCCGCTTGGCCGACCGCTGTAGGAAGCGGTCGGCCAAGCGCTGCCGCGTCGACCTTCGACGACTCGCCCGACTACTACGATAGGAGCCGGATGTCCGCCCTTCGCGAGTCACCTCTGCGGTTCCGCAGCGCGTTCGTGCTGCTGTTGAGCGCGTTGGCGCTGGCAGGGGCGCAGACGGCGCCGATCACGGCGGGATCTCCCGGGGCCATCTCGCAGGTGCTGCTGATGGACCCGAGCGCTACCCGTGTGGTGGGCAGCGGCGTTCCTGTCGGCGACAGGCTGGTGCTGGAGGCGAGCGAGCGCGTCGGCGAGTTCCTGATGCTGCTGATCCGCCAGGACGGCACCGTCGAGAGCCTGCGTGGCGCGCGCGACCTCCTCGGCGTGTTCCGGGTCGAGCTACCGGACGGGCGGCGCATGGAGCTGATCCGCTACTTCAGGACCCTCGACCTGATCCTCACCATCACGCGACCAGGAGCAGGCGTCGGCGGCGGGACCGAGGATCCCGGGCGCCAGCCGCCGCCCGACGATGACGATGATGACGACGACGATGACGACGATGACGATGACGATGACGACGACGATGATGACGACGATGACGATGACGACTGAGGCGCCCGACAGCGGTGCCGGCACCACCGGCGCGAAGCTGCTCGTCGTCGAGGACGACCGGCTGCTCCGCGAGCTCCTGCGCGAGCAGCTGACCTTGGCCGGCTACCGGCCGCAGCTGGCGGCAGACCTGGCCAGCGCCACCGACGCTCTCGCCGAGACGGACTTCGACCTGGTGCTGCTCGACCTCAACCTCCCCGATGGCGACGGCGTCGGCCTGGCGCGAACGCTGGCGGGCTCGGGCGTGCCGGTGCTGATGGTGACGGCGCGCGACGACCTCGACAGCCGCGTCGAGGGCCTCTACGCGGGCGCCAGCGACTACCTGGTCAGCCGTTCAGCATCGCCGAGCTGCTGGCGCGCGTTCACGTGAGGCTGCGAGAACGCGGCGCCAACGCGACGCTGCGCTACGAGACCCTGGAGCTCGACCTCGCCAGAGGCTGCTGCACGGTGGGCGAGGAGACCTTCTTCCTGCCCGAGCGCGAGTTCGACGTGCTGCGGCTGCTGCTGCAGTACCGCGGCCGGGTGTTCACCCAGGACGAGCTGGAGCGCGCGATCTACGGGGCCGGCGTGCCGGACTCCAACACCATCGAGGTCTACGTCCACAACCTGCGCCGCAAACTGAAGGCGCGGGGTCTTGACAACGTCATCCTCACCGTCCGCAACCGCGGCTACGCGATCGTGTAGCGCTCGGATGCTGCGGCTCCGCCTGGGACTGCTGGTAGCTGCGACGCTGCTCGTCGCCCTGACGGGCGCAGCGGTGCTGACGTTGCGCCTGTTCGGCTCCCACCAGGCCTCCGACATCCAAGGCCTGCTGGCGCGCGAGCTGCAGCGCGTGACGGACCTGATGGCCAACCCCTCGGTCGGCGAGAGCCTGCTGGAGCAGGGCGACGAGGCGTTGCTGCTGCAGTTCGTCACCTTCGGCGAGGAGGTGGTCGCGCCGGCCGGCACTCCGCGACCGCTGCCCGTGACGCCCGAGAGCGGCTGGGTGGACTACCAGGGCGGCAAGGTGATGACGGTGTCGGCTCCCTGGACGATCAGCTCCGGTCTGACCATCGGGACGGTGCGCCTGGCCTACCGCGGCGAGGCGGCTCTCGCCACGCAAGCCGCGTTGCGACGCGATCTCGCCAGAGCGGGCGTGATCATCGCTCTCGGCAGTGCTCTAGCGGCGCTGTTCCTGCTCGGCCGCGAGCTGCGGCCGCTGGCGCGCTTGGCGGAAGAGGCGACGAGGCTCGACCCCGCCGATCCGCGCTTCGAGCCGCCGCCGCTGAGGCGCGACGAGGTGGGGCGCGTCGGTCTGGCCCTCAGCGAGGCGGTGGCCGCGATCCGCGACCGCAAGCGCGAGGAGCGCGACGCGCTGGCGGTCGTGGCGCACGAGCTGGCGGCGCCGCTGACGGTCGTCGCGGGCCAGTTGGACGCGCTGGCCGCCGACCCGCAGGCCGAGCCGCGGCTTCTGGCCGCCCGCGACGCCGCCAGAGAGCTCCTCGCCACCTCCCAGGACCTGATGGTGCTCGCCAAGGGCGACCTGGGACTCAGGCTCGAGCTGACCGTCACGTCACTAGCCGACGTCGTCGAGCGCGTCTGCCGCGAGTTCCCCGGCGTCGCCTTCGCGGCTGAGGACCCCGGCACGGTCCTGGCGGCACCCGAGCGCCTGGCGCAGATCGCTCGCAACCTGATCCGCAACGCCGCCCAGGCCAGCGGCTCGACCGGGGGCGTGAGGGTGCGCGTGGGACGGGCCGCGGGCGCTGCGGGCGCTGCGGGCGCCGTGGACGTCACGGACGTCACGGACGAGGCGCCTTCCGACGTCGTGCTGGAGGTCGCCGACGACGGGCCGGGCCTCGCATCCGACCGGGTCGAGCGGGTGTTCGATCGCCACTTCACTGGCCGCGCCGCCGAAGGCGGCAGCGGCTTGGGGCTCAGCGTCGTGCGCTACCTGGCAGAGGCGCACGGTGGCCGTGTCGAGGTCGTGTCCGAGCCAGGCGCGGGAGCGACCTTCCGCGTCCTGCTACGTCCCCTGGCGGCCGAGCTGGGCGAGGGAGAGTGACCAGGCACCGTGATAGGCTGTTGCGGCTCTGGAGGAGACGATGACCACAGCCACGAAGCGCACCTTCGGCAACCTGATCGACGGGCGCGAGGTCTCAAGCCCCACCACCTTCGTATCGCGCAACTCTAGCCGCCTCGACGACGAGCTCGGCAGCTTCCCCGAGGCCACCAAGGCCCAGGTTAGGGAGGCGTGCCAGGCGGCCAGGCGCGCCTTCCCCGGCTGGTCCAAGACCCCGGCGCCGATCCGCGGCCAGCTCATCGGCAGCCTCGGCAAGGCCCTCGAGCGCGAGAAGGAGTCGCTCAGCCGCCTGGTGAGCCGCGAGATGGGCAAGACCCTCAAAGAGGCCAGGGGCAGCGTCCAGGAAGCGATCGACACCTGCCACTTCTTCCAGTCGGAGGGCCGGCGCCTCTACGGCCAGACGGTGCCGTCGGAGATGCCTCGCAAGGAGTTGACGACCTACCGCCGCCCTCTGGGCGTCGTCGGCATCGTCACGGCCGGCAACTTCCCGATCGCGGTGCCAGCCTGGAAGATCATCCCTGCGCTGCTGACCGGCAACACCATCGTGTGGAAGCCGAGCGAGGACGCTCCGGCCGTCGCCTACGCCTTCGCCAAGCTGATCGAGGAGGCGGGCGTGCCGGGCGGCGTGCTCAACGTCGTCTTCGGCGGCGGCGCCGAAGCTGCCGGTGCGTACCTCGTCGAGATGATGGACGAGGGCCTGCTCGACAAGTTCGCCTTCACCGGCTCGACCAAGGTCGGTCGGCAGATCGGCGAGGTCGCCGGCCGCAACCTGCTGCACCCGACGCTCGAGCTGGGCGGCAAGAACCCCCTGATCGTCATGCGCGACGCCGACCTCGACAACGCCGTCAACGGCGCGGTCTTCTCGGCGTTCGGCACGGGCGGGCAGCGCTGCACCTCGGCCGGCAACATCATCATCGACGAGCCGATCTACGACGAGTTCAAGCGCCGCTTCCTCGAGCAGGTCAGGGCGATCAAGATCGGCGATCCCGGCCAGCACGACGACGTGCTCTACGGCCCTTTCATCAACCAGCGCTTCTACGAGAACTGGCAGAAGCACTACCAGTGGGGCGAGGCCGACGGCGCCACGCTGCTCCACGGCAACGGCCGCATCACCGCGGACAGCAAGCCCGAGGGCTTCAAGGGCGACCCCGACGCCGGCTTCTACGGCTGGCCGACCGTCTGGGAGGGCGTCAACCCCGGCATGACCCTGTTCACCACCGAGGTCTTCGGCCCCACCATCAACCTGGTGAAGGTCGACGGCATCGAGGAGGCCATCGCCACCGCCAACGCGGTCGACTACGGCCTCTCCAGCGCCATCTACACCAACGACCGCGAGTGGGCGCACGCCTTCAAGGAGGGCATCGAGGCCGGCATGTCCTCGATCAACAACACCACCACCGGCGCCGAGGCCCACATGCCGTTCGGCGGCGTCAAGGGCTCGGGCAACGGCACCCGCGAGTCGGGCATCTGGGTGCTCGACTTCTACACCTACTGGCACGGCGTCAACGACGACGTCTCCGGCAAGCTTCAGCTCGCCCAGATGGACACCGAGTACGTCGAGCCGGCGGGTGAGGTCAGGGTGGCGGAGCTGTTCTGAAGCAGGCTCGCCACGATCCGAAGACCTGGCGGCGCCTGCGCTACGTAGCGCACCTCTTCGCGCCGCCATACTCGCGGGGAGGATCATGAGCGCTACCTACACCTTCGACGTCTTCGCCAGCCTCGACGGCTACGGCTCCTACAACGCCGAGGGCGACTGGGGCGGCTACTGGGGCAAGCAAGGCCCTGAGTTCCTCGCCCACCGCCTGGCTCAGTACGGCGAGCCGCAACGGATGGTCTTCGGAGCCGACACCTTCAGGCAGTTCGTGCGGTTCCAACGCGTGTGGGACAGGGAACCGGGCGCTGGTGACGCGTGGGTCCAGCGGCTCAGGGCCATGCCGGCCATCGTCGTTTCGAGCACGCTGGAGGAACCGGTCGACTGGCCCGACGCCACCGTCGTGAGCGGCGACGCCGTCGAGATCGTCACCCGGCTCAAGCAGGAGTCCGCTGTGCCGCTGCGCTCGCACGGCAGCCTGTCGCTGAACTGGGCCCTGATGGCCGCAGGTCTGGTCGACCGCGTTCAGGTGACGATCTTCCCTCTGATATCCGGGCGCACGGGCGACAAGCCCATCTTCGCGGGCGCGGACGACTTCGACCTAGAGCTGCTCGAGAGCCGGACGCTGGATGGCAGGATACAGGAGTTGGTCTACCGACCTACCCTGCACGGTTGAGGTTATCTGCAAGGTTTACGAATCGAAGTTCCTCGACTCCCTACCAGTTGACTACCGCGGGCGCGGGTCAGGCCCTGAGGCGTTTCGATGGGGCCACCCAATCAGGCATCTCACGCTTCATGAAGGCGTCGAAGAGCGGGACGGTGAATGCGGTGCTGCCATGTGCAGGGCTCCATATCATTCCCTTCTTAATCAGGCCGCTGCGGAGTGGACCTACCCTCTCGACCCTTCGGTTAAGCAACTTCGCGATGTCGCCAGACCGATGTGGCCCAACTCCGAGCTCTGCCATCGCACGAAGGTAGTCTTGCTCGCGCGGAGTAAGCCGGTCGAAACGAACTCGGAAGAAACTACGGTCTAGTGCTGATGTTGCAGCTCCGCTAGCCTTAAGTACATCGTCCTTATCGATAGGGGACGATTCGGCGGTGTTCCAGGTGTGCTTGCCCCACTCTTGAAGAAAGTACGGATACCCATGGGTGGCGGCGACGATATGCGCTAATGCAGCGTCACGGATATCTACTCGTTGCGCAACAAGCGGCTTCTTGATCGCGTCCCGTGCGGCCTCTTCTGAGAGCGGCCCTATGTCAGGGTAGTCAAAAAGCCGTTCTGCGTAGGACTTCGCGTCGCCAGCAAGGCCGGCGACCTGAGGCAGCCCTGCTCCGAACAGGATGACCGGGAGGCCGCCCTGGGCTACCTTGTGCATGGCTACTATGAGAGCCCGGAGGTCTTCTTCGTTGAGGTATTGGACCTCGTCCACCAGGATGGTGATGCTCGACCCGGCCGCGCGCGCCGCGCGGCCGACCGTCACCAGGAGTTCGGGGAGGTCGATCTCGAGGTTGCCGCTGTCGGCAGCTGGTGGCGCGGTTAACTCGATGCCGATCTCTCCAATGGAGACTCTGAATGTACTGGCGAACCCGCGCAGTGCTGCTAGCGCCCGGCCTGCCATATCCCGTGCGTTTGCGACTCGACTGAGTTGCAGCAACGCCCCTTTGAGGGCGGGAGCCAAGTACTGGGCCAACCTCTGGCCTTCGGGGGCTTCCACGTGAACTATCTGATTGCCCATCTCTTCGGCCATGTCCTTGATCCGATTCAGCAGCACGGTCTTGCCGACGCCACGGAGTCCCAGCAGCATCTGACTCTTCTCGGGCCGACCAGCTCGTACCCGATGAAGGGCGACCTCTGCGGCACTCACGATGTCGTCGCGACCAACTAGGGCGGGTGGCGGTGCGCCTGCGCCAGGCGCGAACGGGTTGTCAAATGGGTTCACGACTCATCCTCATTCTGAACCGCCAAGGTTTAGCTGGTCGGTCGTCTCGCATGTCCAAATGTAGGTAACTTATCCTATCTTATCAATCTATCCCAACCGTGGCGTGCGCGAATCAGCCTTGGCAAGCCGTCGCGACAGGCGACGTACTGCCTTGGGCCTGAGTGGCGATCCGCCCGTCATCCATGGCTTACTCGCCCCAGGTGATTCCATCAAGAAGTCCCGGCCGGTCCCCCAATAGCTCGCAATTCTTCATGTCCACAAGATAGGCACTAGATAGGTCGTGTCGAGGAAGAGGATAGGCTCCAGCCTGTGTCACTTCGACGGCGGCCTCGACTTCATAGGCCTCAAACGACATTCAGCAGTGTCGGCAAGGCACGCATGTGATGAAAGACCGTGGTGCGTGAACCTTCGAGCCTAGGAGCCGGGGTGACACCGCCAGCATAGGCGAGCACCTTCATCCCAGCGGCGCGGGCGGCGGTGACTCCGCTCACGCTGTCCTCGACCACGACGCAGGCAGCGGGAGCGGCACCCATGCGTTCGGCGGCGTAGAGGAACAGGTCGGGCTCGGGCTTGCCACGATCGACGTCCGTGGCTGAGAAGATCCGGCCCCTGAACCTCTCGAGCAGGCCCGTCAGGCCCAGCGTGAACTGCATCTTCTCGTGGGTTCCGTTCGATGCGACGCAGGTGGGGATGTCGATCTGGTCGAGCGCCTCGACGACGCCGTCTACAGGGCGGAGGTCTGCCGCGAACGCGGCTCGGTACAGAGACTGGAACTCCGCCTCCCAGTCCTCTGGAAGGGGTCTGCCGAGCTGCGCTTCGATGGCCGCCTTGAAGGCCGCGTCCGAGGCGCCCACGAAGCGTTCGACGACCTCGGCCTCGGTCAGCGGCCATCCGAGCCTGGTCAGTACCTCCACGTCGACCTTGACCGCCAGCCGCTCGGAGTCGACGAGCACGCCGTCGCAGTCGAAGATGACGAGCTCGACCAATGGAACCTAGAACAACCCACCCATGCGCTCGTCGGCCAGCAGCGCCTTGATCTCCTCGACGCGGCTCTTGTGCACCAGCAAGATCGCGTGGCCGCGCTTGACGATGACGAGGTCGTGCACCCCGAGCGTGACGATGACGTCCTCCGGGTCCTCGGTGTAGACGATGTTGCCAGAGGTGTCGAGGCCGATGTGGCGCCCGACGACGGTGTTGGCACCGTGGCCGAGGTCCTCGTGCTGGATGTGGCGTTCGAGCGCGACCCAGTCGCCGATGTCGTCCCACTGGAAGGCGGCCGGCACGACGTAGGCGCTGTTCGTATGCTCCATCAGCGCGTAGTCGATGCTGATGCGCTGCAGCGTCGGGAAGACCTCCTCGATACGGTCCTCCTCGACGGCGCGGCGCAGCGGCTCCATCAGCTCGGGAACGTGCCTGTCGAGCTCGGCGAGGGCCGCCGACACGCGCCAGACGAAGATCCCCGCGTTCCACAGGTAATCGCCCGAGGCGAGGTACGACTCGGCGATGTGCACGTTCGGCTTCTCGACGAAGCGGGCCACCTTGTGCGCGCAACCGATGCGGTCGCCGGTCTGGACGTAGCCGTAGCCCGTGGCGGGGCGCGTAGGCCGGATGCCTACCGTGACGAGACCGTCTTGCGACTCGGCGGTCTCCGCCGCGTGGCGGATGACCTCGCCGAAGTCCTGTCCGGGGCCGATCAGATGGTCTGACGAGAAGAAGCCCGCCACGACGTTCCCGAAGCGGCGCTCTATCAGCAGGTTGGCGAGGGCTATCGCCGGCGCCGAGTCGCGCGACATCGGCTCGACCAGCACGTTGCGCCGCGGCACGTCGGGCAGCTGCTCGCGTACCAGGGCCACGTAGCGGGCCGCGGTGGCCACGAGCACGTGGTTGCTGTCGCCGGCCAGGCCTACGACGCGGTCGTAGGTCGACTGGATCAGGGTGCGGCCGGTGCGCTGCAGATCGAGGAACTGCTTGGGGCGTTCCGGCGTCGACAGTGGCCAGAAGCGCTGCCCCTGGCCACCGGCCATGATCACAGCCACGAACGGTAGCTTGCTCATCGGCCGTAGCGCCTCTCGCGTGCTGTGGGCAGGGCCGCGGATGCGATGGCGTGCCTGGGTCTCATCGGCCGTAGCGCCTCTCGCGTGCCTGGTAATCGCGAACCGCTCGCAGGAAGTCGACCTTGCGGAACTCCGGCCAGTTGGCGTCGCAGAAGTAGAACTCGCTGTAGGCCGTCTGCCACAGCAAGAAGCCCGACAGTCTCACCTCGCCAGATGTGCGGATGACGAAGTCCGGGTCGGGCATGCCTGCAGTGTAGAGGTGCCTGGTGATCCCTTCGGTGGTGATTGACCTAGCGACATCGGTCGGATCTGTGCCAGCGTCGAGCTGCTCGCCTACCAGGCGCTTGACCGCGTCGACGATCTCCTCGCGGCCCCCGTAGCCGAGCGCGACGTTGACCGCCATGCCGTCGTAGTGCGCCGTCGCCGCCTCCATCTCGGCCAGGGCCGCCTTCGCGTCCTCGGGGAAGTCGGCGATGTCGCCGATGATCCTCACGCGCACCCGGTTGGCGTGAAGCCGCTGGTCGGTGAGCAGGCTGCGGGCCTGTTCGGCGAACAGCGCATGCAGATGCCCGACCTCGTCAGGCGCACGGCTGCGGTTGTCGGTGGAGAAGCCCCACAGGGTGACGTGCTTGATGCCCAGCTCCAAGCACCAGTCGAGGACCTCGCGCGCCTTGCCGGCCCCGTAGTCGTGACCGGCCTTGACGTCGAGACCGACGGCCTTGGCGAAGCGGCGGTTGCCGTCCATGATGATCCCGATGTGGCGCGGCAGATGCTCCGACGCCCTGATGGCGCGCCAGAGCCGCCGTTCGTACAACCAGTAGAGGGGTCTGGAGGCGGCCGTGAAGATGCTGAGTGCGCGCAGGGCACCGTTGACTCTTGGCTTTCCTGCCACGAGTCACTCTACCGTGAGGCTCGACGCTGCGGCTTTCGGGCCTAGGAGTCGCGCTTCTGAAGCATCGCCTGCGGCGTTCTGAGCATGATCTCGACGTCCCACCAGAACGACCAGTTGCGGACGTAGTGCGCCTCCATGGCCTGGCGCTCGTCGAAGTCGACGTCGTTGCGCGCCGTCACCTGCCAGTAGCCCGTGAGGCCAGGGCGGGCGAGGAAGATCAGGTCGCGATCGGGGCCCATGGCGTTCAGCTCGGTGACGAGGTACGGTCGCGGTCCCACGATGCTCATGTCGCCGCGCAGGACGTTGAGCAGCTGCGGGAACTCGTCGAGAGACAGGCGCCGCAGCACGCGCCCCACGCGCGTCACGCGCGGGTCGGGCGTGAGCTTGCGGTAGCGGCCGTACTCCGTGCGACGCGTCTCGTCCTCGGCCAGGATCCGCTCCAGGCGCTCGTCTGCGTCGCGATACATGGTGCGGAACTTGATGCAGCGGAACGTGCGGCCGCCGCGGCCCGAGCGCGGCGACAGGTGCAGAGCGCGCCCCGGCGAGTCGAGCCTGACGATCAGGCCGACGAGGGTCAGCGGCACCGCCAGCAGGGCGAGAGCGGCGGAGGCGAACACCAGGTCGACGACGCGCTTGAAGGCCCTGTTGCTCGTCGAGGCGAGCTGGTTGCGCACCTCCAGCGCCAGCGACGTGCCCAGAGGCGCCGCCACCACCGAGCTCGTCGGCAGCCCGCCGAGGTCGGGTAGGTACTGCACGTGCTTGAGCAGCGCTCCCGAACGCCTCAGCACCTCGTCGAACTCGAGCTCCTTGGCGGCTTCGGCGGTGACGATCACGTGCCGGACGTTGGTCCTCGCCAGGTAGCTCCACACCGACTCGAGCGTGCCCGTAACGGGCAGCCTGCTGAGCTCCCAGCCGTCGCCGGGTCCGAAGACCGCCTGCGGATGAAGACCGACGCCGGGATGATCGAGCAGGTGCTTCGCGGTGCGCTCGGCAGCGGGCCCGGTGCCCAGGATCGCGACGGGCCGTCCCCACAGCCGCATGACCTTGAGCGCCTGCTTGGTCAGCGCCCTGAAGATGGGGGTTAGCACGGGACTGGCGAGGGCCGTGACCAGCACTGCTGCCGGACTGAGGTCGAACGCGGCGGGGAGGGCCATGGTGGCGAACGCGAGCAACAGAACGGCTCCGGCGCCAGTGCCGACGCTGCGGCCGAGCTCTTCGTGAGCCGGACGCCCGTAGCCGGGGTAGAGGCCGGACCATCCTCCGACCAGCGGCCACAGCAGGGTCGCGTACGCGAGCGGTGTGGACCAGCCTTCCGACAGCGCTGCCGAGGCTCCCAGCTGCGCGGTCGCCAAGAGCCCTACCGAGATCGCCGCCGCGCCGGCGGCCGCATCGCTCGTGGCGAGAGACACCCTCACCAGCGCCGCGCTGCCGACACCCGTCTCGGAGGTCGCGGCCTGCCTGCGACCGACAGCGCGCCAGCCGAGCACCGCGGCCAGCGGGTAGAGGATGCCTCCCGAGAACAGGGTCGCGTCGAGGGTGTTGAGCACCAACACTCCCGCCAGCACGACCGCCATCGCCTTGTCGCGCTGCTGAACGACCCTCAGGGACAGCACGACGGCGAGCACCAGCAGACCGATCACGCCGAGCAACCCTCTGTCGACCCAGATGGCCAGCAGCATGTTGTGAGAGTGCGCGGCGATAGGCCTCAAGCGCGTCTCGTCGCCACGGAGGGCACCCATGGCGGCCGGCAGCCCATCCATGCCCCAACCGATGAGCGGTTTGGCGCCGATGGCGGTGAGGGCGTCTCGCCAGACGGGGACCCTCGAAGCCTCGAGGCTGCCGACCCCGCGCTCGGCGAGACCGGGCTGGTAAGGCAAGAGGCTGGCGCTGGCGCTGAGCTGGATCTCGGCGAAGGTGGTCATCGAGTTGATCAGGCTGGAGCGGTCGGGCACCGCGCCCACGTACCAGACCAGCGGCCTCTCGCCCGTGTAACGGAAGGTGACGAACCCCCGGGTGAAGCCGTTGTCCAGCGCGACGCTGCTGGCGGACGCCACCGCGATGTCGCCGCTGCCGGTCGCCCGGTGCACGCCGCCGACCATCGTGCTGGACAGGACGCTGTCCGACTGCGAGCCCGCCTGCCTACCCCAGCCGTCCAAGCCCGGAGCCGCGCTGCCGGTCGGGCGCCACGCCGCGCTGAGCGTGTACGTCTCGCCCGGCTGGAGCGTCACGACCTGCTGCAGCCGCGACCAAGGCTCCTCCCAGCGCTTGGTGACGGCCAGCCCGGTGCGCGGGACGCCCTCGACGAGGACCAGCGAAGGTGCCACGTCGACGCCGAGCGGGTACCACCAGTCGGCCTCGACCACCTCGGTGCCCCGGAACAGGTTGTGGTTGGTTCCGACCTGCGTCATCTCGGTCAGGAACCCGGTGCGGCCGACGCCGAGCGAGCTGAGCGCCCCGCTGGCCAGCAGCAGCATCAGCCCTATCTGCACCCACTCGAGGAGGTTCGTCAGGCGGCTGCCGCGCCTGCCCACGAAGCGCAGCCCGACCGCGACGAGCAACCACGCGAACATCGCGTCGCGCGAGCCGGACAAGACCACCCCGACCGCGCCCAACGCCAGGGCGACGGCGCGCAAGCCGGCGTTGGGCACGACGACCGCGAGCAGCGCAGACAGCACGAGCATGGTGTGACCGAAGATCGCGGGGTGAGCCTGCCAGGTGATGGCGTCGAGGGCCGTGCGGGCGGTCTGGAAGCTGAAGCCGTCGAACTGCCGCAGGCCCAGCAGCAGCGTTATGGCGAGGCCGACGACGAGACCGAAGCCGACGTCTCGCGTCACGGCGCTGCCGTGAAGCCGGTGCCTCACCTCGGTCGCGCAGCGGAAGATCAGCCAGGCCGCGATGACCTGAGCCGCCGCCGCGAAGGCGCTGAGGATGTCGCTGGTGAGAGCTAGCGGCAGGGACATCAGCAGCGCGGCCAGCCACCACCAACGGTCGGCGCGCTGCAGCTCGAGCCGGCCGGTCGCCATCGCCACCAGCGCGAGGAACGGACCGAACGCCGGCACCGCGGCGAACCCGACACCTGCCAAGAAGGCGAGCGAGCGCCGCCACGGCGGGTCCTGCAGCCGCGTCGTCATCAGGCAGAGTGTAACGCCGCGCTACTCGGGGTACCTGAGACCCTCGCCTACGGGTTCGGCTCGCGAGGGTCGCTGCCGAGCGGCGCTCGGCGCCGCCGGCGTAGGATGATCGTGCCGTGCCTATCGCGGTGACCGACGATGCCTGTAGCCGAGCAAGAGCCGTGAACGCGAACCCTGGAGCCTCGAAGGAGCCTTCCGCTCCAGCGGGCTGGCTACGGCGGGGTGCCGAGGCGGCGACCGAGCTGGCGTACGAGGCCAGAGCCCGGTCGTGGAAGCTGATCAGGGGCGCGGCCAGAGCGCTGAGGCCGGTGTTGAGCGAGGACGCCTTCGCCGCGCTCTACGGGCTTGGCCGGGTCGGCTACCTCACGCGCATCGAGCGCCCGAGGACGTTCGTCGAGAAGCTGCTGTGGTTGAAGCGCCACTACCGCCATCCGCTGATGCCGCAGCTCGTCGACAAGGTCGACGTTCGCGAGTACGTGAAGGCCGTGGCCCCCGAGCTGAGCTTCGCGGAGCTTCATGCCGTGAGCACCAGCGCCGCGGAGTTCCCTTTCGAGCGCCTTCCCGAGCGCGCCATCTTGAAGCCGACTCACGCGTCGGGGCACGTCGCCTTCTGGCGGCCCGGTGCCGATCGCCGCAAGCTGGTCGAACGGCTCGAGGGCTGGCTGAAGGTCCGCCATCACGAGACCCTGGGCGAGTGGTTCTACGAGTCCCTGACGCCCCGCATCCTCGCCGAGGAGGACCTCAGCGACGAGAGCGGGACGCCGCCGGCCGACTACAAGGTGCTGGTGCTCAACGGCAAGGCCGTTCAGGTCCAGGTCTTCCTCGGCCGCGACGTGCGCCTGACGAGGGTCATGTTCGATCGCGACTGGCAGGTGGTCCCGGCGTGGCGCGGCGCGAAGCACGGCAGCCGGCCGCTGGTCGTCCCGGCTCACGAGTTCCCCGAGCGTCCACCGCAGCTCGAGGCGATGCTCGCAGCGGCCGAGCGCCTGGCCGAGCCGTTCCCGTTCGTCAGGGTCGACTTCTACATCGTGCGCGAACGGCTCTACTTCGGCGAGATGACGTTCATGCCCTCCGGCGGCTACGTGCCGCTGGAGCCGAGGATCCACGACCTGCGGTTGGGTGCGCTGCTGGAGCTGCCGGAAGCGGAGCCGCCCGGCCCCGGGTGAGCGCCATGCGAGTCCTGTTCCCCTTCGTCGGCGTGCAGATCGGCGGCGCCGTCGTGTCGGCGTCCGAGATGATGCGGCGCATGGTCGCGGAGGGCGGCGTAGAGCCCGTGGCTCTCGTTCCGCGCGAGGGGCCGTCGGCCAAGCTCTTCCGTTCGGTGGGCGTCGAGCCGGCGTTCCACGATCACGACGCGGTCTCCTCCACGACGCTGCGGAGGAGCACCGTCAGTGCGCTCGGCAAGCTGCGCGCGGTCCCGACCTACTTCGCCGTGTACCGTCAGGCGCTCAGGTCGCTGAAGCGCCACGCGGTCGACGTGGTGCACGTCAACGAGGACAGGCTGGTGCTGCCTTGGGGGCTGGCAGCCAGGCGCGCGGGCGTACCTCTCGTCTGGCACGTGAGGCAGGAACGGCCGAACCGGCTGCTCGACGGGCTGCGCGCGCGCCTCGCCGACCACGTGGTCTTCGTGGCCGAGGCCAACAAGGTCAATCGCTTCGCCGGCAGCTCCGTGAAGCTGCCGCCCGCCACGACCCTTCACAACGTCGTCGACCTACAGCGCTTCCATCCGGCGGAAGACGTCGCCGCCGCGAAGCGCGCAGCCGGCCTCGATCCCGAGCGGCTCTGCCTGACGTTCGTAGGCAACCTGTTCGCGAGGAAGCGGCCCGACTGGGTGCTGCGCGCCGCGGCCGAGCTGCAGCGCCGCCACGAGCTGCAGGTCCTGCTGATCGGCGCTCCGCTCGGTCCCGCGGAGTACGTGCGCGAGGTCGAGAGGCTGGCGGCCGCCGCGCCGGCTCCCGAGCACGTGCACCTGCTCGGCGCCCGCGACGACGTTCCCGACCTGCTGCGCGCCAGCGACCTGCTGACGCTGCCCTCCGCGCCGTTCGGGGAGGCGTTCCCGCGGGCCGTGATCGAGGCGCAGGCCAGCGGCGTGCCGGTCGTGGCCACCGATGTCGCCGGCATGAGGGAGGCCGTCGAGGACGGTGTGGCAGGCATGATCGTGGACGCCGCCGGCTTCGAGGCCTACGTCGAGGCTCTGGACGCGCTGCTGAGCGACCCCGGGCTGCGGACGGCGATGGGCAGGAGCGGCAGAGCGGCAGCCGAGGCGCGCTTCTCCGGCGCGACGATGGTCGCGAGCCTCGTCGAGATCTACCGGTCGGTGCTAGGACTGGACGCAGCGTGACGGCGTCCGAACGACCAGTGCCCGAGCAACCAGTGCCCGCGCCGCCGGCGCCCGAGCTATCGGTGCCCGAGCTGCCAGCGCCCGGGTCGCCGGTGATCAAGCTGCCGGTGCGCGCGCTCCTGGCGCTGCTCGGCTTGTCGCTCTGGGTCGGCAGGGGTGTCGGCGTCGGGGTGCTCAACCTGCAGCCGGTCGAGATCGCGTCGGCCCTGCTGCTGTTCGCCTACGTCGCGCATCTCGCGCTCTCCAGGTCCAGCGGGGTGACCGCGCTCGGCCCGCAGGCGCGCAGGTTGCTCACGGGCCTCGTCGTCTCCTGCGCGCTTCTCATAGCCAGCGCCGCCATCTCCGCGACCGCCGCCATCGACGGCATCTCGGTGCTGCGCTTCTGCGGCCGCTACCTCCTCGCCATCTTGCTGCTCGCGGTCCTGTGCCGCTTCTTGGACCGGCGCTCGCGGCTCGAGACCCTCGAGCGCTACCTGCTGACCGGCGCCGTCGTCTCCGTGGGCGTGGCAGTGGCCGGCTTCTTCCTCGCGCCGCTGGGCGAGCTGACCATCCGCTACGGCGACCGTGCGCAAGCCCTCCTCAACCACCCCAACCAGCTCGCGATGCTGTTGACGACGCTCGTGCCCATCGCGCTGGCCAACGCCCTCAAGCGCCCCGCGCGCGTCTGGCCCTGGCTCGTTCTGGTGGTAATCGCCGCCGGCATCGCCCTGACC
Source organism: uncultured bacterium (assembly GCA_964473205.1). Classification (GTDB taxonomy): domain Bacteria; phylum Deinococcota; class Deinococci; order Deinococcales; family Trueperaceae; genus CAYMRL01. Next base: position 47,799 of record CAYYOK010000006.1, on the reverse strand, counting down.
GGCTCGAAGGCGAACCTGTTGCTGCTGGCGGTGGTCGTGCCGCTGACGACGATGCTCGCCCTGGAGCCGATAAGGCGACTGGCACGGCGCCTGGCTCTCGGCCTGGCGCTGGGCGCAGCGACGGTGGCGATCGGCCTCGTGGCGGTGCTGACCGTGAGCCAGTTCAACCCGCGCACCCTGGTCACGCTGGAGCGGCTGTTCACGGATCCAGGCGCCACCTCGGCGGTGGTCTCACGCTCGGATCTGTGGCTCAGCGCCGTGCAGATCGGGCTCGAGCACCCTTGGACCGGCGTCGGCGCCGACAACTCCGTGTACTACCTGCCCTTCGCTCACGCGCACAACGTGGTCCTCGACTACTTCCTGACCCTCGGCCTGCCGGGTCTGGCAGCGCTGGGCGCGCTGCTGGCGTTCGTCGCGCTCGTCTCGCTGGCGTGCGTCCGGCTGGCGCTGAGAGGCCCGGGCCAGGCCTACCCCGACAAGCTCTCGCTCATCGGCTACGCGCTGGCCTGCCTCACCTACCTGGCGTCGAACATGTCGAGCGACTCGTTCGGCGGCACCACCCTGCCGATGCTGTGGTTCGTGGCGGCAGCGAGCTTAGCGCGGCTCGACCTGGCCTTGCGGACGCCCTTTGGCGCCACCGGACGCGAGGGCTGAGGGGCGTGGCCCACCTGTCGCAAGGTCGGACGCCGGCCGGCCGGCGCTGGATGCGGCCGGCGCTGCTGCTCCTGATCGCTTCGGGGCCGGTTCTGCCGGAGGTCTTCCTGGCCGTCGCCATGCCGTTGGGCGCGCTGCTCGCCATCCGCTACGGCATCGCGAGGTCGTTGTGGCGACGCGAGACGCGCCTCGTGATCGCGATCGCCGCGCTCGGCTGCCTGGCTCAGCTCGGGAGCCAGGTCCTGGTGCGTCCCGCGCCGCCTGTCGATCTTGATGGAGCCTTGGCTCCGCGATCTCTCGACCCCAGCGGCACCTCGCCCCAGCCGCTCCCGGCTGGGCACGGCGCTCCGAACCTCATCGCCAACAGCGACCTCGCCTGGCTGCGTGGCTGGACCCGCGCCTTGGGGGAGGGGGAGTACGTCCGCGCCCTCGAGCCCGGCCTCTGGCGCATCGGCGCCTTCGACCCTGCCAGCGGCGACCGCTACACCGAGGTGCGTACCCTGCAGGAGGTCGCCATCGCGCCCAGGTTGGCGTACACCGTGTCCGTTCTCGTCAGGCACGACGGATCGGACTTCGGGGGCGAGTTGGTGCTCAGGACGCGCGAGGGTCAGCTTCGCCCCGGCACGCTCGTAGAGGCCGTGGGGCCGGGCGTGTTGCGCCTGACCGCGACGCTGCCGCCGCAGGACGGTCCGCAGCGCCTGCGCCTGCTCCACCTCGCCGGCTTGCGAGGCGACTGGACGGTTCTGGACATTGGCTTCGCGCAGCTCGTCGAGGGGGGCGAGGCCGGAGCCTACCGACCGCGCTCGAGCGTCCTGCCGTGGTACGCGGGCCTCGTCTGGTGGGCGGGTCTGGCGGCTGCCCTGGTCCTGATCACGCCGACCGCCCGACTGGCGCTGAGCGCGCTGGGGCATGGAGTCGTCTCGTCGGGTCTGCTCGCCGGCCTCGGCGTGCAGCTCGCCGTCGCGCTCGGCCAGTTCGTGATCGGCGCGCCTTCCCGCGTCGCCGGCACGCTGGGAGACCCCAACGTGCTCGCCCACGCGGCGTTGGTCACGGCCCTCTCGGCGCTGGCGCTGTCCGCGCGGCCCCTGCGCGTGGCGCCCGTCGCCGCAGCCATGGCGCTGGTGGCCGTAGTCGTGGCGGGCAGCCACGCTGGCTACGCCGGCGCGCTCCTGGCCGGCATCGGCCTGGCGGTGCTTCTGCCCGTCGCTCGCGGGCCACGCGTCGCGATCGCCGCGGTGCTGGCAGGCGCGGTGGCCGCGGCCGCTCTCTTCGGTCCTAGCTGGAGCTCGGTGTTGGAAGACACGAACAATCTGGCGAGGATCCAGGTGTGGGGCAGCGCGCTCGACCTCGCGAAGGAGTGGCCGCTGACGGGCGTCGGCCACGGCAACCTGCGCCACTACCACGAGTTCGCCCTCCCCGAAGCCCAGGGGCCGCGCTACCGGGCCGATCACGCTCACTCGCTGCTCGGGCTCGCGGCGGAGTTCGGCTGGCCGCTGGCGCTCGCCCTCCTCGCCTGCCTGATGCTGATGCTGCGGCGTCTGATCGGGTCGGGCGAGCGACTGGCCGCGCTCGCCCTGGTGATAGCCTTGCTCCTCAACTTGGTCGACCTGACCCTCTTCTACCCCGCGCTGTTCGTGCCCCTGTGGCTCGCGTACCTCGGATCTGCCGGCCCTTCCGGCCAGCCGGCCGGGAGCGCCGCATGACCGACACTGCCAGCCGAGCGGCGGAGGGCACGCCATGACCGGTTCCGGCGGATCGCCGACCAAGGTCGTCTTCCTGACCAACGACCTGGAGATCGGTGGCGCCGAGACGCAGCTCGTCAGGCTGGCCGTCGAGCTGCAAGCCAGGGGCTGGCAGGTCGCGGTGCTGACGCTGCGCGACGAGGGACCCCTCGGCGCTGTCCTCGCGACCCACGGGATCGAGCACGAGGCGCTGGCGTCGCGCGGAGCGCGTGCGGGCGTCGGAGCGCTCCTCGCCCTGGTGCGCGCGCTTCGCAGACTGCGCCCCGACTGCATGATCACGTTCCTGCTGCAGGCGAACCTGCTCGGGCGCCTGGCGGGCGCATGGTGCGGCGTGCCGGTGGTCTCGTCGATCCGCAACGTGCGCTTCGGCGGCGGAAGCCGGCGCGGCGCGCGCCTGGCCGACCTACTCGAGCGCCTGACCAACCCTCTCGCCAAGGCCGTGGTGGTCAACTCACGGCTCGCTGCCGACGCCCTGCTGAGCCGCGGCGTGGTGCGCGCCGCGACGCTGCGGGTGGTGCCCAACGCCCTCGGCAGGGTGCGCCCCTTGGCGGGCGGCGAGCGCGCGGCGGCGCGCGCCGCGCTGTCGTTGGCGCCGAACGACTTCGTATGGCTCGCGGTCGGCAGGCTCGAGCCCCAGAAGAACTACGGCGGCCTGCTCGCCGCCTTCGCCGCGTTGCGGACCCGACACCCCGAGGCGCGGCTGCTCGTGGCCGGCGACGGCTCCCTCGCCGAGGAGCTCGCCGACCTCGCCGCGCGGCTGAGCCTACGGCCGGCGGTCAGCTTTCTCGGCTTCGAACCTGACGTGTCCCGCTTGCTCGGCGCGGCGGACGCCTTCGTGCTCGCCTCCGAGTGGGAGGGGCTCCCCAACTCCGTCATGGAAGCCATGGCGGCGGCGCTGCCCTGCGTCGGCACGGCGGTCGGCGGCGTTCCTGAGCTCATCGAGGACGGCGTCACCGGTTGGCTCGCAGCCTCACCCGATGCGCGCGACGTGGCGGCGGCGATGGAGCGGCTGATGGCCGCGCCGCCCGCGAGCCGGCGAACTGTCGCCCTCGCGGCGCGAGACGCCGTTCACCGGAGGTTCGGCCTGCACGAGGTCGCCGGCATGTGGCAGGCCGTGGTGAGGGAGACCATCGGCGGCCGCGAGGGCGCAGATGGCGGCGCCGGCGGTGGTCGCCGGTGAGGGTCGTCTACGTCTCCACCCGCTCAGACGTCGTCGGTGGAAGCAACGTCCACATCAGGGACATGGCTCTGGCCATGCAGGAGCGCGGTCACGCTGTGCTGGTGCTCGGCGGGCAGGAGGGACCGTTCGCGGCCGACGTCGTCGCGCACGGGGTTCCCTACGAGCCGCTCTGGCACCTGCATCGAGCGATCCGGCCCGTCAGCGACGTCAGGGCCGTGGCCGAGATGCGGCGGGCCATCGTGCGCTTCGGACCCGACCTGGTGTCGCTGCATACGGCCAAGGCCGGCGTCGTTGGACGCCTGGCGCTGTGGGGCGGCGGTATCCCGGTCATCTACACCGCGCACGGCTGGAGCTTCACGACGGGGATCCCCGGCTTGGAGGCGGCGGTCTACGGCGTCATCGAGCGCCTCGCGGCGCCGCTGGCCACGCGCATCGTCGACGTCTGCGAGTACGAGCGCGACCTCGCCCTGGCGCGCCGCGTCGGCTCGCCGGCCCGGCACGTCGTCGTTCACAACGGCATGCCCGACGTGACCGAGGACCTGAGAGCCGATCCGGCCGAGGACCCGCCGCGGCTGGTGATGGTGGCTCGCTTCGACCCGCCCAAGGACCATCTGACCCTGTTGACGGCCCTGGCCGGCTGCAAGGATCTGGCCTGGACGCTCGATCTCGTGGGGAACGGTCCCGAGGAGGAGGCGGTCAGGGCGTTGGTCGAGGAGCTCTCGCTGGCGGAGAGGGTGAGCTTCCTCGGGGTCCGGAACGACGTGGCCGCCGTGCTGGCTCGGGCTCAGGTCTTCGTGCTCGCCACGCGCTGGGAGGGCTTCCCTCGCAGCGTGCTCGAGGCGATGAGGGCCGGCCTGCCGGCCGTCGCGTCCGACGTGGGCGGCGTGCGCGAGGCGATCGCCGACGGCGTCAACGGCTTCGTCGTGCCGCCCGGGGATCCGGAGGCGCTGGCCGACCGTCTGAGGCGGCTCATCGGTGACGCCGAGGCCCGGTCGCGCATGGGTGCCGCCGGCAGAGAGCGCTACGAGCACGAGTTCAGGTTCGAGACGATGTTCGAGCGCACCTTCGCCGTCTACGAAGAGGCGTTGCGGGAGCGCAGACGGTGACGGCCCGGCCAGAAGCCGACGAGGTCCGGCCACAAGCCGGCGAGGCGCGGCCGAAAGCCGGCAAGGTGGTCGGAGGCATGGCCTGGACGATGTCGAGCGCCGCCGTCCAGATGGTGATGCAGGTCGCGGTGTTGACGCTGCTGGCGCGGCTGCTGACACCCGAGGACTTCGGCGTCGTCGCGGCCGCGACGGTGGTCGTGAACTTCGCGGCGATCTTCACCCAGCTAGGCGTCAACCAGGCCCTGGTCCAGCGCCAGGACCTGACCCCGGGTGTGGTGGCGACCGGCTTCTGGCTCTCCGCCGTGTTCGCCGCCGTGTTGGCCTCGGCGCTGGCGCTGCTGGCGCCGCTCGTCGCCGGGCAGCTCGGGATCCCGGAGTCGGCGGCGGTCCTGCGCGCTCTGGCCGCTGGGCTGCTGGTTAGAGGGCTTGCCGCCACCTCGGAGGCGCTGCTGACGCGCGCCATGCGCTTTCGCGCCATCGCCGTGATCGAGGTCGCCAGCTACGCGTTCGGCTACGGGGTCGTCGGGCTCGTGCTCGCAGCCTCGGGGATGGGCGTCTGGGCGCTCGTCGGCGCCCACCTCTCGCAGACGGCGCTGAGGAGCGCGATGACCCTGGCGCTCCAGCGGCACGGCCTGCGCGCCGACCTCTCCGCCGCGACGCTGGCCGGGCTGTTGCGTTTCGGCTCCGGTTACTCGGTCGCGCGCATCGCCAACTTCGTCGCCCTTCAGGCGGACAACCTGATCGTCGCCAGGGGCCTGGGCGCTACGGCTCTCGGCGTCTACAGCCGCGCCTACCAGCTGATGGGCATGCCCGCCGGCCTGATCGGCGGGGCGATAGACAGGGTGCTGTTCCCGTCGCTGTCGCGCATCCAGGGCGAGGAGCGCGAGCTCGCCCGCTCCTACCTCAGGGCGGCCGCCACGATCGCCCTGCTCACCGTGCCGGTCGGCGTCGTCCTGAGCGTGCTGGCGGGCGAGGTCGTCGCGGTGCTGCTGGGCGGCCAGTGGCGCGACGTCGTCGGTCCCCTGCAGGTGTTCGCGCTGACGATGGTGCTGCGCGTGACCGATCGCCTCAACGCCGTCGTGGCGCGAGCCAAGGCCGTCGTGTTCAGGCGGGCGCTGCTGCAGGTCGTCTACGCCTGCTGTATCGTTGCGTTCGCGCTGCTCGGCCTGCGGTTCGGTCTGAGCGGCGTGGTGATCGGCGTGACCCTCGCTCTCCTCACCAACCACCTGGCGTCGACCGCGCTCTCGCTCGCGATCGTCGGCGAGAGTTGGCGCCGCCTGCTCGCCGCCGCCATGGCCGCCGCTCCGCTGACGCTGCTCTGCGGCAGCCTCTCGCTGGCCGTCGCGACGGCGCTGCGCCTCGCGGCGGCCCCCGACATCGTCACCCTCCTCGCGGCTCTGGGCGCGGCGGGCGCAGCGGCTCTGGCTGCGGTCATGCGCTTCCCGCGGCTCTTCTTGGGCGACGGCGCGGCGTGGTTGCTGAGGTCGGCGGCCTCGCTGCTGCCGGACCGGCTCGCGGACCGCTTGGGCGCCGCCGCGGCGCGCGCCGAGAGCGGTGGCTGAACCCTTGAGCCCGTCAGCCGGCCACAGGCCTGTCAGGGTAGCTCTGCACGGCTCCTACTTCACCGACAACTTCGGCGACATCCTGCTGATGCAGATCTACCTCAGGTGGTTGCGGGAGGCCGTCGAGGGCGCGGAGGTGCTGATGCCGTTCTTGCCCGCCGCTACCTCGCATCACTTCGACGTGCCCGCGGGGCGAGGGTACGGCGCGCTGCTGAGGGCCGACGCCCTGGTCTACGGCGGCGGAGGCTACTTCGGCGAGCCGCCCACCGACCGGAGGCGCTGGGGCGCGAGGTTGGCCGCCAGGCACCTGGCTCCCGGCCTGCTCGCTGCCGCGACGGGCCGCGAGGTGATCGTCAACGGCGTCGGCGCCGGCCCCGTCTCGGCGGCGCTGCCGAGGTGGATGCTGGCGAGGGTCACGGCGCGCGCTTCACAGGTGGTGGTGAGGGACGAGGAGTCGCTCGCCTTCATGCGCGCTTTGGGCGTCGCGGAGGACCGGCTGCAGCTCGGCGCCGATGCGGCGCTCTGCCTGCAGCCATCTGACCTGCCCGCCTCGGCCGTCGACGAGATCGAGGGGTGGCTCTCAGGACTTCCTGCCGGGCCGCGCCTGGGCGTGCACCTGACCGGCGACTCCGCGCGCGGCGCCGGTCACGCCGCCGCCATCGACGACGTGCTCGCGTTCGCGGCCGCCAGGCCCGAGCTGCGCGTGGTCGCCATCACCGATCAGAAGGGAGCGGCGGGCCAGCAGGCCGCGACGCTGGAGCTGAGCGAGCGCCTGCCTGGCCGCTGCGAGGCCTACCGCTACCAGCGCCCGTGGCCGCTCGCAGCGCTGCTCGCGCGGCTGGACCTGGTCGTGACGATGAAGCTGCACGTAGGCATCGTGGCGGCCACGCTCGGCACGCCCGTCCTCTCCGTGCGCTCCCATCCGAAGATCGAGCGCTTCTACCGTCAGCTGGGAGCTTCCGACGCCAGCCTGCCGCTGCCCAGGCTGGAGCCAGGGATGCTCTATGAGCTGCTCGAGCGCGAGTTCGGTCAGGGAGGCGGGGGCACCGAGGTGCCCGAATCTCTACGGGCCGCCGCGCTGAGGTGCCGCGACCTGTTGCGGGATCGGCTGCGCGAGCTCGCCTCTTAGCGTCACGCCCCAGCCACCAGACCTGCCAGGTACTCCCCGTAGGCGTTGCCCCGCAGCCCCTCGGCCAGGGCGAGCACCTGCTCGGCGTCGATCCAGCCGCGCCGGTACGCGATCTCCTCGACGCAGGCGATCTTCAGCCCTTGCCGCGCCTCCAGCGCCTGCACGAACACCGCGGCCTGCAGCAGGCTCTCGTGCGTGCCGGTGTCGAGCCAGGCCATGCCGCGGCCGAAAAGCTCGGCTCGGAGCCGGCCCTGCCCCAAGTAGCGGCGGTTGAGGTCGGTGATCTCCAGCTCGCCGCGGTCCGAGGGCCTGAGCTCTCGCGCCAGCAGCGGCGCGTCGGCTGGGTAGAAGTAGAGGCCGGTCACCGCGTAGCGGCTGGCCGGGCGCTGCGGCTTCTCCTCGATGCCGACTAGACGCCCCGCCTCGTCGAAGCTCATCACGCCGTAGCGCTCGGGGTCGCTGACCTCGTAGCCGAAGATCGTCGCCTCGTCGTCCAGGGCCGCCGCCTGCTCCAGCAGGCCGCTCAGCGCGTAGCCGTGGAACAGGTTGTCGCCGAGCACCAGCGCGCAGCTCGCGCCGGCCAGGAACTCCTCGCCGATGAGCAGCGCCTGGGCGATGCCTTCGGGCCGCGGCTGCTCGGCGTAGTCGAAGCGCATGCCCCACTGCGAGCCGCCTCCCAGCAGTTTCTGGAACAGCGGCAGGTCGCGCGGCGTCGAGATGACCAGCACCTCGCGCACGCCGGCCGACATCAGCGTGCTGAGCGGGTAGTAGATCATCGGCTTGTCGTAGACGGGCAGGAGCTGCTTGCTGACGCCCAGCGTCGCGGGGTAGAGGCGCGTACCGGCGCCGCCGGCCAGGATGATGCCTTTGCGAGGGGCCCCGCTCATCGCGCGCTCGACGGCCCGGGGCGCGATCCGAAGGCTGGCAGGCGGCTCGCAGCGCTCACGGCGCCCTCGCGACCGAGCCCACGCCCAGCCGCTCGAGGCCGTAGCGCCCTTCGGCCACGCTCTGCGTCCACTCCCGGTTGCCCAGGTACCAGCTCACGGTCTCGCGCATGCCCTGCTCGAGCGGCACCAGCGCCCGCCAGCCCAGCTCGCGCGCCGCCTTGGAGCTGTCGACCGCGTAGCGGAGGTCGTGGCCGGGGCGGTCCTCGACGAGCGCGATCAGCTCGCGGTAGTCGCGGCCGGGGGCCAGCTCGCCGAGCAGCCCCAGCGCGAGGTCGAGGAGCGCCCGGTTGCTCAGCTCGCTGCCGCCGCCCAGCAGGTAGGTCTCGCCGGGACGCCCGCGGCGCGCGGCCGCCAGGAGACCGCGCGCGTGGTCGTCGACGTGCAGCCAGTCGCGGACGTTCTCGCCGCTGCCGTAGAGCGGTACGCTCTCGCCGCCGAGGGCCCGCGTCAGTGCCAGCGGCAGCAGCTTCTCGGGGAACTGGTATGGGCCGTAGTTGTTCGACCCGTGCGTGATCACCACCGGCAGGCCGTAGGTGTGGAAGTAGGCGGCCGCGAGGTGGTCGGCGCCGGCCTTGCTGGCGCTGTAGGGCGAGCGCGGCGCGAACGCCGAGCCCTCGCTGAACGCGCCCTCGGGGCCGAGGCTGCCGTAGACCTCGTCGGTCGACACGCTGACGAGCCTGAAGGCCTCCTGCTCGGCGCGCGAGATCCGCTCGAAGTACGCCCTGACGGCCTCGAGCACGCGCAGGGTGCCGAGCACGTTGGTGGTCACGAACGCCTCGGGGCCGTCGATGGAGCGGTCTACGTGCGTCTCGGCCGCCAGGTGGAACAGCGCCGACGGCCGCTCCTCTACCAGCAGCTCGACGAGGGACTGCTGGTCGCGCACGTCGAGCTGCACGAAGCGGTGCTCGCCGTGGCCGCTGACGGCATCGAGGCGCCTGAGGTCACCGGCGTAGGTGAGCGCGTCGACGCTCACGACCCGCGCGTCGCGCTGCGCCACCAGCAGTCGCACCAGCGCCGAGCCGATGAAGCCGGCAGCGCCGGTCACCAGATAGATCGGTTTCGCGTCGTCCCTCGTGCCGTTGCTCATCAGAACCGGATGTCGGCGTCCTCCAGTCGCGGCAGCGCAGCGTCGCGCCCGGAGACCAGCGGCCGGGCCACGCCGATGGCGCGCAGGTGCCGCTCCCAGTCGATCCCGAGCGTCTCGTCGTCGAATCGTATCCCGGCCTCGGCGGCCGGGTCGTGGCGAGCGTCGATCTTGTAGAGCACGTCGGCGCTCTCCGACAGCGCCAGGAAGCCGTGGGCGAAGCCGCGCGGCACCCACAGGAGCCGCAGCGCCTCGTCGTCGAGCTCGACGCCCAGCCAGCGGCGGTAGGTCGGCGAGCCGCGCCGCAGGTCGACGGCGACGTCGTAGATGCGGCCGCGCGTGACCCCGACGAGCTTGCCCTGAGCCGCTGGCGGGTGCTGGAAGTGCAGGCCGCGCAGCACCCCGCGCGCCGAGCGCGAGTGGTTGTCCTGCACGAAGCGCTCGCTGCCCAGGAGCTCGTCCAGCTCGTCCAAGCGCCAGCGCTCGAGGAGGAAGCCGCGCTCGTCGCGGTGCACGCGCGGCGTCACCAGCCTGACGCCGGGAAGCTCCAGCTCCTCGACGTGGAAGCGCCCCACGGTCACGCGGTCCACGCCGCCTTCAGCGCCCGCCAGCGCGACGTGTCGAGCGAGACGTCGTCGGGCAGGTCGACGGGCGCCGACGACTTGCTGGCTGGCCTGACGTCCGGCGCGCGGCGACGCGCCAGCTCCAGCACGCTCTTGCGTTCGGTGGCCACGTGAAGAGTGTCGTAGGGAACGTCTTCGATGCGCCCGATCACCAGCGCCACCTCCGGCGCTATCACGTCGACGTAGTCCTGCGAGGTGTAGAGATCGTCGTAGGCCTCGGGATAGGGCCAGGCGCGAGGCCTGAACGAGGTGCGCAGCACCAGATGAGACGGTGCCGTGCGCGCCACCTCCTCGGCGGCCAGCTTGCTGAGCGCGTAGTAGTTGCGCACGGGGCCGGGCGGGTCGTCCTCCGAGTAGCCGCCCCGGTCGCCGTAGAACACGTAGTCGGTGCTGACGTGCAGCAGCTTCGCCCCGACCGAGCGCGCGGCCTCCGCCAGGTGGCGGGTGCCGCTCAGGTTCACGCGCCAACAGCGCTCCCGGTCGCGCTCGGCTCCCGCGACGTCGGTGTAGGCGGCGGCGTGCACGATCACCCTGGGCCTGAGCTCGGCGACCACAGCCTGCACGCGCTCGCCATCGGTGACGTCGCATTCGGCGCGCGTCGGCGCCCTGACGCCAGGCAGCAGCTCCCTCAGCTCGGTTCCGAGGCGGCCGCTGCCGCCGGTCAGCAAGACGTGAGCGAAGCGGGCGTCCGGCATCCGTGGCATCTGCGGGGTAGCCGTGCCGGCGGCACCGCTACCGGAGGCTCGTCACGCCGGGCTGACGGCCCGGCGCAGGAACACGAAGAGGGTGGCGAGGAGCCCGGCGACCACCGCGCTGGCCACGGTCGTCACGACCAGGTTGCGCCCGCGCGGTTCGACGGGAACGTTGGCTCTCACCGCGACCGAGGCGCTCTGGACGACCAGGTCGCGCTGCAGCTCCAGCTGCAGGGGCAGCGGAGCGGAGCGGTAGTAGGCGAGCTGCGCGGCTGCCAGGTCGCGCTGCGCTGCGCTGGCCTCGCTCTCGAGGCTGGCGAGCTGCGCGCGGAGCGCGGCGGTGTCTCCGGCGCCCTCGGCGGCGATGCGCGCCCGCAGCGCAGGGCGCTCGTCGCGCGACAGGAACTCCGACCAGGTCGCGCTGGCCGCGTCGAACATGACCTGGCGGCGCGACATCTCCTCCTCGGCGGCTGCGATCGCGAAGTCGAGAGGCTGGCTCATCACGCTGCGCAGGCTGGCGACCGTCGCCTCCGCCCAGGCGTTGACCACGGCGGCCGCCTCGGTCGGGCTGCGCATGGTCGCGCTGTGCCTGACGACCTGCTGGCCGCGGCTGAGCTGCGCGGCTGGGGTCGCCGCCAGCTCGAGTCGGGCGACGAACTCGGCCCTGGCGACGCCGGCGGCGGCTCCGGTGGCGTCGAGGACCTCGTCGCTCTGAGCGGCCGAGCGGTAAGTCTCCAAGTCCACGCCCACGGGCGGGTTGAGAGCGACGGTGCTAGCCGCCGCGGGCGTGACGGTGGTGGGCAGCACGTGCACCACCGCCGACGCCTGGTAGACGCGCGGCTTGCTCAGCACGAAGCCGAACGCCACGCTGCCTGCGAGCACCGCCACCAGCGCGATCAGCGGCAACCCGGCTCTGAACGTCAGGTAGATCTCGCGCAGCGAGACCTCATCGCTGCGTGGACTAGCGTCCTGGTCGATGCGCCGTCCTTCGCTCACGTCGCGCGGGCCGTCAGCCACGAGCCCTTATCAAGCCGGCGCCCTCGAGGCGCTCCAGCCACGGCTTCAGCTCGGTGAGCTCCAGGGTCAGGTCGGAGGCGGCCTGCTCGAGCGTCGCGCCGTTGCCGAGGGTCTCGAGCACGGCCTTGCCCAGCTCGCCGTGGTCGTTCTGGAAGGTCATGTTCAACTCCGTCATCGGGTTGAGGGCGTCACGGCCCCTGAGCGTCAGCGCGTAGCGGCGGTCTTCCCAGCCGGGCGGCTCCGCCGGCAGGGCCAGCTCGGGCGCCTGTCCCGGCGCGCCGGCCGGCAGGGCGTAGCGCTGGCCGCTGTGAAGCGGCTGGCTGGGCACGCACAGGAACACGCTGCCGTTGCGCACGAAGCGGTAGCCGCGGTCGTCGACCTCGACGCCCGTGAACGGCCCGTCGCCAGAGGCGGCGACGTTGTCGAGCGCCAGCGCCACCAGAGGTCCGGCGATCAACCGGTCGAGCGGCTCGAGGGTCAGGACGCCGTCCTTGGCTTCGCGGCCGAGCTTCTGGATGACGCGCAGCGCCTCGACGCGGCCGAGCACTCGGCCGCCCTTCTCGTGCACGGCCGCCCGGATACTGCCGTCGAGGAAGACGGCGGCGGCGCGTTCTGAGGGCCGCTCGAAGCCGAGCACGCCGGTGAAGGAGCGCTCGCTGAGCCGCTCGACGAGGTTGCTCAGCTCGACCGCGCCGACGGGCAGCCGGTGACCAGCCGACAGGCGCGGCAACGCGCGCAGCAGCGCCGAGCCGCTCTCGGGAGCGCGTCCCGGCAGCTCCGGCACCTCGGAGGCCGCGTGCGGATGCATGTGGAAGTCTTGCTGCGGCGCCTCGAGGCGCTGGTAGGCGCCGAGCTTGAAGCTCGCCTCGACCTGCCCCTTGGCGAGCTGCAAGATCATCGACCCGGCCGCGTCGGAGACCACGAGCGTGCCGCTGGTGCGCAGGGTGCGCAGCGCGTCGAGCACCGCGTCGGCGCCGATGGAGCCGGTGTTCCCGAGGACCGAGCTGCTCATCTGCCGCCCCCGGCGCCACGGCGTTCAGCGTCGTCGCCCTGCCCCGCTCCGCGATCGGCGCCGGCGCCTCCGACGGGCTGCGACCGGCGCCAAGCGAGCACCCCGGTGAGCAGCTTGCGATCGGCACCGTGGCTCAGCAGCTCGAGCGCGCGCTCGGCGGGGAAGAAACCCCCCTCGACGAACAGGGCGTCTTCGAGGCGGAGGCTCGTGTCCACCGCTTCGCAGGCGTACCAGGTGATGAGGCGGCGGCTGCCGCGCGGGTTGACGTAGGTCGTGTGCCAGCGCATCTCGGAGAGGCATTCGGCGAGGACGCCGGACTCCTCGCGCACCTCGCGCAGCGCCGTGTCCAGCTCGGTCTCACCGGCCTCGACGTGCCCCTTGGGGAACACCCAGTGGCCGCTGGCGTGGCGCAGCACCAGCACGTTGCCGGAGCGGTCGAAGACGACGCCGCCAGCGCCCCTCTCGGCGGTCATGGCGCTGTCCGCCGGGGGAGGAAGCGAGGGGCCCTGTCCACTGTCGTCGGTGCCGCCGCCTGGCGCGCGGCCGGCGGTGGAGTGCTCCTGCGAGCGCATCGTGTGCTCATGCTAGCACCAGCGTTACCGCTGCTAGCGACGTGCCAGCATCCCGCCGCCGTTGTCGAGGAACTCCATGATGCCGTCGGCGAGGGCCTGAGCCAACGTGTTCTGGTAAGAGTCGGTGGCCAGCCTGCTGCCCTCCTCGGAGTTGGAGACGAAGCCGAGCTCGACCAGCACGGCAGGGATGCGCGCAGTCCTGATCACGTAGAACAGGTTCGTCCTCACGCCGCGATCGCGAGCGCCGGTGGCCGCCACCATGTGACGCTGGACCGATTCGGCCAGCGACAGCGAGTAGTTGAGCTGTGCCTCGCGCAGGATGTCGGTGGCGAACTCGGTGGCCGCCTGACGCGCCTGCTCCGTCAGCGCGGCGCCCTCGGCGCCCCCGCCGTTCTCGCGGATCGCCCTGTCGATCAGGGTCGGATCGAGCGGCTCGCCGAACACCCAGGTCTCGATGCCCGTGGCGCTGGCGTTCGGTGCCGAGTTCGCATGGATCGACACGAACAGGTTGCGCTCGGGCGTGGCGAAGCCGGAGCGCTGCTGAAGCGTCAGGAACACGTCGCGCTCGCGGGTCAGGACGACCTCGATGCCCTTGGCTTCCAGCAGCGCCTTGAGCTTCAGCGTCACCGACAGCACCACGTGCTTCTCGATCGCGTAAGAGGAGACGGTGCCCGGGTCGTGGGCGCCGTGGCCGGCGTCGAGCACGACCACCCTGCGCAGCTCCGGCACGGCGGCCAGCGCCTGAGGCTCGGTCGGCTCGGTCGGGGTCTCCAGCGCGAGCACGGCCGCGCCGACGATGCTCGGCGCGAAGTCGACGTAGAGAGTGAAGCCGTCGGCCTTCGGCACCGTCCCTACCTCGAAGCCGCGCCCCGCGGGATCGAGGGCGTAGGCCGTCTCCACCACCAGGCGCGTGGCGCCGGCGGTGGGGCTCAGCCGCACGCTTCTGAGGTTCGGGTCGTCGAGCTCTCTAGCGAACTCCTGGGCGCGCCCGCCAGGCAACACCACGATCAGGGTGCCGTCACCGACGGCCACCTCGTACTCGGCGCCGGGTGGCAGGTCGATCGCGACGCGCGAGACGCCGTTCGTCAGCCCGGTCCTGGGAGGCGTCAACGCGAAGCCGAGCCGGTCGGCGGTGTCGACGGTGACCAGGCGTCTCTCGGCATGCCAGTCGCTCAGACCGTCGAACGCCGTCACCAGCGGCGAGATCGCCACGTAGGCCGTGCCGTCGACGAGTATCGCCATGGGACTGGCCAGGTTGGCCACGCCCCGCAGGGGCGGTGAGATCGTCACGACGCCGTCGCGCTTCACCAAGCCGGCCGCGATGTCGGAGGTGGCGTCGAACGCGACCCGGCGCAGGTCGTCGGAGAACACGAGCTGGCGCTGCTCGGCGACGTACTCGACGCTCAAGCCCATGGCGCCGGCGAGCTGCGAGGCCTTGGCGAACGCGTTGCCGCTGTCGCCCTGGGCGATGAAGTAGTAGGGGCCGGCGTCGTCGAGAACCGCGCCGTTAACGGCCAGGTAGTTGTGCCGTTGTTGGGCGGTGGCGGCTGCGAGGAGCGTGAGCAGCGACAGGACGAGAGCTAGGCGCTTCACTTCGGACCGGAGTCTAGCACGCGAATAGAGCCGTTCTGGATGAGAGAATTCGCTCTCTGAAGGCTCTTCTGGCCGTCGCCGACAGGCGACTCGCCGGCCGTTCGCGGGGCTACGCCCCCTGCTTACTCACCCGGCAGATCGTGCTGGCTCTCGAGGCTGCGCAGACGGCGCTGCACCGCGTCCTCGGTCGTCAGCTCCGAAGCGCCTCGCTCGAGGTGCAAGTAGAGCTGCTCGACGTCGGAGCGCAGCCGCGTGATCAGGGCGCCGGACTGGGCGAAGTGCTGGGCCACCGAGCCCTGCAGCTGGTCCAGCTCGCGGCGCATGCGCCTGAGCCGGTTCTCGCTCTCGCTCCTGCGCCTGAGCAGCAACGCCGTGAACCAGCCCACGACGAGGCCGAGCGCGAGCCCGAGAGCCAAGGACGGCCAAGACACCATCGCCTTAAGGATACAGGCACCCGCCAGCGCTACACTCCTCGGCATGCGCAGGCGGCGGGCCGGGGAGTTCGGCGTGAGCGGCGTCTACCTGAGGGAGCTGGCGTCGACCTTCGAGGTCGGCTCGGGCCTCAGCGTCAGCCACTCCGAGGGCGCCAGGCGCCGCGCGGCCCAGCTCTCGGCGTGGCTGGTGAAGCTGCAACGTCAGGCGGCCGACGCCCTCTCGCCCGCGGGCAGGGTCAGGCTGTTGGTGGCCAGCTCCCGCGACTGGCACAAGATCTGCAGCTACCCGTACGGCCTGCCCTTCACCCGCAACGAGCCCGGCGTCGCCACGGTCGTCGTCGCGGCGGACTACCCCGAGCGCTTCCTCAAGCGCTTCGACGACCTGCTGCTCGCCGCGGGGCACGCCGGCGTGGCTCCGCCAGGCCCGCTCGGCGAGTTCCTCGACCTCCTGGTCGGGCACGAGTGGGGCCACGCCGTCGCCAACGTCTCCGGGCTGCGGACGTACCTCAGGTGGCTGGACGAGCTCCTCGCCACCTACCTGTTCGTGCAGGCCCTGAGGGTCGCCGGCGAGGAGCGCAACCTCGAGCTGCTGCGGCGTTGGGCCGAGGTTCAGGTGGCGGCCGGCCAGGGCGACGCGGGCGGCTGGCCGCTCGACGGCTTCGAGTACCCGCGCGGCCGCACCGCACTGCCGCGCCTGCTCTGGTACCAGGGCGTGCTGACCCAGCGCGCGCTGGAACTGTCTCAGACGCGCGGATGGGACTTCCCGCTCGCGTTGGGCGGAGCGCTGCCGACCGCTGACCGCGGCGAGCTGGCCCGCCGCCTCGTGGCGGTGGAGCCGAGCTTCAAGCCGTGGTTCGCCGTGTTCGGCGATGGCGCAGCGCTCGAACCAGACTGAGCCGCGCTCAAGCCTCGAGCTGAGGGACGCCGGCCTCGGTCTCCGCCGCCTCGGCCTCGATCAGGGCGAGGGCGCGCGCCTCGCGCGCCAGCTCCGAGCGCACGCGCTCGAGCTCGCCTCGCGCTCCCTCCGGAGCTCCGTCGAGGAGCAGCGCGGTGCGGGCCAGCACCTCCTGCGCGCGCGCTGGCTGCGCCGCCGCCAAGGCGGCCTGCGCGTAGGCCAGCGCGGCCTCGGCGAGCATCTGAGCCGGCAGCGGCAGAGACAGGGCGCGCTCGAAGAGGTCGAAGCTGCGCCTGACCTCGTTGTGGACCATCGCCTGGTCCGCGGCCGCCAGGAAGTGGGCGTATGCCGCGTCCGGCGAGCCGCCGCGCTCGAAGTGCTCGGCGGTCAGCTCCGCGAACGCCAACGGCGCGTTCTTCTCCAGCCACGTCGCGATGCGCAGGTGCAGGTTCGGCCGCTCGGCGAAGGGGATCATGCGCAGCACGGCGTTGCGCAGGAGCTCGCTCTGGAACCCGTACTCGGTCTCCCCGGCGACGATGCTGGCGCTCTGCAGCACCAGCAGGTTCTCGGCGACCAAGGTCTTGATCTCCTCGGGCGTGCCGGCTAGCTCGCGCAGCAGGCCGCCCCACGACGCCTCACCGACCAGCGCGGCACGCGCCAGCAGCCGGCGTGGCCGCAGCTCCACCATGTCGAGGCGCGCCTGCAGCAGCGAGGCCAACGAGCCGGAGAAGCTGTCCTCCTGGGTTATCGACAGCGCGCGGCCCAGCTCGAGCAGGTACGCCGGCACGCCGCCGACCTGCCTCACCAGCGCCTCGGCCGCCACCCTGAGCGTGGGGCTGGCCACGCCCTCCAGCAGCTGCATGCTCTCGGCCGGCGTCAGCGGAGGCAGGTGCAACGCCTCGACCCCGTCCGGCAACGTCCGCTCGCGGCTCGTGCGCACCACCAGCAGCGGCGCGTCGGTGCTCTGGAGCAGCTCGAGGAACGTGCGCAGGTCGGGGTCGCGAGGCTCGCTCTCGACGGCGAGCAGGATCGCGGCGGGACCGTCGGGCGTCCTGGTGAGCGAGACGAGCAGGTCGCGCCACGCGATCAGCGTCCTGTCGATGGTGCGGCGCTCCAAGCGCGTCCACGCCTGCGTCGGCATCAGATCGATGCTCACGAGGATGATGCGGTGCCAGCGCGGCTCGTCAGGCAGCACCCGGGCCAGGAAGCTCTCGGCCTTCTCGCGACGCGTGTCGACGTCGTCGCTGTCGGAGAACCCGAAGAGCTGCGCCGCCAACGGCACCCAGTCGAACGCGTCGGCCGGTCGGTGATCGATCCACAACCTCGCGTAGCGAGGCCCGATCCGCTCGCTGAACTCGCGCAGCAGCCGGGTCTTGCCGCGCCCGGCCTCGCCGGCCAGCCACACCTCCCGCGGGCTGCCGCCGGCCACCACGCCCGCCAGGTAGCTCTCGAGCCGCTGAAGCTCCGCCTTGCGCCCGACGAACGGCAGGTCGAGGTAGGCGTCGACCTCGCGCTGAACCCCACCCGGGATCAGCCTGAACGCCTCCCTGACGCCTGGGAAGCCGCGCAGCTCCAGGGGCCCCGTGCTCTCGAACAGCAGCCTGTGGCGCGTCGCCTCCTGCGTGTCGGGACCGACCCACACCTCGCCGGGCGAGGCGGCCTCCTCGAGGCGCGCCGCGAGGTTGACGACGCTGCCCATCACCGTGTAGCTGCGCACCTTGCCGGAGCCGACGGCGCCCGCGATGACGATGCCGGTGTTGACGCCCGCGCGGCCCGTCAGGGCCACCCCGCGGCTGCGGCCGACCTTGGCGATGGCCGAGAGAGCGCTCGAAGCCGCCAGCACCGCCCGCTCAGGGTCGTCGGGATGCGAATGCGGCGCCCCGAACAGAGCTATCAGGCCGTCGCCGTGCAGCGAGTCGACGTAACCGTCGAAGTCCTCGATCACGCCCGCCACGGCGGTCAGCACCTCGTCGGCGAGGTCGCGCACTTCCTCGGGATCGAGCTCGCGCGACATCGTGCTGAAGCCGACCAGGTCGACGAACACCACGCTCACCCGCCGCCGCTCGCGCCCAGCCTGCTGCTGGGCGAGCGGGCTGGCGCACATGCCGCAATACCTCATCCCGGGCGCATTGGCGGCTCCGCAGGCTGGGCAGGTCATGGCGCGCGTCTCATCGGCCCGCAATA
>CAYYOK010000006.1:0-29273 GCA_964473205.1 uncultured bacterium | reverse complement strand
TTGGCGGCTCCGCAGGCTGGGCAGGTCATGGCGCGCGTCTCATCGGCCCGCAATACCTCATCCCGTGCGCGTTGGCGGCTCCGCAGGCTGGGCAGGTCACGCCTTCACCGGGGGCTCACCAGCCGAGCAGCGGGGTCGGATCGATGAACGGCCCGGTTCCGCCGTCGCGCTTGGCGTAGAGCTGCAAGATGTCGCTGCGCGTCAAGGTGCCGCCGCCCAGGTAGCCGAGGACCTGGCCCTGCCTGACGTTCTCGAACATGCTGACGAGCGGCTGCCGCAGGTTGGCGTAGATGCTCACCAGCCCGTCGGCGTGCCTGATCGCCACCATGTAGCCGAAGTTGGCGCCGAGGTAGTCGAGGCCCTCGACCCGGCCAGCCCCTATCGCCTTCACCGCAGCGTTAGCGACCGGAGCCCTGATCGCCAGGTACGAGTTCCCGCCCTCGCCGAAGCGGGTCACCAGCTCGGCGCCGTCGACGGGCCGGATGAACCCGCTGCTGAGCGGCGGCACCGGCTGGTTCAGCGCGTCGATGCGCGACCGCGCCTGGTCGGCCTCGCGCTGCGCGGTGAGCTGCCTCTCGCGGTCCTGCGCGAAGCGCTCGGCGTCGGCGCGGGCAGCGGCCTCCAGCAGGCGCAGGCGCTCGAGCTCGGCGGCGAACTGCGAGCCGAGGTCGTCGAGGCTGCGCTCGATGCGGTTCTGCTCCGCCAGCAGGTTCTGGCGCTGGGCCTGCTGGCCCTGCTCGGTCGAGTTGAGGTCGGCGACGAGGCGCTCGAGCCGCGCCTGGGTGGCCGCCAGCTCGGCCTCTGCCGCCAGCAGGGTGCTCTGCGCGTCGCGCAGCTCCGACAGCTGCGTGGCGAGCGTCTCGCGCGCCGCGTTGAGGGTGGCCACCAGCGTGTCGAGCTCGGTGATGATGGCCGCGTCCTGCTCGGCCAGGATGCCCAGGTAGTAGTTGCGCACGCGCAGGTCGTGGAAGCTCTCGCTGGTGGCGAACGCCGACCCGATGCGCTGGCCGCGCTGCTTGTAGACGTTGACGAGCATCTCGGCGACGCGCACCCGCATGTCGGAGAGGCGCGCCTCCAGGGCGACGATCCGCGCCTCGGTCGCCTGGCGCTGCGAGTCGAGGTCGCGGATGCGGGCCTCGATCTGCTCGCGCTCGCCGCGCCGCTGCACGATCTCGACGCTGACGGCGTCGCGCTCGGCTATGCGCTGCCGCAGCGCGGCCGCGGTCTCGCCCAGCGCCGCCTCGATCGCCGCCATCTCGGCCTCGCGCTCGCGCAGCAACGCCTGGTAGCGGTTGATGTCCTGCTCCATGCTCTGCAGCTCGGTGCTGGTCACCGAGACCTGAGCGGGCGCGAGCGCCTGGCAGGCGAACAACGCCACCAGGGCCGACAGCAACCGCCGCGAGAAGAGCGACCTCACGCCGTAAGTCTAGCAACCAGCCGAGCGCAGCCCGTAGCGAGCGGCGCTACTGGTCCTCGCGCAGGAACTGCGACACCGAGATCGCGCTGCCGACCAGCCCGACGAGCAGGGCCAGCAACGCCAGCGCGCCGGCCACCCAACCGAGGCTGGCGGCGTCGCGCACGAACGGTACGAACGCGAACTGCTCTGCGAGGTTCGCCACCGCGAACTGGTAGCCGGGGATGGCGAGGCCCAGCGCGATCACCGCGCTGATCAGGCCCAGCATCAGCCCCTCGAGCAGGAACGGCGCGCGTATGAAGCCGCGGCTAGCACCGACCAGCCGCATCACGTCGATCTCCTCGCGGCGCGCGGTGATGGCGGCGCGGATCGAGTTGACGATGGCGAACAGCGCCGACCCCAGCAGCACCACCACCAGGATCGAGCCGCCGACGCGCAGCACGTTCTGCAAGGCCAGGAAGGTCCCCACCGCCTCGCTCGAGTCGTCGACCTCGTCCACGCCGGGAAGCTGCTCGAGCCTGACCCTGACGACGCCCGTCCCCGCCGGGTCGAAGAGCCGGACGTGCAGCGTGTCGGGCAGCGGATTCTCGACCATCGCGGCCGCGCGCCCGAGCGAAGGCAGGCTCGCCACCATCGCTGCCAACGCCTCGTCGCTCGAGACGAACCGCACGGATTGCACCTCGGGCCACGCCCTGATGGTGCCGAGCAGCTGGTCGACGTTGGCGTCGCGGCGCAGGTAGGCCGAGACCTCCAGCTCGCCCTGCAGGCTGGCCAGGGTCTGGTTGAGGTTGAGGCTGAGCAGGCTGAAGGCGGCGAGGATCGTCAACGACAGCGTCATCGTCGTGATCGTCGAGACGCTCGCGACCCAGTTGCCGCGGATGGCGCGCATGGCCTGGCTCAGGGAGTACACGCGCTACCCCCAGCTCCGTGCGAACGAGTCCAGTCCGACCTTGTCTAGCCCCAGGTAGCGCATGCTCAGACCTGAGAGTACGCCGCGATGACGGCGTCGGTGAACTCGACGGTGGTTGCTCTGCCGCCGAGGTCGGCGGTGACGGGGCCGGAGGCGAGCACTTGGTCGACCGCCCTGTCGATGCGCTCGGCGGTATCGCGGAGGCCCAGATGATCGAGCATCATCGCGGCGGTCAGCATCGTCGCGGTCGGGTTGGCGATCCCCCTGCCCGCGATGTCGGGCGCGCTGCCGTGCACGGGCTCGAAGATCGCGTAGCGCTCGCCGACGTTGGCGCTCGGGGCGATGCCGAGCCCGCCGGTGAGGCCGGCCATCAGGTCGGAGAGGATGTCGCCGAAGAGGTTGGTGGAGACGAGCACGTCGAAGCTCTCCGGGTCCCTGACGAGCTTCATGGCGGCCGCGTCGACGATGACGTCGTAGGTCTCGACGTCGGGGTACTCCTTGGCGACTTCCATCACCGTCTCGAGGAACATCCCCGAGGTCAGCGGCAGCACGTTCGCCTTGTGCACCACCGCCAGGCGCTTGCGGCGCCTGCGGGCCTGAGCCAGCGCCACGTGCGCGATGCGGCGCGACGCGCCCCTGGTGATCACGGCGTCGGCGATCGCGACGTCGCCGTAGCGCCGCTCCTTCTCGACGTAGAGGCCCTCGGTGTTCTCGCGCACCATCAGCATGTCGAGGCCCGGCACGCAGCGCTCGACGGGCCGCGAGCGCGCCGGACGCAGGTTGGAGAACAGATCGAGCGTGCGCCGCATGTACCGGATGGCGCCCTGGTGACCCTCGACCTTGTGCGAGGGGCTGGTGAAGGCGCCGGCGAGCGTCGCGTCGGAGCTGGTGACGGCCGTGAGGGTGGCGGCCGGCACGCTGGTGCCCGTCCTCTGGAAGGTCGTCCAGCCGGCCTCCGCCTCCTCGAACCTCAGGTCCAGACCCGTCGCTTCCAACAGCCGCCGCGCGGCTGGTATCACTTCCTGGCCGATGCCGTCACCGGCGATCAAACAGATGGTGTGCATGTCTCTCCCATAGCGGCGTCCCCGCCGCAGAAGCCGTCCCAAGCTACCACGGCTCGCCGGGCTTCCCGGCGTTGGTAGGATTGGCGGAGCCGATGTCCGGGGAAGGCAGATGACAACACTGAGCGGCCGTCTGGGGGAGGGGGTGCTGGCCAACTTGATCCAGTACCTCTCGCTGGCTCTGGCCGACGGCTGCCTCGTCGTGCGCCACCCGAAACGGCTGCAAGGCAACATCTACTTCGAGAACGGACGCGTCGTGTTCATCGAGGCGCGGCCGCTCTACGACCTCGCCGCCCTCTCCGCCCTGCTGCTGTGGACCGACGGCACCTTCGGCTTCCGTTCCGGTGTCAAGTCGCCGCGCAACACCTTGACCAGCTCGACCGATACGCTGCTGCTGCAGGCCGCCCATCAGGGTGACGAGGGCACCGGCGGGACGCGCCGCGAGCTGCAGGCCGACTCGGTGCTCTCGGTCATCGGGTTCGGCTTCGGCGAGAACGCGGGCCCGAAGGGCGGCGTAAGCTCGCACCCCATAGGACGGCCGGGCTCGGAGCTGCGCCACAGCGGCCAGGTGGTCCCGGCCGGGCAGGTGGGCGGCCAGGTCGGCGGCCAGGTCGGAGACCAGGTGACGGTCGAGCTCTCGCTGACCGCGCTGCACCTGTGGCGCAAGCTCGACGGCCACCGCAGCCTGCGCGAGGTCGCGACGGCGATGGGCCGGCCCGTGCGCGAGGTCGTGACGGCCGGCAGCGAGCTGCTGGCGGCCGGGCTGGCCGAGTACACCTCGGTGGCCGTGGCCGACGAGCGCTTCGTCAGGGAGCTGATGCGAGAAGCCGTCGACCTGCTCGGCCCGGTCGGCGAGATCGTCGTCGAGGACGCGCTCTACGACCTAGGACTCAGCGCCGATGCGCTGCCGGTCGACTCGGTCGACGAGCTCATGGCTCAACTCAGGTCGACCTTCCCCGCCGGCTCGGCGAGGGAGGTCTTCATGTTCCGCGCCGACGAGCTGCGGAGGCTGTTCGCGCTGGAGACCAGCGAAGGTGGGTGGAGGAAGTGAACTACGTGGTCGTCGTGCTTGACCCCGTGCCTGACGATCTCGGCGGTGCTGCCGCGGTCGTTGCGGAGGGTTTCAGGATCCCTGCTGACCGGGCTTTGGCGCTGCTCAAGCGCGCGCCGGGGCCGGTCACCAGAGACGTGCCGGAGCGCCAGGCGCGCAGCGTGGCGCAGATCCTCCACTCCGCCGGCCTGACCGTCGAGATGCGCGAAGGCGATGCCAACGGTCGGGCGGTGCAGTGGCACGACGGCGAGGCCAGCGGCGGGCTGGCGACCGACGCGGGCTCCTCGCCGGTCGTTACCGGCGGCGCGACGGACCCGACGACCAGCACAGGGACCGGCGCCGCGGGCGCCGAGACCGCCACCGACGCTGCCTTCGGCTCCTCGGCGAACGCAGCCGCCGAGCCCGAGCCCAACGGCGCCGCCGCGACCGCGCCCGACACTTACGCCGCCGCGGCCGTCAGGGACTCTGGGGTCAGGACGACCTCGGCCCGCGACCGCTCGGAGAGCGCCCCGCTACCCGGCCACACCGTGCCGCAGCCCCCGCGCGACCCGATGAAGACGACGCTCACGCGCGAGCCGCCGCGGCTGGACAGGCGCTCGCTCAGGCGCAGGATCGCGACCGCCGCCACGCTGCCTGCCATCCTCACGCTGCTGGTGATGCTGCTGGCGCTGAGCGTCACGCTGCTGCCCGTGCTGCGGGCCGAGCAGGCGCGCCGCGCCGGCGAGGTCGCGACCGCGGTCGCCGCGACGATCGAGGGGATGTCGAGCGGCCTGCCGCTCTCGGCCCCGCTGATGCGCATCGAGCTGCAACGCGTCGAGGACGCCAGCCGCATCGCGCTGGCCGGCAGGGGCATGAGCTTCTTGGCGGTGCTTGACGTCGACGGCTCGACGCTGGCGGCTTGGGAAGGTCCCGCCTCTGGCGCGGGAGCCGCTGCGCTCAGCGAGGCCGCTCAACGCCTGGCCCGCGCCCGCGCGGCCGACGCCCGCGGCGCAGAGATCACCGTCGAGCCGTGGCTGGAGAGCCTCAGGGCCAGCTGGCAGGGGGTGCTGGCGATGGCGGGCCTGGCAGAGGAGCCGCTGGTGGTCGCGGCCGCCCCCGTGCGCCGCGGCGACGTGCGACTCGGCACCGTCGTGGTGGCGGTCGACCCGGCGACCCTGCGCTCGTCGCTCGGGCAGGTCCTGCTGACGACCCTCCTGGTCGGGCTGATACCCGTGCTGTTCGCGATCCTCGCGGCCTTGTCCCTGACGAGAGGCCTGACCAACGCGATCAGCTACCTGCTCGTCGCGGCCGATCGCATCAGCCACGGCGAGTTCGAGCAGCCTGTCGAGCTCAACCGCGACGACGAGCTCGGCCAGATCGCCGGCGCCATCGACCGCATGCGCATAAGCCTGCGCGAGGGCATGGAGCGGCTCAGGCGCAGGCGTTAGCTAAGGCATAGGGAAGCTGGCGGCCAGGTCCACGACCTCGCGCTCCAGCCCTTCGGGCTCCTCGCCCTTGAGGCTTCGGTCGATGAGGCCGGCGACGGCCACCATCTCCGCCGAGCGCATGCCGCGCGTCGTCAGCGCCGGGGTGCCGAGGCGGATGCCCGAGGTGATCCACGGCTTCTCCTCGTCGAAGGGCACCATGCTCTTGCTGACGGTTATCGCAGCCTTGCCGAGGCGCTTGCTGGCGGTGTTGCCGTTGATGCCCGTGCCGCGCAGGTCGATCACGAACATGTGGTTGTCGGTGCCGCCTGACACGATGCGGTAGCCGCGCTCTGCCAGCGCGCCGGCCAACGCCTTGGCGTTGTCGAGCACCGCCTGCGTGTAGTCCTTGAACTCGGGGCGCAGCGCCTCGAAGAACGCCACGGCCTTGCCCGCGATCACGTGCTCGAGCGGCCCCCCTTGGGTGCCGGGGAAGATCGTGCGGTCGATCTTGGTCTTGACCTCGGCGTCGTTGCCGAAGATCAGGCCGCCGCGCGGGCCGCGCAGCGTCTTGTGCGTCGTGCTGGTCACGACGTGCGCGTGCGGCAGCGGGTGCGGGTGCAGCCCGGCCGCGACCGGTCCGGCGATGTGGGCGATGTCGGCCAGCAGGTAGGCGCCGGCCTCGTCGGCGATGGCCCTGAACGCCTCGAAGTCGATCAGGCGGCTGTACGCGCTGGCGCCGGCGATGATCAGCTTCGGCCGGTACTCCAGCGCGACGCGCCTGACCTGCTCGTAATCGATCAGCTCGGAGCTCTTGTCGACCGGGTAGCCGGCGACGCGGTAGTTGATGCCGGAGAAGTTGACGGGCGAGCCGTGCGTCAGGTGACCGCCGTGCGACAGGTCCATGCCCAGCACCTTGTCGCCGGGCTCGAGCAGGGCGTAGTAGGCGGCGAGGTTCGCCGAGGAGCCGGAGTGAGGCTGGACGTTCGCCCACTCGCAGCCGAACAGCTCGCGGCACCTGTCGATGGCGAGGGTCTCGACCTGGTCGATGACCTCGCAGCCGCCGTAGTAGCGCTTGCCGGGGTAGCCCTCCGCGTACTTGTTCGTCAGCACCGAGCCGACCGCTTCCATCACCTGAGGCGAGACGAAGTTCTCCGAGGCGATGAGCTCGAGGCCGTCGCGCTGGCGAGCGAACTCCGCATCGATGAGTTTGAAGATGCTGTCGTCTCGTGCGGCCCTCGCGACAGAGGGTTCGGCTGGGCTTGTCATGGCTGCGAGTATACCGGCGGCTGCGGGACCGTCCCGCTACCGCTCGGCCGGGCACCGCTTGGACCCGCGGGGACATTCGTAGGCGGTGCGAGAGCGGCGCGCGTGCTCAGCTTCGCTTGAGCGGCTCGCGGGTCGGTCGTCGGGTCGGTTCTGAGCGCGGTGCTCAGCGGCGGTACTCGGTGCGGTTCTCAAGTCGAGGAGGTAAGAGCAGATGACGCAGTTGAGCGGGAAGGTAGCGATAGTCACAGGCGGCGCCTCGGGGATCGGGCGCAGCGTCGCCCACGCCTACGCGAGGGCCGGCGCCAAGGTGCTGGTCTCCGACCTCTCGGAGGTCAACGGCCTTGAGGTCGTGTCCGAGATCGAGGCGGCGGGAGGCACCGCCAGCTTCTTCCGTGCCGACGTCTCCGTCCCGGCCGCCTGCGAGCGCCTGGTGGCGACCGCCGTCGACCGGTACGGCGCTCTTCACATCGCGTGCAACAACGCCGGCATCGGCGGCGAGCAGGCTCTCGCCGGGGACCTGAGCGTCGCCGGCTGGGACAAGGTGATCGCGGTCAACCTCTCCGGCGTCTTCTACTGCATGCGCTACGAGATCCCGGCGCTGCTCGCGGCGGGCGGGGGAGCGATAGTCAACGTCGCGTCGATCCTCGGCCAGGTCGGCTTCTCGAGCGCGGCGGGGTACGTAGCGGCCAAGCACGGGGTCGTCGGGCTCACCAAGACCGCGGCGATGGACTACGCCGCGCAGGGCATCCGCGTCAACGCCGTCGGGCCGGGCTTCATCAGCACGCCGCTCATCGCCGACTTCGAGGCCGACGAGGCTCTCAACCAGATGCTCGTCTCCCTGCACCCGATCGGCCGCCTGGGCCGGCCGGAGGAGGTCGCCGACACGGTCTCGTACCTGTCCTCGCCAGCCGCCTCCTTCGTGACCGGAGCCTACGTGCCTGTCGACGGCGGGTACCTGACCCGCTGAGCCTCACATGAACGGAGACAAGAGAGCGCGTGCCCGCTCCGCCTTGCTGACGCTCGACGCCGTCAACGGCAGCAGGGCGGCGAGCGCACCGGCCACCACCTCGAGGGCGCGGGCAGCGGTCTCCGGGCCGGCCTCGAGCTCGACCTCGTGGAAACGAGCCTCGGTCGTCTCACCGGTCCTCGCCGGCCGTCCAGCTGCGCGCGGCAGGCTGCAGCTGACCTCGTCGAAGCTCAGCTCGACGAGGAAGCCGCCGCCCTCCGGGGTGTGGGAGCCGGTCGCGCGGTCAGGGCCAGCGGCTTCGCCGGCGGCAGAGTGAACGAGGCGGTGGCTGACGCGAACGACGTCGAGCACGACGCGAGCCTCTGCCGCGGCGAGGGTGCCGGCCGGCACCTTGTCGGCGAGGAAGTCCGCGATCTCCCGGGGCCAGGGCGGTGTGGGGCCGGTGTGGGGAGTCTCGAGCTCGAAGCGTTCGAAGAGCGCGGCTCCCGGGTACGGCGGGCCGCTCTGTCCAGAAGGGGCGCGGACCACGGCCTCGCCCTTGAGGCCGATCGTGAGCGAGGTACTGGAGGCTCGGCGCCTGAGGGCCCAGCCGCGCGCGGCGAGAGCGTCGTCTTCGGTGTCGAAGTAGGTGTCCTGGTGACGCCTGAGCGTGCCGGCCTCCACGCTCAGAGGTGCGCCGTCGACGATGAGGCCGCCTAAGGCGTGCTCGAGCTCGGCGCGGCTCGGTACGTAGCCCTCTGGCGACGAGAGCTTCAGTTCACGCTCCAGAGGCACGCGGCGAGTGTAGTACGATTCCGTAACCTTAGAACCTTCGCGCTGGCAACGGTATCTCGCCGTCCCAGCGCGCAGAGCCATAGTCGCCGGCCCGGCCAGGGAACCGAGGAAAGGGAGCCAAGATGTCCAACATCCGCAACGTCGCCGTACTGTCTCACAGCGGCGCCGGGAAGACCTCGTTGGTAGAGGCGATGCTGTTCCGCGCCGGCTCGATCCCAGCGCTGGGCAAGGTAGAGGACGGCGCGACGGCGTCCGACCACACGGCGGAGGAGAAGAGAAGGAAGATCTCGGTCTACTCCTCGGTCCATCCCTTCACCTGGCAGGGCAGCGAGTTCAACGTCATCGACACGCCCGGCTACGCCGACTTCGTCGGCGAGATCCGCGGCGCGCAGGCCGCCGCCGACGCGGTGATGGTCGTCGTGTCCGCCGTGTCGGGCGTCGCGGTCGGCACCGAGCGGGTGTGGACGTCGAGCCGCGACCGCGAGCTCTCGACGATGTTCGTCATCAACAAGCTCGACAGGGAGAACGCCGACTTCTTCCGGACCATGGCCGACATCGAGGCGACGCTGGAGGGCAACATCGCCGCCATCCAGGTGCCGATCGGACAGGCCGAGAACTTCAGGGGCGTCGTCGACCTGCTGCACATGAAGGCCTACGCCTGGCCCGAAGGCGACAAGTCGGTCGAGATCCCCATCCCGGACGAGGTCGCCGGCCTGGCTCAGGAGTACCGCGACCGGTTGGTCGAGGCGATCGTCGAGACCGACGACGCGCTGATGATGCAGTACCTCGAGGACTCCGACCTGGACAACGAGGACCTGCTGGCCGCGTTCGCCTCGGCGGTGAGGCGCAACGAGCTGACCCCGGTCCTGCTGACGTCCGCGACCAGCGCCAAGGGCATCTCGCTGCTGCTCGACTTCCTCGTCGAGGGGGTAAGGCGCGTCGAGGACCACGCGGCGCTGACCACCGAGCGCGGCGACCCTCCCAAGCTCGGCGACGGCCACCCCTTCTCGGCGCGCGTGTTCAAGACGGTCATCGACCCCTACCTCGGCAAGGTCTCCCTGATGCGAGTGCTGGCCGGCAGCCTCAAGCCCGGCGAGACGCTGAAGGTCACCAACCGCGACGGCGAGGTCCGCGCCGCCCACCTCTACGTCCCCAACGGCAAGGACCTCATCGAGGTCAAGGAGCTGACGGCTGGCATGATCGGCGCCGTCACCAAGGCCGACCCCATCCACACCGGCGACACGCTCGTGACTGGCAACCAGGACTTCGTGCTCAGCCCGATCCGCTTCCCCTCGCCCGTCATGGCCCTGGCGCTGCACCCGAAGGCGCGGCCCGACGAGGACAAGCTCGGCGACGCGCTGCACAAGCTGCTCGAGTCCGACCCGACGCTGGTGCTGGAGCGCAACCCCGACACGTCGCAGACCGTGCTGTGGGGCATGGGGCACGTTCACCTCGAGATCGCCGTCAACGCGCTGCGCGAGCGTTACGGCGTCTCCGTCGACACCTCGGTCCCGATGGTGGCGTACCGCGAGACGATCACCGGCAAGGCCGACGAGCGCTACCGCCACAAGAAGCAGACGGGCGGCGCCGGTCAGTTCGCCGAGGTGGCCCTGCGGGTCGAGCCGCTGCCGCGCGGCGGAGGCTTCGAGTTCGAGTGGGGCGTCGTCGGCGGCACCATCCCGACGCAGTTCCAGACGAGCTGCGAGAAGGGCGCCAGGAGCGCTCTGGACTCCGGCGTGCTGGGCGGCTTCCCCGTGCAGGACGTCAAGGTCGTCGTCTACGACGGCAAGGACCACCCGGTCGACTCGAAGGACGTCGCGTTCCAGGTCGCCGCGGCGCACGCGTTCAAGGACGCCATGCGCAACGCCAAGCCGGCGCTGCTCGAGCCGATAGTGCTCGTCAAGGTGCGCGTCCCCGACCGCTTCACAGGCGACGTAATCTCGGACCTCAACTCCCGGCGCGGACGGATCCTCGGCATGGAGTCGGAGGGTTCGGTGAGCGTCGTGTCGGCGCACGTGCCGATGGCCGAGATCCAGTCCTACTCGGCCGACCTGCGGTCGCTGACCGGCGGCCGCGGCGCCTTCTCGCTCAAGTTCGACCGCTACGAGAGCGCCCCTCAGCACGTCGTCGACAAGGTGCTGGCTGACCGCAAGCAGGAGCAGGCGGCGGGGTAGGACCGCATGGCAGACGGCGGTCCGACCCGGTCGGGCCGAGCACGGATTCAGGCAGCAAGAGCGAGGCCCCCGGCTCTAACCGGGGGCCTCGCTTCGTAGTTAGCTTGGATGGCCGGGCGCGACGACCAGGTCGCGGTGCCCGGCCACGCCGGGGCTAGGTCCTGAGGCTTACGGCCAGGCCTCCAGCACGAGGTCGTTCAGGTCGCCGGCGGAGAGCTCGACGACGCGGTTGTCCCACAGCAGCTCGAGCACGGGGTGAACGTCGCTGGAGAGCACGTAGCCGTCGACGAAGTAGGTGCCGGCGGGCAGGTCGGCGAACGAGAAGTTGACGTAGCCGCGCGTCATCGCCTGCGCCAGGCTGGCGACGGGCTCGGACTCCATGTCGAGGTCGGAGCAGTCGGGTTCGGTGCATGCGTAGACGTCCGCGTACGCCACCGACGCGCCCAGCCATGCGCCGGGATCGAGGGCGCCGAGGGCCGCGCTGGCGTTGAGCAGGCCGGCGCCGCACTGCTCGACGCTGGGCAGGCCGCACTGCTTGGCCGACATCGGGGTCGCGCTTGCCATGAGGATGTCGCGGACGTCGGTGGCGCTGAGCGACGGGTTGTGGCTGAGCAGGAGGGACGCGACGCCAGACACGTGCGGGGCCGCCATCGAGGTGCCGTCCGCGAAGTAGTGGCTGGTGGCGCTGCCGGGGCTCAGGATGCCGGCCGGGAGGAGGTCGCCGGTCAGGAGGTTCGCGCTGACGAAGTCGTAGGTGGAGTCGCCACCCGGGGCGACGATGTCGATGGCGCCGAAGTTGGAGTAGGAGGAGCGGTAGTCGTACGGACCGCTGGCGCCGACGGTGATGACGCCGGGGCAGCTGGCGGGCGCGTAGTGCCTGATGTCCTGGCCGTCGTTGCCGGCCGAGACCACGACCACTACGCCGGCGTCGGCCAAGGTCTGCGTCACGAACGCCATCTCGTCAGGACAGCCGCCGGCGCGGCCGCCCAGGCTCAGGTTCAGGACGCGCACCGGGTTCTCGTTCTCGGGGAAGGGCGACATGTCGTAGCCGTCGACCTCGACGCCCGAGGCCCACACCATGCCGTAGAGGATGCCGGCGAAGCTGCCGCTGCCCGCGTCGCTGAGGACCTTGACGGGCAGGATGCCTCCGCCGCGGTTGATGCCGGTGGCTCCCGGGTTGTTCGCCAGCCGCATCGCGATCGTGCCGGAGACGTGGGTGCCGTGGCTGAAACCGGCCGTGCCGTCGCGGGCATCGTCGTCGTCGTTGACGAAGTCGTAGCCGGGCAGGAACAGCCCGTCCAGGCCGGGGTGCTCGGTGTAGCCGGTGTCGAGCACGGCGACCGCGACGGGGTTGTCCTCGCCCGTCGTCACGCTCCAGGCGTTGTGAAGACCGATCGCAGGGAAGCCCCACTGCGCTTCGTAGAGCGAGGTCTGGTGCACGTTGAGGATCCAGTTGGGCGAGGCGCTGATCACGTCGGAGCGCGCCTGCACCGTGGCGGCCAGGGCGATGGTCTGATCCAAGGACAGCGCCGCGGTCGTCTTGATCACCTGGACGCTCGAGCCGGCGGTGGCCGCGCTGACGGGCGTGAACGTCACGCCGTTGGCGCTGAGCGTGCCGTTCGCAGCCAAGGCGGCGCCGGCGGCGAAGCGCACGACCAGCTCACCGGGAACCGCCCGCGCCAGGGCGAACTCGGCCGGCACGTCGGCGCCGGGGACCATCGAGACGAAGGGGAAGTCCTCGCCCAGCTCGTGCAGCGGGAAGCCGATGCCGCCTGGGGTCGGCAGCAGCAAGGAGCGCAGCTCCAGGTCGATCGCCGCGGGCTCAGGGCCCAATATCTCGACCGTGAAGGTCTGCGAGACGTCGCGCGTGCCGTCGCTGGCGGTGACGGTCAGCTCGTACTCGTCCGGCGCGACGCTGGCATCGACCGCGACCTCGAGCGTCGCGGAGTTGCCGCCGGTCGTCACGGCCGCGGCGCTGAAGCCGGCCGGCGGAGAGTCGAGCGTGAACTCGACGTCGCCGGTGATGACGTCGGCGCGGTTGAGCACGGCCTGAGCGTCGAAGCTGGCTCCGGAGTACGCGGTGTCGTCGGCCAGGATCACCAGCGAAGCGCTCGATGCCGGCGGTGGCGTGCAGGCGGCCAGCGCGACGAGGGTCGCCAACAGCAGCGACAGGCGCAAGGCCGCGGAAGCGGAGCCTCCCTTGGTACGGCGGGCGGGGGACGGACGGCTTGACATGCGTACCTCCAAGTTCCGTGACTCGACTAGGGTTGCAGGCTTAGGAGGTCATGTTACGCCCGAGGAGGCCAGTTGGGAAACGCCGGGCCTGGCGGTCCGCGCCAGGTCTCAGAGCTGTTCGAGGCGCTCGAGCACGTCTTGGGCGAGCTCGCGGCCGATCTCCTCGGCCTCTCTTGCCTCGCCGGAGCTGCTCGCCTGAACCACCGCCTCGCCCTTGACCACCGTCCCGAACAGCGTCAGCTCGCCCTCCTCGCTGACGTGCGCCAACGCCCCGCAGGGAACCGGAGACCGCGCTCCGGCCAGGGCTCGGGCGAAGGCGCGCTCGGCGCGCAGGCGGTCGAAGCTCGGCCGGTGCTGCAGCGGGTAGACGCTCTCGAAGGCGAGGTTGTCGTCGTCTCTGACGACGAGAGCGGCGGCGCCCTGGCCCGGTGCGGGGGCGAAGTCGTCCGGCTCGAGCAGGACCTCGGCGCGGTCGCGCAGGTCGAGCTCGGCGAGCGTCGCGACGGCGAGGACCAGCGCCTGGTAGCTGCCGGACGCCAGGTTGGCCATCTCGACCTCCGGCTGCGCCTGGCAGAGCTGCGTCGTCAGGGAGGGGTTGGCGGCCCTGACGAAGGCCGCGTCGCGCTCCGTGAAGACCCCCACCTTGGCGCCCTGGCTCAGCTGCGAGAACGCCTTGACGCCGCGCGCCACCAGCGCAGAGCGCGCGTCGGCGCGCCGTTGGACCGCGGCGAGTGTCAGGCCTTCAGGCAGGTCGAGCGGCAGCTGGTCGGCCTGCACCACGGCCACACCTACCTGGCCGGCGGCCACTGCCGCCAACAGCGGCGACACGTCGGTGCCGACGCCGCAAGGCACGGTGCGCAGCGTCAGGTGGAGGTCGGGCCACTCCTCGGCGAGCCGCTCCAGCACCAGCCGGCCCTTCCGGATGGCGAGGGTGCCGTCTCGGTTGCCCACGATTATCCGGGCCATGAGGCTGCTTTATACCACGCCTGTCAGGTGCCTCTTTCCTCGTGCCATCCTGGCCTGCGCCTTCATCCCGACGCCGCGCCGGTCAGGCGGCGCCGACGGCGTTCAGGCCAGGCGCCGGGCGGCCGCGGCGAGCGCCTGCGCGCGGTCCGTCTCCTCCCAGGGGAAGCCGGCCTGGCCGAAGTGGCCGTAGGCGCTGGTGGCCCTGTAGATGGGCCGGCGCAGATCGAGGGCCTCGATGATCGCGGCTGGGCGGGCGTCGAACACCTCGCGCACGGCGTCGGCCAGGCGCTCGTCGGGCAGCGCGCCGGTCCCGAAGGTGTCGATGTACATGCCGACGGGCTGCGCCACCCCGATCGCGTAGGCGAGCTGCACCTGGCAGCGGCTCGCGAGGCCGGCCGCCACCACGTTCTTGGCGATGTAGCGGGCGAAGTAGGAGGCCGAGCGGTCGACCTTGGTCGGGTCCTTGCCGCTGAACGCTCCGCCGCCGTGAGGGGCCGCGCCGCCGTAGGTGTCGACGATGATCTTGCGGCCGGTGAGGCCGGCGTCGGCCGAAGGGCCGCCCTCCACGAACCTGCCGGTCGGGTTCATCAGGTAGCTGGCGTGTGAGGTGTCGAGACCCTCCGGTATCACCGCATCGACGACGATGCGCCTCAGGTCCTCGCGCATGGCCGCCAGATCGACGTCCGGATGGTGCTGCGCGGAGAGAACGATCGTCTCCAGCGCGACGGCGCGCCCCTCCTCGTAGACGAGCGTCACCTGCGCCTTGCCGTCCGGTCTCAGGTACGCCACGGTGCCGTCGTGCCTGACCTGCGCCAGGCGCTGCGCCATGCGGTGCGCGATGGTGATCGGCAGCGGCATCAGCTCGGGGGTCTCGTCGACGGCGTAGCCGAACATCAGCCCCTGGTCGCCGGCGCCGATCTGGTCGAAGGCGGAGCCGCTGCTCGCCTCCTGCGCGCGGTCGACGCCCATGGCGATGTCCGGCGACTGCTCGCTCAGCGCGATCAGCACGGCGCTGTGGTCCGCGTCGAAACCGTAGGCCGCGTCGGTGTAGCCGACCTCGCGAGCGGCCCTGCGCACCTTGTCCTGGATGTCGACGTCGGCGCTGGTCGTCACCTCGCCCGCGACCAGGGCGAGACCCTTGGTCAGCAGCGTCTCGACCGCGACGCGAGCGTTCGGGTCCTGCTCCAAGATGGCGTCCAGCACGCTGTCGCTGATGCGATCTGCGAGCTTGTCGGGGTGACCCTCGGTCACGGATTCGGCGGAGATGAGCTTGCGCATGGTCGTAGCTGCCTCGGGTCAGGGTCTCGGCGCCATCAAGATGATAGCCGCCTGCACCTATACTCGCAGACGTGCAACGGGAGGTCGCACTTTCCGTGCCTGCGTTCGAGGTGCGCGAGGCTCGTCCCGCCGACGCCGCCGGCGTCACGGCGCTGCTGCAGGGCATCTACGGCGAGCAGCACTTCTTCGTCGGGGCCGCCGCCGCGCCCGCCAGCGTGCTGCGCTCGAGGCTGGAGCACGGCCGCGCCGAGGAGTCTCTCTACCTGGTGGCCACGACCGCTCACCAGCGATCCGGCGCCGACGTCGTCGGTTGGCTCGAGCTCCATCGGCAAGGGGCGGTGCGCATGCAGCACGTCGCCACCCTGACGCTGGCTGTCGAGCGCTCCGCCAGGCGCGGCGGGATCGGTCGCGCGCTGCTGCGCCGCTCCTACTCCTGGTGCGCGGAGGTGGGCGTCATCAAGATCAGCCTCAACGTCAGGGCGAGCAACGAGGCGGCGCTAGGCCTCTACCTGTCCGAGGGCTTCGAGGTCGAGGGCCGCGAGCGTCTCGCCGTCCGGCTGGGGCCGCTGAGCGAGCTGGCAGGGCCCACCGGCCGCGGAGGCAGCTCCGCGCGCTACGAGGACAACCTCGTGATGGCGAGGTTCGTCATCGACCCTTCGCTAGACTGACTGCGAGATGCCAGCTAGCGATCCGTCAGCCCACCGGCCCGCCAAGGGCGAGGCTACCGCTGTCCCCGGCGAGTGGGACGAGCAGCGCGTGGCGCTGTTCGTCGACACCCAGAACCTCTACTACGCCGCTCGCGACTACCACTCGAGCGCCGTCGACTTCCAGACCCTCCTGGGCGCCGCCGTGCGCGGGCGTCGACTCGGCAGCGCGACGGCCTACGTCGTCGAGAGGGACGGCGACGCGACCTCGCACGGCTTCTTCGCCAAGCTGAGCACCTTGGGCTACCGCGTCAGGCGGCGGTCCGTGCGCGTCCACCGCCAGTCCGAAGACGGTCGCGCGGTGATGGAGGGCGACTGGGACATGGGCATCGCCGCCGACATCGTCCGCGCCTTCGACCACTGCGACGCGCTGGCGCTGGCGAGCGGTGACGGGGACTTCGCTCCGATCGTCGAGCTGGCCCAGGAGCGCGGCAAGCGCTTCGAGGTGCTGGCGTTCCGCGAGTCAGCGGCGCAGGCCCTGATCGACATCGCCGACAGCTTCCTCAACCTCGGCGAGGTGAGCGGCATCTTCCACACCAGGGCGACCGCCAGACCGGAGAGCTAGGCGCTCTGCCGGCCCGGCGGCCGCGTCCAGCTCGTGCCGGCGAGCCAGCCGGACAGCCTATCTCTCAGTCGGCCGCCACCGGTGCACCGACGTCGCGCCAGATCTTCCACGGCGCCTTGCCCGAGGCCCACAGCTCCTCGAGCATCTGCTTCTCTTTGAGCGTGTCCATGCACGACCAGAAGCCGAAGTGCTGGTAGCCGGCCAACTGGCCGCTGCTGGCGAGGCGCTCGATCGGCTCGCGCTCCCAGATCGTCTCGTCGCCGTCGATGTAGTCGATGGCGGCGCCGTTGAGCACGAAGAACCCGCCGTTGATCCAGCCCTCGCCCTCCTCGGGCTTCTCGTGGAAGTTAGTCACCAGGTTGCCTTCGAACGAGAGGTTGCCGAAGCGCGCGGGCGGCCTGACCGTCGTGACGGTGGCGGTGCGGCCGTGGCCGCGGTGGAACGCCACCAGCTTGCGGATGTCGATGTCGGCCACGCCGTCGCCGTAGGTGAAGAGGAAGTCCTCGTCGTCCTTGAGCCACGACTTCAGGCGCCTCAGCCGGCCGCCGGTCATGCTGGCCATGCCGGTGTCGACGAGGTGCACCTTCCAGGTGGGCTGGTTGCCGTCGTGGATGGTGGTGCGGCCGCTGGCGAGGTCGACCGTGATGTCGTTGTGGATGGCGTAGAAGTTGAGGAAGTACTCCTTGATGACCTCGCCCTTGTAGCCGAGCGCGATCACGAACTCGTCGACGCCGCCCGCCTCGAAGATCTTCATGATGTGCCAGAGGATCGGCTTGCCGCCGATCTCGACCATCGGCTTGGGCCTGAGCGTCGTCTCCTCGGAGAGCCGGGTGCCGAAGCCGCCGGCTAGTATCACGGCCTTCACGCTTTCACCTCCAGGTCGACGTCGACGCGCGCTTCGGCGCCGGCGCCCCTGCCGGCGCCAGGCTTGGCGGCCGCCCCGCCGCCGGCGGATCCGGCCGAGCCGAAGCGCTCGGCCTGCTCGCGCCGCAGCCTGTCGATCAGGCGGCCGGGCGGCAGGTCCACGTCGGCGTAGCGCAAGACCTCGTCCTTGGCGACGTCGCGCTTGAGGACCGCGCCCTCGGCTACGCCGATCGGCAGCAGGTCGTCCGCCTCGGTCACGGCAGCGGTCTCGCACTGTCCGTAGGTCATGTACTCGCCCAGGCCGTCGAGGGTCTCGCCTGCCTTCAGGTCGCGCTTGGCGGTCGTGATCACCTCGACGCGGATGCCGCCGGCCGGCGCCATCACCGCATCGCGCAGCAGAACGGCGCGGGCCAACGAGGTCGGGACCTCGAAGTGGCACAGATGGTAGGGGACGTAGAAGCTGTACAGAGGGCCCTCGCCCAGCTTGTAGAGGTTGAGGTAGTGGCGCTGCTTCGGGTCGTCATGGGTGGCGTAGACGTAGACGCCCGGGCCCGGCTGCGCCCCGACCACGTAGTCGACGACGCCGCCGAGCTCGCGCAGCTCGTCGACGTCGAAGTAGCGGACGCCGGTGTCGATGTGCTCGAAGTGGTCGCGGCCCATCATGCCGCGGCGCTCGATGGTGAAGCCGAAGCCGTTCGCGACGATGGCCTGCTCGAAGCTGATCTTGGTCCCGTCGGCGAAGCTCGTGACCATGCTGGGGCGCTGGCCCCACCTCTCGGCGAAGGCCTGCTGCGTCGTCGGGGTCCGGTAAGGGTCCTGCAATCCCTTGATGTTGCCCGCCACCAGCGGCGTGAGGCCGATGCCCTTAACGAAGCGCAGCAGGTTGGCCTGCACGCCGGGTTGATCGCCGTCGCAGGCGCTGTAGATGACGCCTTCGCGGTCGGCGTAGGCCTTCAGTATCGGCCCCACCGTGCCGTCGAGCTCCGCGTTGAGCAGCACGACGTGCTTGCCGTTCTGCAGGGCCGACAGTGTCACCACGGCGCCGTGCTCGACGGCGCCCGTCGCCTCGAGCACCACGTCGATGCCGTCGGCGGCCGTCAGCAGCAGGGGGTCGTCGGTGACGACGGACGTGCCGCGCTCCAGGGCGGCCGCCACCTCGGCTGCGCTGCTCGCGTTGGCCCAGCTCTCCACGCCCGCCTCGCGGTAGGCGCGCTCGGCGTTCTCGGGCGTGCGGTTGGCTATCGCCACCAGCTCGATGCCCGGGGTCGAGTTGACGATCTGGTTCGCCACGCCCCTCGCCATGAAGCCGGCGCCGACCATCGCGACCCTCACGGGTCGGCCACCCTCCTGTCGCGCCCTGAGGGCGGTGTCGACGATGATCATCGGCTCACCGGCGTCTCGGGCGGTGCGAACGGCGACCAGCCGAGGTCCTTCTCCGAGATGACCTCGATGGACCTGGGCCATTCGATGCCGAGCGCCGGGTCGTCGTAGCGGATCCCGCGCTCGAAGCCCGGCGTGTAGAACTCGCCGACCTGGTACACGACCTCGGCGCCGCCTGAAAGCGTCAGATAGCCGTGCGCGAACATCTCGGGCACGTAGAGCGCCAAGCGGTTCTGCTCGGTCAGCTCGATGCCGAAGCTCTGCAGGTAGGTGGGAGAGCCCTGGCGCAGGTCGACGATGCAGTCGTAGATGGCGCCGCGCGTGCAGCGCACGAGCTTCGTCTCGGCCGCAGGTGGGAGCTGATAGTGCATGCCCCTGAGCGTGCCGGCCTTGTGGTTGAACGAGACGTTCGCCTGCGCCACCACGGCCTTGAGCCCAGCCTCGGCGAACTCGTTGGCGCAGTAGGTGCGGGCGAAGAAGCCGCGCTCGTCACTGCGCTCCTCCAGCTCGACGACGACGGCGCCGGCCAGCGGCGTGGGGCGGAAGATCACGCCGGCACCGCGGGTTCGGTCGCGTCTGCCGACTCTGCCGCGTCCAGCGCGGGAGCGCGCCAGCGGAACTCGTGGTCGATCTGCCCGGTGGCCAGCAGGTGCTGCAGCATCTTCAGGCGTGTGAAGTCGCGCGACATGAACTTCTCGGAGCTGAGGGCGATGCGTTCGAACACGCCGAGGAGCTCCTGAGCGCCGCGCCTGGCGTCCCAATCACACGAGAAGCCGGGCAGCGTCGAGGCGATCTTGGCGAAGTCGACGCGGTAGCTGCGGTTGTCCGAGCCCTGGTCGCCGAAGCTGAGGCGGCAGCCGGGGAAGGTCTCGGCGACGATCTCGGCGATCTGCCTCACCTGGTAGTTGTGGCGGGTGTCGCCGACGTTGAAGATCTGGTCGTGGACCACCTCGCGGGGCGCCTCGAGCGCGCACATGATCGCCTTGGCGATGTCGCGGGCGTGCACCAGCGGGCGCCACGGCGTGCCGTCGGAGAGCATCTTGATCTCCTTGGTCGTGAACGCGTAGCCGGCGAGGTTGTTCAGCACGATGTCGAAGCGCATGCGAGGGCTGGCGCCGTAGGCGGTGGCGTTGCGCAGGAAGGTGGGCGAGAAGTCGTCGCCGGCCATGCCCCTCAGGTCGCGCTCGACCAGCGTCTTGCAGATCGCGTAGGCGGTCTGCGGGTTGACCGCCGAGGTCTCGTCGACGAAGTCCTGCTCGGCTACGCCGTAGACGCTGCAGGAGGACATGTAGACGAAGCGCTGCACGCCGGCGCGGCGCGCCGCCTCGGCCAGCCGCACCGAGCCCTTGTGGTTGATGTCGTAGGTGATGTGCGGAGCGAGCTCCCCGGCGGGGTCGTTGGAGAGCTCGGCCATGTGAACGATCGCGTCGAAGCCGCGCAGGTGCTCGACGCTCAGGTCGCGCAGGTCCATGACCAGCGTCTCGGGCGCGCGGTCGTAGCCGTGGAACAGCCATCCTTCCTTGTAGAAGCCCGTGTCCACGCCGAGCACGTCGTGTCCAGCTCGCATGAGCTCCGGGGCGAGCACCGCGCCCAGGTACCCATCGGTTCCGGTTACCAAGACCTTCATCGTTCGTCCACCTCTCGAACCCGCCACTCACCCTCGGTGATGGCCAGGTGATCTGCCACTGCCCTAACGTAGCGCTGCCACGCGCGCTCAGCCGCGTCATCCGCACGTCTCAGAGCCTGAGACGCCCGCCTCGTCTCCACCTCGCCGACCGCGCCAGCCGCCGCCTGGCGCGCGAGCTCCAGCGTCAACAGCGAGATCGCGAAAGCCTCCTCCGCGATCTGAGCGACGTTGAGCGAGACCCTCTCGCGCTCGCCCTGGCTTGCCAGGAACTCCTCGAGCGCGCGCTCCGCCTCGGCCACGGCCGCTTCGGCAGCGGCCAGGCCGCGCAGGTCGGAGTCGCGGATGCGGAAGGTCGCGTCGACGCCCACGCTCCAAGCCCTGTCGTCGTCGGCCCGGTAGCCGACCCCGAGACTGACCTCGGGGCGGCCGGCTGCCAGAGCCATGCGCGCCGTCGTCGTCACGCCGCTCTCCTCGTAGCGACCGGTGAGAGCCAGGGTCGGTACGAACGCCAGCTCGGACAGCCGCAACCCGGCGCGCGCCTGCGCCACCTGCTGACGCAGGAGCTGCGCCTGCGGGTGGCCGGCCGGGTCGCTCGACCGAAGGATCAGGTAGATCTCCTCCAGCGAGCCGGGGCCTTCCAGACCGAGCCCGGCCAGGGTCTGACGTTGGACCCTGACGGCCTCCTCGGCCTGCCGGAGGTCCAGAGCGGCGGTGCGGGCTTCGATCTCCGCCAGCGGATCGCCGCCCTCGGCCTGGGCGTCCGAGCGCCCGGCGTCCAAGGCCTCGACGCTCGCGCGAGCGTCGTCGAGCGACCTCAGCGCCAGCCTGAGCGCGCTGAGGGCCAGGAGCGCGCGCTCGACGTCGGTCCTGTGCTGGGCACGCGCGCGGGCTTCGGCGCGCAGCACGCCGATGCGCGCCGTCGCGATGGCCCTGGCGTCGAAGCGGTAGACGACCTGACCGGCGAGCGAGAAGCCCGCGTCGAACTCGACGTCTCGCGCACTGGCCAGGTCCTGCTCGAGGGTCAGCGACGGCGAGACGCTGGCGCTGAACGACGTCCCCGTCTCGGCCAACAGCAGCGCCTCGCGAGCCTCCGCCGCCTCGTCCTCGCGGCCGACGAGCGCTGCCGAGCGAGCGCTCAACGCCGCCTCCAGATCGTTGGCTCGCGCCGCGCTCAGTGCGAACAGGCACAGTAGCGCTATGCGGGCTGGCGTTCTCATCACCACCTCGCCACAGGGTAGCGGCGCCGGCCGCCGGAA
Source organism: uncultured bacterium (assembly GCA_964473205.1). GTDB lineage: Bacteria > Deinococcota > Deinococci > Deinococcales > Trueperaceae > CAYMRL01. The sequence continues at coordinate 7,375 of CAYYOK010000006.1, read as the reverse complement.
CTCTCGGTGGAAGGTCACATGCGGACACTAGATACTGCTAGGTGTGGCAGATGAGCGCTCGCATGTGCGTTTTATCGAGACTCGCGCGCAGGCCGTGTGTTACCAGTTAGCGGACGGATGAAGAGCCGTGATGATGAACTCTGACCTGAGCATCCCCGTCGGCGACGCGCTGCGTCTGTTGCGACGCGGGCTGCTTCCTGGGTTGCTGGCTGCCCTCGCGATCGGGTACCTGGCGTACGTCTGGTCGGCGCGCCAGGCTCCCGTGTACGAGTCGCAGGCCACGGTCCTGGCCTCCTCGGCCACCGCCGATCTGCGGTCGTTCGGCGTCCCTCAGGTCACGGCGCCCGCGCTTGACGTCAGCGCCTACGAGGCCGCCGCCCGCAGCGACCAGGTGACCGCGATGGCGCTGACCCTCATGGGCGCGCCCGACGCCAGCGACTCCGATCTGCGGGCCCTCCGCCGCGATTACAGTGTGCGCGGCTCCAGCTCCGGCGCCTCATCGCTGCTCACCGTCACCGCCAGGTCCGGCCAGCCGGCCAGCTCGGCAGCCATCGCGAACGCGGTGGCCGAGGCGCTGGTGACCTGGGACGTGCAGCGCGCGTCTCGCAGCATCAACCAGGCCGTGACCTCGCTCGAGCAGCAGGTCGCGTCCCTGACGGAGCAGATCAGGGCTCTGCAGGCGCTGGGCGACGCGTCGCGCAGCTCCGAGATCGAGGTGCTCATCGCGTTCAGGGCTCAGCAGCAGCAGTCGGTGGCCGTCGCCAGGACGCTGAGCGCCTCGGCGATCGGTCGCCTCGAGGTGCTGCAGGGCGCCAACGCCCCCACTGCGCCGGTCGCTCCGCGCCCGCTCACCACCGCGCTCCTGGCCGCCCTGGCCGGCATCGCGCTCACGTACGGCGCGCTGATCCTCAAGCAGACGCTCGACACGCGCATCGCCTCGGTGCCGGAGCTGCAGGCCGTCAGCGGGCTGCCGATCCTGGCCGAGTTCCAGCGCCAGCCGAAGCCGACGAGACGCCTGCCGCGCGAAACCGCCAGCTACCTGCGCACCGGCGTGCTGTTCGCGACCGCCGACGCCGAGACCCGCGTGATCCTGGTCACCAGCGGTCACATGGGCGAGGGCAAGTCCGCCGTGGCGCTCAACCTCGCCGAGAGCTTCGCGCGCAACGACTACCGCACGCTGCTCGTCGACGCCGACCTGCGGCAGCCGGTGCTCTTCCAGGAGTACGGGCTCAGGCGCGGGCAGGCGTCCGACCTGCTCGACTTCCTGCAGAACCCCGACGGTGCGCACATGGTCGCGCGCATCCCGCTCGGCGGCAAGCAGCGTCTCGACATCGTGCCTTCGTTCCAGGTCTCCTCGCAGGCCGCCGAGGTGCTCGGCCGCGGCTTCGACGCGTGCGTGGCGCTGTGGTCGCAGGAGTACGACGTGATCGTCATCGACTCCCCGCCGGTGCTGGCCGTCGCCGACGCGCTGTCCATCGCTCCCTTCTGCACTGGGACCTTGCTGGCCGTCAACATGAGGCGCGCCGACCGGCGCCCGGTGAGGGCCACGATCGACCTGCTCGAGCGCATGGGGGTCAGGCTGCTGGGCATCGCGGCGACGATGGTCACCGAGCCGCAGGTCAAGGGCATGGCAAGCTACGGTTACGGCTACGGCGCACCGAGCGACAACGAGCCGCCGCCGTCCGCGCCCAAGAGCGAGGCGCGCGTGAGCGTGCGCAACACCGGCCGGCGCGGCTGAACGAGAGTGCGAGGTCATCCGCAGTGAGAGTCACCATCATCGGCACCGGCTACGTCGGCCTCACCACCGGCGTGGCCCTCGCCTACCTGGGTCACGACGTGACCTGCGTCGACAAGAAGCAGGAGATAGTCGACCGGCTGGAGAGCGGCCAGCCGACGATCTTCGAGGATGGGCTCGCCGCCATCCTGCAGGCGGCCAAGCCGCGACTCACCTTCCGCACCGACATCCCGGCGCTGTCGGGCACCGGGGTCGTGATGATCGCCGTCGGCACTCCCTCCAAGGAGAACGGCGACGCCGACCTGCAGTACGTCGACCAGGCCGCGCGCGAGGTCGCCGAGCTGATCCAGCCGGGCTCGCGGCTCGTGGTCGTCAACAAGTCGACGGTGCCGGTTGGCAGCGCGCGGCACGTGCAGGGGATCATCGCGCGCGCGCTGGCCACCAGGGGCGTCGAGGCCGAGGTCTCGGTGGCGTCGAACCCGGAGTTCCTCGCCGAGGGACGCGCCGTGCACGACTCGCTCTACCCGGACAGGATCGTCATCGGGGTGGACGATCCCGGCGCCGCGAACATCCTGCGCGAGCTCTACGCACCGATCCTCGAGCAGACGTTCGAGCCGCCTCCCGGCACCCCGCGGCCTGAACGTTACGAGCTGCCGCCGCTGATCACGACCTCGGCCACCAGCGCCGAGCTGACCAAGTACGCCGCCAACGCCTTCCTCGCCTCGAAGATCAGCTTCATCAACGAGTTCTCCGGCCTCGCCGAGAGGGTGGGCGCCGACATCACCGAGGTCGCCAGGGCGATCGGCCTGGACGCGCGCATCGGCGGCAAGTTCCTGCACGCCGGCATCGGCTGGGGCGGCAGCTGCTTCGGCAAGGACACCTCGGCGGTGCTGGCGCTGGCCAGCGGCTACGACTACTCGATGCCGATCGTCAGCTCGGCGATCGAGGTCAACAAGCGTCAGCGGCTCTACGTCGTCGAGAAGCTGCAGCAGCACCTCAAGGTCCTGAGGGGCACGACCATCGGGCTGCTCGGTCTGGCGTTCAAGGGCAACACCGACGACCTGCGCGACGCGCCTGCCCTCACGCTCGTCCAGTACCTGAAGGAGCGTGGCGCGATCGTCAAGGTCCACGACCCCGTCGCCATGCCCGGCGCCAGGCAGCACTTCCCCGACCTGCCCGTCGAGTACGCGACCGACGAGCTCGAGCTCGCGGACGGCTGCGACGCGCTGGTGGTCGTCACCGACTGGCAGCAGTACCGCCAGCTCGACCTGCAGGCCGTCAGGGAGCGCATGCGAGGCGACCTGATACTCGATGCCCGCAACCTGCTGCAGCCGCATGCGGTCCGCGCCGCCGGCCTCAACTACGTCGGCATAGGGCGCTGAGCCGGTAGCCAGACGCGCCTACCAGCCGCCGAAAGCGCTCGCTGGGCGCGGTCGCCAGGCGCGCGGGGGCTCGCGCGCCTACCAGCCGCCGAAAGCCCTCGCTGGGCGCGGTCGCCAGGCGCGCTGGGGCTCGCGCTCCTACCAGCCGCCGAAAGCGCTCGCTAGGCGCGGTCACCAGGCGCGCGGGGCTCGCGCGCCTACCAGCCGCCGAAAGCCCCTCCCGCCGGCACCAGCACGGCGTTGATGCGGAACGTCAGAGGGTAGTAGGTGCTGACGTCGAGCGGCCGGCCCGATTCGTCCGTGGCGTAGCGCGGGTCGAGGGGCAAGCCGTTGGTGTCTCTGAGCACTACGATCAACTGGGCCATGCCCTGCGACCAGTCGACTGCGCTCGACCCCTCCATCGCCGTGACGCTCTGGGTCGCAGTGACGACTCCCGTTCCGGTGAGCCTGACGCTGGCGGGCGAGCTGCAGGTCGGGGCGACGGTGATCAGGTCGTCGGGCACCATGCACAGCTGCAGCAGGACCGGGTCGTCGGTAGGCTTGTCGACGACCTCGACGCGCAGGTGCAGCGTTCCGGCGCCGTAGTCGAAGGGCTCGTCCAAGTTGCCCACCGCGGCCGCGGGCGCGGCCAGGAAGGTGAACGCTCCGTCGCCGCCGGCGGCCGGGGCTTGCGGCGAGAGCGTCGTGTCGAGCAGCGCGAGCGCCGGACCCGCCGGGGGCGCGACGACCGCGGGCGGCGGCTCTGGCTCGACCGGCGGCTCCGGCTGCGTCACCACGGGACCGGGCGGCGGCTCCGCCGGCTGAGGTTCGGGTTCCGGCTGCGTCTGAGGCGGCGGCGTGACCGCGACCTGCGGCTCGGGCGGGAGAGTGACGGCTGGCGCGGTCGCGGCCGCCTCTGCCTGCTGCGCGGCGGCCGCTTGCGCAGCCTGCTCTGCGGCGGCTATCGCAGCCTGCGCCGCCTCGGCGGCTGCGGCGGCGGCGGCCGCGGCGTCGTCGGCGGCCTGGAAGCGAGCGAGCACCTCGATGACCTCTGGGTCCTCGGGCACGAGCTCGGCGAGGCTCTCCCAGCGGGCTCTCGACAGCTCGGTCTGGCCCAGGGCGCCGTGGGCCGCGGCGGCGCCTCGCAGCGCGTCGGTGAAGTTCGGTGCCGACGCCAGCGCCTCGTTGTACAGCGGAAGAGCCGCGGCGGCGTTGCCGACGGCCATGCTCGCCTCGGCGGCGAGGTAGGCGTCGGCGGCCGGCAGGCCGTAGTTGGCGCCGAGCTGCGCGCGCTCGAGCTGCGGCTGCAGTTGCGGATAGACCTCGACCGCGATCCGCAGCAGAGGCGCTGCGGCCTGAGCGTTGCCGAGCGCCAGCTCGGTCTGGCCGAGGTAGGTCGCGGTGCTCAGGTCGCCAGGCGAGAGGTCGTTGGCGGCGCTGAGCAGGCTCCTGGCGTTGTCGAGCGCGCCGACGGAGAAGGCTTGGTAGCCCAGCGTCAGCGCCGTCTGGGCGGCGTCCCGTCTGGAGCGGGCGTCGAGCGTGCCGCCCAGCTCGATGTACTGCTGCCACGCCTGCCAGGTGCGGGCGGTCCAGCCGGTCGTGCCGTACGCCTGGGCGAGGAACCGCAGCGGCTCGGTGCGGCCCGGCGCCAGCGCCCTGGCGCGCTCGCCCGCCTCGATCGCAGCGCGCCACAGCGGCTGGTCGGGGTAGTGAAGCTCGTAGGTCGCGATCGCCTCGGCGGCCGCCCGCTGAGCCTCGCTCAGCGCCTCGGCGGCCTCGGGCGGCAGAGGGCTCTGAGCTAGCGCGCCGCTCGCCGAGGCCAGACAGGCGACGAGCAGCATGCACCGCAGCCGCCTTAACAGCGACCCGAGCAGCGTCCTCTGCCCTGCGTTCTCGGTTCTGGCCAGTGCGCCTCTCACGTCCAGTACCCATTATCAACATCGGGGGCCGCGCTAGAGTGGTCCGGCATGGGAGTGGTAGGTGGTGATGTGAGAAGAGCTCTGATCGCGCTGACAGCCCTGCTCGCCCTGACGGCCGGTTTCGGCCAGGACTCGGGCGACGACTGGGGTAGGGCGGCGCTACGACAGCTCGGTGAGGCGCAGGTCGATACGGCGTTCCCTGACGGTTCGTTCCTGAGCGAGGAGGCGGTGACCGGCTACCAGGCCGCGCTGCTCGTCGACAGGCTGCTGGCGCGAGTCGACGCGGCCACCGGCTGCACCGATGCGATGACCGGCCTTACCGACGACGGCTTCGCGTTCACGGACGTCCCGGCCGGCCACTGGGCCTCGGGGGCCGCTGCGCGCGTAGCGGCTTTGGGCGTGCGCGATGCGTTCCCAGACGGAAGGCTCAACGGAGACGAGTTCCTCACCGGCTATCAGACCGCGCTGCTGTTGGCGCTGGCTGTCGAGGTCGTCGACGCGAAGACGGCCTGCGGCGCGCGCGCGATGCAAGAGCGTCTGGGCGAGATGAGCCAGGAGCTGGCGGCCGTGCGCGCTGAGGTCGCCGCCGGCCGGCTGGTCGGTCCGGAGGGACCTCCTGGCCCGCAGGGCGAGCAGGGTCCCGCCGGAGCTCAGGGTCCTGCCGGTGAGGCGGGTCCTGCGGGTCCCATCGGCCCCGCCGGCCCTGCCGGTCCCGCCGGTCCGATCGGTGAGACAGGTCTGGCTGGCGCCGCGGGTCCTGTCGGTCCTGTGGGCCCTCCGGGCCCTCCAGGTGCCGACGGTGCCGTAGGTCCCGCCGGCCCTGCCGGTCCCGCCGGAGAGGCGGGTCCTGCCGGAACGGCGGGTGTGGACGGCCTGATGTGCTGGGACCTCAACGGGAACGGCATCGCCGACCCGGACGAGGACGTGAACGGTGACGAGGTCGTGTCCGTGCTCGACTGCATCGGGCCGCGCGGCCCCGTCGGGCCGGTCGGTGAGGCAGGTCCGCGCGGAGCGCCGGGCCAGCAGGGCGCCGCTGGCGCCGCCGGTCCTCAGGGTCCTGCCGGTCCGCCCGGACCCGCGGGCCCCACGGGTTCTGCAGGACCGACCGGACCGATGGGTCCGCGCGGCGAGCAGGGTGACCAGGGCGACCCTGGTCCGACCGGTCCGACCGGTCCGGCTGGCCCAGCAGGTTCTCAGGGCGATCCGGGTCCCCAGGGGTCGCCCGGCGCCACTGGTCCTGCAGGGCCGGCTGGTCCAGCAGGTCCTCAGGGTGATCAGGGCGACCCTGGTCCGACCGGTCCGGCTGGTCCGGCCGGTCCGGCGGGCCCCGCCGGCGCGGAAGGCCCGCCGGGACCTCCGGGCGAGTGCGACTGCCTCATCGGCCTCGGTGGGATGACGATCGCTCCGGTTCTCCCGCAGCAGCGCACCTGCGACATGGCCGCTGGGCCAGCCTCCACGGAGGCGGGCTCCAGCGCGCTGTGATGGTCGGGTGATGGTCGAGTGATGGTCGGGTGATGGCCGCGTGATGGTCGCCGCGAACGCGCTGCCGTACCGCGGGCGCGGGGTCCACGAGGGCCAAATCTCATTGCACGGCCCGGTCAGGGCCGCCAACATCGTTTCGGGGGCCGGCGCCAAGCGGCGCGCCTGAGCGCGCCGTGGCGTCCTCGAGGGAGGCTACGAGTTGAAGCGGGCGGTTGGGATGGTCCTCGCGGCGGTGGTCCTGGCGGTCGGGCTGTCGCAGAGCGGAAGCGGTGAGTGGGGTAGGGCGGCTGTCAGGGACCTGACCGAGAAGGGCGTCGACGTCGCGTTCCCCGACGGCTCCTTCCTCGGTGAGGGGACCCTGACGGGCTACCAGGCCGCGCTGCTCGTCGACCGCCTGCTCGAGTGGTCGGATCGCGCCACGGGTTGCCCTGACCTTCTGCTAGACGGCGGAGTCTCGACCTCGGCCTTCGTCGACGTGCCCGACGATCACTGGGCGGCGGGAGCCGTCGCGCGCGTCGCGGCGCTCGGCGTCAGCGAGGCGTTCCCGGATCAGACCTTCGCCGGCGAGGACTTCCTCAGCGGCTACCAGTCGGCGCTGCTGCTCAGCCGCGCGCTCGAGCGCATCGACGAGAAGATCGTCTGCGGCGAGAGCGCCCTCTACGAACGCGTCGACGCGCTCTCCGCCCAGCTCGAGAGCGTGCTGGCTCGGGTCGCGAGCGGCGAGCTGAGAGGGCCGCCGGGTCCGGAGGGCCCCATCGGGCCTGCGGGACCCGAAGGTCCTGAGGGCCCGGTCGGCCCTCCGGGCGAGAGAGGCCCGATCGGCCTACCGGGCCGGCCGGGCGCGGGCGACCGTGTCGCGCCGCCGGCCGCCTCGACGA
>CAYYOK010000005.1:73742-74990 GCA_964473205.1 uncultured bacterium | reverse complement strand
CGTGATCGAGTACGGGGCGAGGAACTGCGCCAGGAACGCCATCAGGTAGAGCAGGATGAGGAGGATGCCGCCGATGATCCCGCTGCGCGAGCGCCTGAACCGGCGCCAAGCCAGCGCACCGGGCGAGAAGCTGCGCGCGCCTGGAGCGCCCCGCGGAGCCTGCTTCGAGCGCGAGCGGGTGACGGGGCCCTGGGCGACGCTACTCATAACGGATCCTCGGATCCACCCAAGCCAGAGCGAGGTCGGCGAGCAGATTGCCGATGACGAGGAGCAGGCTGGCGAGGAGCAGCAGGCCCATCGCGACGTACTGGTCCTTGCTCAGGAGCGAGTCGTAGAGCAGCGGTCCGATCGTCGGCAGGTTCAGGACGATGCTGGCGATGATGGTCCCGTTGATCAGCTCGGGCAGGCTGATGCCGGCCATCGAGACCAGCGGGTTGATCGCGTTGCGAACGGCGTGGCGGTTGATGACGCGCCTCTCGGCGATGCCCTTGGAGCGCGCCGTGCGCACGTAGTCGGCGTGCAGCACGTCGAGCAGGTTGGCGCGCATCTGCCGCATGACCGAGGCGATGTTGTTGGTGCCGATCGCCAGTATGGGGATCCACATGTGGTTGAGGAAGTCGAGCACGCGCGCGAGAGTCCACGGCTGGCCGATGTACTGCGGGCTGAAGAGCCCCCCGACCTGCGTGCCGCCGGTCTGCAGCACCAGCGCCACCAGCAGCAGCGCGATGAGGAAGTCGGGGATCGCCAGCCCGATGTAGCCGATGAAGCTGGCGATGAAGTCGGTGAAGCCGTTGCGCCTCAGCGCCGTGATGATGCCGAGCGGCACGGCCACCACCCACGCGAAGATCATGGTGACCCCCGCCACGGCGATCGTCCACCACAGCCTCTCGCCGATCACCTCCGTCACCGGTCGGTTGGCGAAGAAGCTGAAGCCGAAGTCGCCGCGCGTGACGATGCCGGTGATCCAGCGCCAGTACTGCTCCGCGACGGGCCTGTCGAGGCCGAGCTGCGCGTTGATGCGAGCGACGGTCTCGGGGCTCATGCGCGGGTCCTCGAGGTAGCGGTCGGTGAACGAGCCCGGCGCGAGCTGGATGATCCCGAAGCACACGATCGACACCAACACCAGGGTCGGGATCATGATGAGTATGCGCCGGATGGCGTAGTTGATCACTCGGGCTCACTCCGCGAGGCTTACCCCGCCACGATACGCCGGCCGGCCACGGGGGCATCCCGGGGCCCGGCGGGGGG
>CAYYOK010000005.1:0-73732 GCA_964473205.1 uncultured bacterium | reverse complement strand
CCCCCCCCGCGGCCCGCCCAGGGGGACGCCCCGTGGCCGGCCGGTGGGTAGGTTGCTCTACCGCTCCTGCGTCAGTCGACCGTGTAGAGGACGACCGGGTTGTACCCGGGGATGACCCCGAGGCTGTACACGAAGTTGCCGATGCGGTTCTGGACCGCGGCGATGTTGGTGGGCTTGGCGATCATGATCACGGGGACCATCTCGGCGTTGATGCGCTGCCACTCGCGGTAGCCGGCGGCACGCGCTTCGACGTCGACCATCGTGGTGCCCTGGTCGAAGATCTCGTAGAGGCGGTGCTCCCAGTCCTGGAACGCGGCGAAGTTCGGCGTGGTGGACGGGGCGACCGGCTGCGTCGAGCGGTGCCAGTAGTAGAGCGAGCCGCCGGGCTGCCAGATCGGCTTGCGCAGCTCGGGGTCGGGCTGGTTGCCGAGGGCGACGATGATCGCCTGGTAGTCGCCGGCGAGGCCGGTGCCGAGCAGGTTGGCGTTCAGCACGGCGCGCAGGTCGGCCTTGACGCCGATCTGAGCGAAGTCGTTCTGGACGATGGTGGCGATGTCCGTGAAGACCTGCGAGTCGGACGCGTAGGTCAGCGCAAACTCGAGGTTGGGGCCGGCCGGGATGTTGCGGATGCCGTCGCCGTCGGTGTCGACGACGCCGAGCGCGTCGAGCGCGGCCGCCGCGGCCTCGAGGTCGAACATGTTGAACAGGCCGGTCGTGTCCTCGTAGAAGGCGCCGTTGACCGGCGCGACGGGCGTGCCGGGCAGCGTGGCGAGGCCGTTGTAGACGTCGTCGATGACGCGCTCGCGGTCGACCGCGTACTCCATCGCGCGGCGGAAGGCGGCGTCGGAGAAGACGCTGGTGAAGGTCGGGTCGTCGAAGTTGAAGGCGATGTGCGGCGGCGAGCCGAACAGTGCGTCGGAGACCTGCACGGTGAAGGAGCCGCCCTGCAGCTCGAGGCTCTTGAAGTTCGGGAACTGCGCGCCGGAGATGTTGAGCTGGTCGATGTTGCCGGCGAGGAACTGAGCGGTCTGCGCCTCCGTGCCCTGCACCACCAGGTAGTGGAGCTCGGAGACGTACGGCAGGCGGTTGCCGGCGGTGTCGACCTTCCAGTAGTTCGGGTTGCGCACGAGCGTCACCAGCTGGCCGCCGACGTAGCTCGAGTACATGAACGGGCCGGTGCCGACGACCTCGCTGAGCGCGGTGCCGGTCGGCCAGGCGCTGTTGATCGCGTCAGCGGCGGCCCCGCCTTCGACGCTGTGCGCGAGCAGCTTGTGCTTCGGCAGGATCGGGAAGCGCTGCTGCAGCAAGAACGCCGCGGAGGGTCCGGGCAGCGTGAAGACGACGGTGTGCGAGTCGACCGCTTCGAAGGTGACGCGCCGAGGCTCGCCGTCGACGGTGAAGGTGAAGTTCGCGGCGTCGCCGGCGCGAGCTTCGGGGTTGGTGATGATCTGGCTGTAGGTGAAGACGACGTCGTCAGCGGTGAACGGCGTGCCGTCGTGCCAGGTCACGCCCTCGCGCAGGTGGAAGGTGTAGACCGTGCCGTCCTCCGAGACGTCCCAGCTGGCCGCGAGGGCCGGCTCGAGCTCGTAGGTCGCGAGGTTGAACTCGACGAGGCTGTCGAACACCTGCCCGGTGAGCGTCTGGGTGGCATTGTCGATCTGGCCGTAGTAGAGGAAGGTGGGCGGCGCGGCTCCCAACGACAGCGTCACGCGGCCACCGTGGCTCCCGACCTCGAGGCCGAGGGCAGTCGGGTCGACGACCTTCGGCTGAGCGAAGGCTGCTGTCAGCAGCAGCGCGGCGAACAGCATCACTACTCTTCTGCCTAGCATTCACGACCTCCTGTTGCGTGCCGGTGAGCGGATGACGGCACGAGGGACAACCGCCTCAGGATAGACCACTTACAGACCAGCTACAAGGTACACTCGAAGCCATGTCGTGCTAGGTGGCGCTTGCCGCCGGGCCGTTGGAAGGTGGGTGTCGGTCGCCGATGCCGTCGCTAGCTCCGGTTCAACCTGATCTTCGAGTCGTCATCGACAAGGAGCTGCCCACCCCCGCCTACCTCCAGCTCAAGGAGCAGCTCTCCGTCGCCATCGACGACGGCACGATGGCAGCCGGCAGCGCTCTGCCGTCAGAGCGCGGTCTGGCCGAGAGCCTCGGGCTCTCGCGCATGACGGTCAGGCGCGCCTTCGAGCAGCTGGTCGCCGAAGGACTCGTCGAGCAGCGCCAAGGGTCCGGCACCTACGTCAAGGGCCGCCCGCTGGAGCAGTACATCGACCGGGTGCTCGGCTTCGCCGACGAGGCCCGCGCGCTCGGCTTCAAGGCCGGCACGCTGCTGCTCCAGGCCAAGACGCTGCCGGCCGACGAGCACCTCGCCGCCCAGCTCGGCGTGCGCGCCGGGGAGAGCGTGCTGAGCCTGGTGAGGCTCCGCACCGCCGACGGCGAGCCGCTCGCGCTGCAGGAGGCGAACCTCCACCCCGACCTGCGCGATCTCGACATCGACAAGCTGCGCAGCCTCGGCAGCCTCTACCGCACCCTCGAGTCCCAGTTCGGCCTCAGGCCCGTCCGCGCGCGCCAGACGATAGGCGCCCGGCAGCCGACCAGCCACGAGAGCAGCGCGCTGGGCATCGGCCGCGACGTCCCGGTGATGTCGCTGGAGCGCACGACCTACGACGCCAAGGACCGCGCGTTCGAGTTCACGCGCAGCGCCTACCGCGGCGACATCTACCGCCTCGCGCTCGACCTCAGGGCGTTCTGAGGTGCGCGCCCCAGCCGCGCCCGTCATCCGGCCGCTCGAAACCGCCGAGCGAGACCTCGTGCCGGCTCTGTGGAACGCCGCTTGGCGAACGCCGGCCGGATCCCCCTCGCAGGGCCAGCTCGTGCTCACGGAACGCGTGTGGCGCGAACGGCTGCGCCGCTACCACGACGACAGCCTGCTGATCGGCGCCTTCGACGGCGGCGAGCTCGTCGGGGTGGCCTACGGCCGCGCGAGCGATGCCGGGCACACCGCGGGAACCTGGCAGCCTCAGGGAGTCGGCTGGCTCTCGCTGCTGGCCGTGAAGCCCGAGTGGCAGGGAGCCGGCGTGGGCACCGCCCTGGCACGGGCGCTGGTCCTCGCCCTGGCGCAGAGGGGCTGTCACACCCTGCGCTTCGCCGGTGAGCCGAACCACCTCCTCGCCGCGATCCCGCAGAGCGCCCCGGCGGCCATGTGGCGGCTGGCGAGGCGCCTGGGCGCGCGCTTCCTGGCCGCCGAGTTCGACCTGCACCTCGACCTGCGCCCCGAGGTCCCGGGTCCCGACCTGCCGGCAGGCTGGCGCCTCAGCTCCACCGAGGCCGACGCCGGCCTGGCCTTCGTCGAGCGGGCGTTCCCCGGCCGCTGGGCGAGCGAGGTGGCCGAGAGGCTCGAGGCGGGCGCGACGATCATCACGCTACTGGATGAGCGGGAAGCTGTCGGAGCGAACTCGGCGAAAGCCGAGGGGTTCTGCATGGTCTACCTAGGTGACGAGCGCCTGGTGGCGCCGAGCCTGTCGTGGGCGAGCAGCCTCGCACCGACGCCGGACCTGAGGATAGCGGGGATGGGCCCGCTCGGCATCTCCGAGGAGGCGCGGGGGCAAAAGCTGGGGCTCGCGCTGGTCGCGCGCTCAGCGGCCTGGCTCAGGGAGCGTGGCGCCACCGACGTCTTCATCGACTGGACGAGCCTCACCGGCTTCTACGGAAGCCTCGGGGCGCGCGTCTGGCGCACCTACCAGCGCGCCGAGGCCGACATCTCACAGCTAGCCACGGCCGCCGCAACGGCCGACGGAGGCGCCTAGCCTTATGAGCGAGAGCGACACCAAGCCCATAACCGAGCGGTTCGCCACCGAGAGCGTCGACGGCAACTACGCCGGCCTCGACTCCTGGCCGGCGCGCGACATCATCGCTGCCGTGACGGCCGCGAACGCCCGCGCCATCGAGGCCGTCGCGGACGCCGGGGAGCAGCTGGCCGCCGCCGCTGAGGGCATCGAGGGGCGGCTGGCGCGCGGAGGCAGGCTGATCTACGTCGGTGCCGGCACCTCTGGCCGCATCGGCGTGCAGGACGCGGCCGAGCTGCCGCCCACCTTCGGCTACGACGACGCCGTGGTGCTGTTGGCCGGCGGCAGTCTCGCCCAGACCACGGCCAAGGAGGGCGCCGAGGACGACGTCGAAGCGGCCTTGGCCGACATAGCCGCCGCCGGCGTGAGCGCGGCCGACGCCGTCGTCGGCCTCGCCGCTAGCGGGGGCACGCCGTACACGATCGCGGCGCTCGAGCGCGCCAGGGAGATCGGCGCGTTCACGGTCGGCATCGCCAACAACCCCGGCTCCGCCCTGCTGAGCACCGGCCACGTCGGCGTCCTGCTCGACACCGGTCCCGAGGTCTTAGCCGGCAGCACCCGCCTGGCGGCCGGCACCGCTCAGAAGGCCGCCATCAACGCCATCTCGACCGCGGTCCTGGTGAGGATCGGCGGCGCCTACGACAACCTGATGATCGGCATGCGCCCAGTCAACGAGAAGCTGCGCCACCGAGCCGCGGCGATCGTCGCCCAGGCCGCGGGGCTCGGCACCGAGCGCGCCGCGGCGCTGCTCGCGAGCGCCGGCAACGATATGCGCGTGGCGATCGTGATGGCGAAGTCCGGGCTGCCCGCGAGCGAGAGCCGCGAGCTGCTCGAACGAAGCGCCGGGCACGTGCGCAGGGCGCTCGATCTGGCCGCTGCCGGCGGTCGGCAGCCGGGCTGACCAATCCTTCCCGCAGGACCGGTGTTCCAGCTACCGTCTGCGCCGACCGCCGCAGGGGCGGTCACCAACGAGGTCACTCGCCGACTTGCGGCAGGTACCGCGGCCCCGGCCCTTTCCGGCCCGCTTCGTCGCCAGGGTTGAGCAGGCTGCAGCGCTCCAGCGAGAGGCAGCCGCAGCCGATGCAGCCGGTCAGCTCGTCGCGCAGGGCCTGCAGGGACTCTATGCGGCGGTCGAGCTGGCCGCGCCAGGCCTCCGACATGCGGCGCCAGTCGGCCTGACGGGCGTCGCGCCCTTCCGGCAGGGTCGCCAGGGCGGCGCCGATCTCCTCGAGCGAGATGCCGCAGCGCTGCGCCGCGCGGATGACCGAGACGCGCCGCACCACGGCTCGCGGGAAGCGCCGCTGGTTGCCGGCGGTGCGCTCCGAGGCGATGAGGCCGCGCTCCTCGTAGAAGCGCAGCGCCGAGGTGGCCACGCCGGTCCGCTCGGCCAGCTCGCCGATGGTGATCCAGTTGGGGAGCATCGGTCTCCTCCTTCCGCGCCCTCGCGCCAGGACGCCGAGCTTGACTTCAAGTTTACTTGAAGTTGTAGCTTTGGCACATGGGCAGCGCAACGGCACTCCCCGACCCGACGACAGCCGCCAGGCAGGAGACCGAGGCCTGGATCCAGGCGCTGTTCAGCGCCTGGTGCGACGACCGGCCCGAGCAGGTGGCGGCGCTCTTCGCCCCGCAGGCCGAGTACCGCTCCCATCCGTTCCGGCCCGCTCACGTCGGCAGGCCGGCCATCGCCGAGTACTGGCGGCGCTCGCTGGAGCAGCAGGAGGACACCGAGGTGCACGTCGGCGAGCCGCTCATCGGCGACGGGCGGGCCGCGGTCGAGTGGTGGGCGGTGCTGGGCGAGGGCGGCGAGGCCGTCAGCTACAGCGGCACGCTGTTCCTCGCCTTCGGCGAGGACGGGCTCTGCCGCGCGCTGCGCGAGGTGTGGACCCGCGAGCCCGGGCGCATGGAGCCCTACCCCGGATGGGGACGATGGGAGACGATCCGATGAACGACCACATCGACGAAGCAATGAGCAGTGAGGGCGCCGCCGCGTGGGCTCGCCCAGTGGCCATCGTCACCGGCGCCTCGCGCGGGCTCGGGCTGGAGCTCGCCCGGGAGCTGGCGCGCGAGGGCTGGTCGGTGGTGGTGAACGCCCGCGACGGCGAGGCGCTGAGGCAGGCCGTCGACGACCTGGGCGGCGCGGTGGTGGCGGTCCCCGGTGACGTCACCGACGCCGCCCACCGGCAGCGCTTGGTCGACGAGGCGCTCCTGCGCGGACGGTTGGCCCTGCTCGTCAACAACGCCTCGGAGCTGGGTCCCAGCCCGCAGCCGCTGCTGGACGACTACCCGCTCGAGGTGCTGCGGCAGGTGTTCGAGGTGAACGTCCTGGCGCCGCTCGCACTCACGCAGCTCTGCCTGCCGTACCTGCTGGGCGACGGCGCCATCGTCAACCTCAGCTCCGACGCCGCGGTGGAGGGCTACCCCGGCTGGGGCGGCTACGGCGCCTCCAAGGCGGCGCTGGACCAGCTGAGTCGGGTGCTGGCCGCCGAGCACGCCGAGCTGCGCGTCTTCTGGGTGGACCCGGGCGACATGAACACCGTGATGCATCAGCAGGCCTTCCCCGGCGAGGACATCTCCGACCGGCCGCCGCCCAGCGCCAGCGTGCCCGGCTTCATGCGACTGATCCAGGAGCGGCCGCCCTCGGGGCGCTACCAGGCGCGGGCGCCGGTGGGCACGCCGATGGGCACGCCGTGAGCGCGTCCGCCGGCATCGGCGCTGCAACCGGCCCCGAAGCGGTAGCCGCTGCCGTCGCGGCGGTGGAGCACGCCACGGCGGTGGAGGACGTCGAGGCCACGGCCTTCGACGCCCGGCCACGGGAGCGCGACGAGGTGCGACTGCTGGTGGCCGAGGCAGCGACCGGCCGCCTGAGCCACCAGCGCTTCCACGACGTCCACCACTGGCTGCGCCCGGGCGATCTGCTGGTGATCAACGTCTCGGCCACCGTGCCAGCCGCCTTGGAGGGCGAGAGCGCCGAAGGGCCGGTGCGCCTGCACCTCTCCTCGCCGGTGGCGGGCGAGGTGTGGACGGTCGAGCCGCGCCGGCCAGCCGGTTTCGGCTCGGAGCCCTGGCTCGACTTCGGCGGAGGCGCGGTCGGCCTGCCGTGCGGGGCGGAGGCGCGCTTCCTGGCGCGCGACGGCCGCTCGCCGCGCCTGTGGCTGACCGAGCTGCGCGGCCTCGGCCCGGTGCAGGACTACCTCGAGGCGCACGGTCAGCCCATCCGCTACGCCCACGCCGACCGCGCCAGGCCGCTGGCCGAGTACCAGACCGCCTACGCGCTGGTTCCCGGCTCGGCCGAGATGCCCAGCGCCGGCCGGCCGTTCAGCCCCGAGCTGATCACCCGGCTGGTCGCCTCCGGTGTCCTGCTGGCGCCGTTGCTGCTGCACTGCGGTGTGGCCTCATTCGGAGCCGGCGAGCGCCCCGACAGCGAGCGCTACCAGGTCGGCGAGACGACCGCCAGGCTGGTCAACCAGGCGCGGGCGGCGGGCGGCAGGGTCGTGGCGGTGGGCACCACCGCGGCGCGGGCGCTGGAGACCTGCGCCGACGGCAGCGGCCAGGTGCATCCGGGCAGCGGCGTCACCGACCTGCTGATCACGCCGCAGCGGGGGGTGCGCGCCATCGACGGCCTGATCAGCGGCTGGCACGACGCCGGCGCTTCTCATCTGGATCTGGTCGAGGCGGTGGCGGGGCGAGAGCTGACCTCACACGCCTACCGCGAGGCGAAGGCGGAGGGTTACCGCTGGCACGAGTTCGGCGACGCGCTGCTGGTGCTGCGCCGTTGAGGCGCTGTGGCGCTGTGGCACTGTGGTGCCGTGGTGCAGTGGCGCTGTAGCGCTGTGGTGCCGTGGCGGCGGCCCTCAGACCGTCCCCACGTACCTGCGGAACGCCGGCTGCACCGGTCTCCCCCGCAGGTACCCCTCGACGCCATCCTCCAACGCCCGCCGGTACACCGGCAGCGCGCCGGCGAAGGCAGCGAGCGTCTCGTCCACCGCATCGTCGTCGTGAGAGTAGGAGACGACCAGCGACGGGGCCAGCACGCCCCGCTTCAGCAGCTCCTGCAGCAGCAGGGTGCGGAACGGCTGCGAAGGTCGTCCCTCGGCGTCGCGGGTGGTGAACACGAGGTTGCAGGGCAGGCCGAGCGCCTCGACCTGCTCGTGGACGCCGTTGGCGGTCGCGATCTCGCACAGCCCTGAAGCCAGCCGCTCACCGACCCGCCACATGTGACCGATGACGTCCTCCTCGCGGTAGGTGGCGATGACGGCCCTGGCCGCGGCCAGGCCGGTCGACTCGGCGCCGTGCGTCAGCGACAGGAGGAACACGCGCGGGTCCTCGGTCCTCAGCCCGCCGCGCTCCATGTGGTCGCGGCGGCCGACGAGGGCGGCTACCGAGAAGCCGTTGCCGAGCCCCTTGCCGAAGCAGGAGAGGTCGGGCTCGAGCCCGTAGTAGGCGCGGGCGCCGGCGTTGTGCCATCTGAAGCCGGTGATCATCTCGTCGAGGACGAAGAGAGCGCCGTGCTCGCGGCACAGGCGCTGGACGCCCTCTAGGAACCCCGGAGCGGGAGCGTCGTTGCGGGCCGCCTCCATGATCACGCAGGCGACCTCGCCGCGGTTCGCATCGAGCACCGCCGCCAGGGAGTCGAGGTCGTTGTACTCGAACCTCAGCGTCAGGCGCCGCACGGCCTCCGGTACGCCGGCGTCCATCGGGGTCGATCCCATGAACCAGTCGTCGGCCGAGAAGAACGGCTGGTCGGCGATGACGACCTTGTCGCGGCCGGTCACGGCGCGCGCCAGGCGGACGGCGGCGCTGGTCACGTCGGAGCCGTTCTTGCCGAACTTGACCATCACGTCCTCGCCGCCCGGATAGACGCCGCCCGGATAGACGAGTTCGCGCAGCTCCTCGGCCACCTCCACCTCGAGGTCGGTCGGGCGCGTGAAGTTGGTGCCGAGCTTGGCCTGCTGGTAGACGGCCTCGACGGTACGCGGATGGGCGTGCCCGAGGGTCACCGCCCTCAGGCCCATGCCGTACTCGATGAACCTGTTGCCGTCCACGTCCCAGACGTGGCAGCCTGCGCCGCGCGCGATGAAGCCAGGGGCGTCCTCGGGGAACTGGTCGTCGCCCTTGGCGTAGGTGTGGCAACCCCCGGGGATCACCGCATGAGCGCGTCCCCGCAGCTGTCTCGACCTGGTGTAGTCCCGAGAGCTCATGCTTCCTCCGCTGGCTTCAGCAGTCCGGCCTCGCTCAACCTTTCGCGGGCGGCGGCGATGGCTCGGAACGGCAGGCCGGAGCGCTCGGCCACGTCCAGGAGCGAGTGATCGCCGTCGGAGAGGTTGAGCAGCCAGAGCACGGCGGCTCGCTCCTGCTTGGTGTCCGTCGGCTGGTAGAGCCCGCGGCGCCCCAGCTGCGGCTCGCCGTCGGGAAAGAGGTTGAGGTAGCGCAGGTCGTTCTCGATCACGAAGACGATGTCCTCCAGCGCAGCCAGCGCCTCGGCCAGTGCCGCTTCCGACACGAAGTCGAGGTCGTCTGCCGAGGTGTGGTACTCCGGGTACTGCCCGTGCGGCGTGCGGCCGAGCCGCCCGACGGGCATCCGCACGCCGGGGCTGCCGTACTGCCGCTCGTCGTAGCCGGAGGGGTCGAAGTCGAGGATCACGCTGCCCTCGTAGCCTGCCAGCACGTGCTCGACGATGCGGTCGATGCTCGCGCCGTCGCGGCTGCGCTTGTAGTGCAGCCGCCCGCCGTCGCCCATCCCCGCCAGGACCAGACCGTGACCGGTGCGCCGGCGAGCTTCCGGCGTCCTCGCCAGGAAAGTCAGCGCTCCGATGGTCCCCGGCGCGAACAGCACGCGGTAGGTGTGGCGCAGCGGCCGCGCCGCGAGGCGCGTCGCCAGCTCGGTCAGCACCGAGACGGCGCTGAGGTTGTCGTTGGCCAGCGACGGGTGGCACACGTGGGCGCTGAGCAAGACCTCCGCCTCGCTCTGTCCGGGCAGGACCAGCTCGCCGTAGCTGAGCGAGCCCGGCTGCAGGTCGGTGTCGACCACCACCTGATAGACGCCGTCGGGCAGCGACTCGAGCTCACGGTGCGGCAGGCAGAAGCCCCAGGTGGGCGTGTAGTAGCTGGTCACGTACGGGATCGCGTCGGGCATCTCGGGCAGGCTGTGCAGGTGCGCGCGGAGCTCGGCCAGGCTGAGCTCGCCCCTGAACGGCGCGCTGTAGTTGACCAGCATGAGGTTGTGCCTCGCCACGTCGGCCACGCGGCGCCCGTCCGGCCCGATCACGTAGGCCTCGCGGACCGACCACTCCGGTGGAACGGTCCAGTCGAGGACTGGCGTGCCGCTGGGCACCTCGTGGATCAGCATGCCGGGGAGCTCCTCGCGGAGCCGTTCCAAGGTGGTCCGCAGCCCGGCTCCCGTGATGCTGCGCAGCAGCGGGTACAGGTCGGCAATCCGCTGCGATATGCACTCGGCCGCCGGCCGCTCCGCACCTGGTGCATCCGCCCCGGCCGCCGGCGTAGCCATCACAGCAGCGTGGGCGTCGGGATGGGCACGGCGAAGCGCGCACCCCACTCTTGGGCACCCGCCAGCTGAGCCCTGATCTCGTCCTTCAAGTTCCACGGCAGGATCAGGATCACGTCGGGACGGTCCTCGAAGATCCGCTCGGGCGCGTAGATCGGGATGCGGCTGCCGGGCAGGTAACGGCCGTGCTTGTAGGGGTTGCGGTCGACGGTGTAGGGCAGCAGCTCGGTGCCGATGCCGCAGTAGTTGAGCAGCGTGTTGCCCTTGCCGGGCGCGCCGTAGCCAGCCACGCGCAGGCCCTGGGCGTGCAGGTCGAGCAGCAGCGTCAGCAGCTCGCGCTTGACCGCCTCGACCTCAGCCTGGAACCCGCGGTAGCGCGTCATGTCGTGCAGCCCTGCCTGCCGCTCGACCTCTCGCAGCCTGGCGACCGACGCGGCCACCGGGCGTTCACCGGCATGAGCCACCCACAGGCGCAGTGAGCCGCCGTGGGTGGGGAGCTGCTCGACGTCGACGGCTTCCAGGCCGTGAACGGCGAACAGCCGGTCCAGCGCTACGAGGCTGAGGTACGAGAAGTGCTCGTGGTAGATCGTGTCGAACTGACGCTGCCTGATCAGCTCGTGCAGGTGCGGGAACTCGAAGCTCACCACCCCCGACCGGGCCAGCAGCACCTCGACGCCGGCGACGAAGTCGTTGATGTCGGGGACGTGCGCCAGCACGTTGTTGGCGACGATCAGGTCGGCTCTTCCGTGCTCGACCACCACCTGCGCGGCCAGCTTCGACCCGAAGAACTCCGAGAGGGTGGGCACGCCGCTGCCCCTCGCCACCTCGCCGATGTTCATCGCCGGGTCGATCCCCAGGACGCGGATGCCCGACACGACGAAGTTCTTGAGCAGGTAGCCGTCGTTCGACGCCAGCTCGACCACGAAGCTATCCGGACCCAGGCGTTCGCGGTCGATGGCACCGCGGCAGTAGCGCGCCGCGTGCTCGAGCCAAGAGGTCGAGTACGAGGAGAAGTAGGCGTACTCCCGGAAGATCTCGTCTGGAGTGGCGAAATCCTCCGCCTGCACCAGCAGGCAGCTCGCGCAGACGTACGTCCGCAGCGGGTACGTCACCTCGGGGAGGTGGAGAGCCGCCTCGGTCAGGAAGCTCTCGCACAGCGGCTGAGCGCGCAGGTCCACGAAGACATCGCGCAACGGCTCGCCACACGCGCGGCACGCGTGACGTGACGTCGCGAATCCGCCGACCACGGATGGCCCCAGTTCCACGCTCATACCTGATGAAGACTCTATGAGAGAGCCGCCTCTCCGAGACCCCTAAACGTCACCGCCGTGCAGGCCGGGGCTCGCGTATCCTGAAGGTTGCACGAAGGGCAGTGAGAGAGTTGAAGGTCGTCTTGTTCTGCGGAGGCTACGGACTCAGGCTCAGGGACTACGAGCCGCTCCTCCCCAAGGCGGTGGCGGCTCTCGGCAACGAGCCCCTGCTGCTGCATGTGATGCGCTACTACGCGCACTTCGGACACAACGAGTTCATCTTGTGCCTCGGCTACAAGGGGGATGTCGTCCGCTCGGTGCTCGAGCACGCCATGGCCGCACGGCCGCCGGCGAGTGCCAGCGCCTCCGCCCAGGACACGCGCCGCTGGAAGGTGCGCTTCGTCGATACCGGTCTCGACGCGAAGATCGCCGACCGCTTGGTCGCCGTTCGGCCCTACCTGGGAGGCGACCAGGTGTTCTTCGCCAACTACTGCGACTCGCTCTCCGACGCCGACCTCGCGCTGCTCACCAGGGAGCACCTGGCGCTGGGAGTGGCGGCGAGCTTCATGTGCGTGAGGCCGCATCTGAGCCTGCACCACGTCGAAGTCGACGAGGAGACCGGCATGGTCAGCTCGATCCGCAGCATCCGCGACGCGCTCCGGATCAACGGAGGCTTCTTCATCCTCGACCAGCGGGTCTTCGACTACATCGAGCCGGGCGACGAGCTGGTCGAGCAGCCCTTCGAACGTCTCATCGCCGCCAGACTGCTGCACGGCCACGTCTACGACGGCTTCTGGTCGACCATCGACACCTTCAAGGATCACATGCGCCTGTCGACCGAGCTCGCGCGCGGGTCAGCACCCTGGCAGGTGTGGCGCGGCCGCGAGGCCGAGGTGGCCGTCGACGACTCCCGCCTGGTCCTGAGCCGCTGACGATGCTCGCGCTGAGGCTCGCCGTCCCATCCGTCGCTGACGGCCCGAGCGCAGCCCTGCTCGAAGGGGCGCCGCGGCCCCTGAGCATCCTGTGCCTCGGCGCGCATCCGGACGACATCGAGATCGGCGCGGCGGGCACGCTGCTGACGCTGGCGTCGGAGCGGCCCGGCAGCAAGGTCGAATGGGTGGTCGCCACCTCGCCGGGCTGCCGGTCGCAGGAGGCGCGTGCGAGCGCCACCGCCCTGCTGGCCGGGCTGGCCGAGGTCGAGGTGCGCCTGCTGGGGCTGAGGGAGAGCTACCTGGACAGCTCGGGGCCCGTGGTCAAGGAGGCGCTGGAGGCGGTGCGCGACGCCCTTCCAGCCGAGCCTGACCTCGTCCTGACGCACCACCGCGACGACCGGCACCAGGACCACCGCGCGCTCAGCGATCTCAGCTGGAACCTGTGGCGCGACAACCTGATCCTCGAGTACGAGGTGCCCAAGTGGGACGGCGACCTCTCGCGCCCGAACGTCTACGTGCCCCTCTCCGACGCCGTCGTGGAGCGCAAGCTGACCCACCTGAGGACGCACTTCGCCTCTCAGAGGGGCAAGGACTGGTTCGACGACGAGACGTTCAGGGGACTGATGCGCCTGCGCGGGCTGGAGTGCCGCTCGCCCTCGCGCTACGCGGAGGCCTTCCACGGCCGCAAGCTCGTGTTGGCGGTCTGAGGCGGTCGGCTAGGCGCCGTGGCCGAGCGCCGCGATCGCCGGCTCCAGCTCCACGCCCAGCCCTTCGAGCCGGGCAGCCGGCACACCGTCGGGGTCGAGCACCGTGACGACGTTCGAGTGGGCGAACATGCCGTTGCCGGCGTCGCGGTACTGCACGCCCAGCAGCGCGGCCAGTTGGCGGGTCTGCAGCTCGCTGCCGACGAGCCAGCGCCAGCCCTCGCGGTCGAGGCCCTTGGACTCGGCGTACGCTCTCAGCCGCTCGGGGCTGTCGCGGGTGGTGTCGAAGGTGACCATCACGAACTCGACCTCGCCCCTGAGGCCGTCGGGCAGCGCCTGCTCGATCAGCTCGGCCGAGCGCACCAGCAGCGGGCAGGCGGTGGTGCAGTCGCCGTAGAACATCACGAACACCGCCGGGCGGCCGCGGAGCTCGTCGAGGACGAAGCTGCCGCCGGCCTGGTCGGTCCAGGCGCTGCGCAAGTGGTAGAGCGAGGTGCCCGGCAGCTCGCCGGCCGGCAGCGTGGTGGCTGCGGTGTCGTGGTGGGCGTGGGCGGTGTGGTCTGCTTGAGCGGCGTGGGCTCCGTGCGCGGCGTGAGCGGTGTCTAGTACGGCTGGTCCGACCTGCGCGGCGAGCTGGTCATGCGTGACGCCGGCACCGTCCGCCTCGCCCTCTCCGCAACCCGCGAGCAGCAGGACGGCGACCGCCGCAGCGGCCAAGGCGAGCCTTCCCAGGCCGAGGCGAGGGCGGAGGCGGGCTGCGTCGTCACAGGTCTGGCGGATCATTCGCATCACCCCGGTCATCATGCGCCCGCACAGCGGAAGCCCAGCCCGGAAGCGCTGTAGTCGCCGGTCAGGCCGCCGCGGTAGGCGTAGCGCAGGAACGCTGCGTAGTCGGTGGTGTCGCTGGCTCCGATGCTGCCGCCGGCGCACACCAGCACCAGGCGTCTGTCGCCCTGGCTGCGGCTGTCGGCGGTGTTCAGGCTCGAGCCGACCTCGAAGACCCACTCCCACACCAGGCCGTGCATGTCGTGGACGCCGTAGTAGTTGGGCGCTGCGGACCTGACGGGGCCGGGGCGGGCGGCGCGGTTGACGGTGGCGTTGAGAACGCCCTGGCTGAAGCCGGGCTCGCTCCTGCCGTCCGGGCCGGCGGTTCCGGCTCGCGCGACGAGCTCCCACTCGGCTTCGGTGGGGAGCCGGGCTCCGCGCGCCTCGCAGTAGGCCGCCGCCGCGAACCAGGAGACGTTCGTCACCGGGGCGTCGGGGGCCAGGTCGCCGAGGTCGAGGTCGCCGGCCCAGGCGAGCAGGTAGCCGGCGCCGACGAACACGACCGGCGCGGTCGAGCGCGCCCAGAACGGGTCTGACGCGACGAACGCGAGGAACTCGGCGTTGGTCACCGGTGCGGCGTCGATCGCGAACGGCGCGACGCGCGCGGTCGGCTCTCCCTCGATCGGGTAGAGCAGCTCGATCTCTCCGCCCGGAACCGAGATCATCTCGGCAGGTGCTCGAAGCGGTGCCGGGGCCGCGAGGGCCGCCACCGCGCTCGTCCCGTAGGCTTCACGCAGCTCGCCCGAGGAGGTGACGGGGGCTCCGTTGGCCTGTGCTGCGCCGAAGGTCAGCGCGAGCAGGGCGAGGGCGGTGGCGGTTGCGCGGATCATCGGCGTCTCCAGTTACCTTTCAGCCCTAGGCCTAGCGGCTGCCGGCCTCGTTGGCGTCCGTGGGCTGGTAGGTGGAGATGGAGACGCGCTCGGTGAAGATGGTGTGGTCGTGCTCGCCGGTGATGACCAGCGAGCCGATGGCGCCCTTGTTGAAGGCGCGGAAGATGGCGTGGTCGACCAGGGTCAGGCTGGCGGGCACGTCGGCCACGAACTCGACTACCGCCGAGCCGCCGGCCGGGATCGTCGTGGTCTGCACGTCGCGGTTGTAGAGCGCGCCGCCCTCGACCCAGACGCGGTCGAAGACGTCGCCGATGACGTGGAAGCTGGAGGTGAGGTTGGGGCCGCCGTTGCCGACGAAGATGCGGATCGCCTCGCCGACCTTCGCCTGGAGGGCGTTGTCACCGGTGAGGGAGCCCGCGCGGCCGTTGAATACGACGTAGGAGGCGTCTTCTTTGATCGCGCGCTGCATGTCGAAGTCCTGCAGGCCGCCGACACCGAAGTCGGCCGTGGTGTAAAAGTCGCCCTGGACGACGTAGAACTCGCGGTCGACCGGTTCGAAGCCTTCCTTGGGCTCGACGACGATCAGCCCGTACATGCCGTTGGCGATGTGCATGCCGACCGGCGCGGTCGCGCAGTGGTAGATGTACACGCCCGGGTTCAGCGCGGTGAAGGCGAAGGTCGCCTGCTGGCCGGGGGAGACGAGCGTCGCCTCGGCGCCGCCGCCCTGGCCGCTGACGGCGTGCAGGTCGATGTTGTGCGGGAACAGGCTGGTGGGGTGGTTCTGCAGGGTGAAGGTGACGAAGTCGCCCTCGCGGACGCGGATCATCGGGCCGGGGACGCTGCCGCCGAAGGTCCAGAACTTGTACTGGACGCCGTCGGCCAGGTCGAGGACCTCTTCGGTGACCTCGAGCTCGATCTGCACATGAGCGCGGTAGTCGCGCGCGACGGGCGGGGCGGCGTTGGGGGCGTAACCGACTTCGCCGATGATCACCGGCAGGTCCGCCACGGGGATGAGGTCTTCGGCGTCGGCGCTGAGGGCGCGCTCGCCCCAGATCCCGCCGCTGATGGTGATCTCGTGGCCGTGCTGAGTGGAGGCCGTCGCCGCGTGCGCCAGCTGCGGGTCCTCCCCGAGCGCCGTCTGGGCGCTGACACGGTCCTCGCCGAACAGCGAGACTCCGACGGCCAACACGACCGCCAACGCGGCGGCGCCGATGATCGCCTTGAGTGAGACGTTGCCTTCTGCCTTGCGCATGCTGCTCCTCCTAGCCCGGCTCGCCTGAGCCGGTGAGCTGGTCGCCTGTGGGTCGCAAGCCGTTTCTTGGACTCCCATGTCCAGATTATGGGCCGGTCGTCCGGCTCGCCGGCAGGGACACATGTCCTACCGCGAGAGCGAGGAGTCGCGCTCCCGACGGCGTAACTACCGGTTCTCGCAGGCGGCAGCCGGCGCGCGGCTTCGCTGCTACCATCGAGAGGTGCCCGAGAACAACGGATCCCTGCCCTACCGCACCCTGCTGAGGCGCGAGGAGAGCTACGCCATCCACGCCCTCATCTACGCGGCGGAGAACCCCGGCGCGCCCACAGCGCAGATGGCTGCCGACCTGAAGTTCCCGCCGGCGTTCCTCGCCAAGGTGCTCAGGCGGTTGTCGGAATCCGGCTACCTCGAGAACCGCACGGGCCGCAAGGGCGGGATCACGCTGAAGGTCGATCCCACCGCGATCACCCTGCTCGACGTCATCGAGAGCGTCTCGGGCCCCCTGGTGCTCGACACCTGCCAGACGAAGGTGCGCTGCGCCACCCAGGAGCGCAAGGGCTACTGCCGCCTGAACGTCGCCTGGATCAACGCCAGCCTCGGCCTGCGCGAGGTGTTCGGCAGCGTGCAGCTCGCCGGGCTCATCGACCCGCCCAAGCGCGCGCCGACGGCCCGCGCTCGACGCGCCCGCGCCACCGACGCCTAAGATGTGGCCATGACGCAAGCGCCCTCGCCCATGACCTACCGCCGCGTCGGACGCAGCGGGCTGCTGCTGCCCGCGGTCTCGCTCGGCCTGTGGCACAACTTCGGCGACTCGACCCCTATCGACAGGATGCGCGAGGTCCTGGTGCGCGCCTGGGAGCTCGGCATCACGCACTTCGACCTGGCCAACAACTACGGTCCGCCGGCCGGCTCGGCCGAGGTCAACTTCGGCAAGGTCTTGGCCGAGGACTTAGCCGGCCTGCGCCACCGCATGGTCATCTCGACCAAGGCCGGCTACTACATGTGGCCCGGCCCCTACGGCGAGTGGGGCTCGCGCAAGTACCTGCTCAACAGCCTCGACGAGAGCCTGGAGCGCATGGGCATCGATCAGGTCGACATCTTCTACTCGCACCGCTTCGACCCGGACACCCCGCTCGAGGAGACGATGGGCGCCCTCGCCAGCGCCGTCCACCAGGGCAAGGCGCTCTACGCGGGGATCTCGTCGTACTCGCCCGAGGCCACCCGCGAGGCGGCCCGCCTCCTGCGGGAGCTCGGCGCGCCCTGCCTCATCCATCAGCCGTCCTACTCGCTGGTCAACCGCTGGATCGAGCCTGAGCTGCTCGACACGCTGGAGGAGGCGGGCATCGGCTGCATCGCGTTCTCGCCGCTGGCGCAGGGCCTGCTGACCGGCAAGTACCTGGGCGGGGTGCCCGAGGGCTCGCGCGCGGCCACGGCCGACTCGTTCAAGCCCGACTTCCTCTCGAGCGAGAACCAGGAGAAGGTGCGCGCTCTGGCTCAGGTCGCCGAGCGCCGCGGCCAGACGCTGGCGCAGATGGCGATCGCCTGGGTGCTGCGCGACGCGCGCGTCACCTCGGCGCTGATCGGCGCCAGCAGCGTCGCCCAGCTCGAGGAGAACGTCGGAGCGCTCGCGAACCTCGAGTTCTCCGAGGAGGAGCTCGCGGAGATCGACGCGTACGCCACCGACGCGGCGGTCAACCTCTGGCGCCGCTCGAGCGAGACGCGCGCCTGAGTATGAGCCGGTATCGATGAGCAGGCGTTGGGGCGACACGGAAGACTGGGCCGCAGCCTGGCAGGCGTTGGCCACGGAGCAGGGGCGTTTGGCCGGAGTCCATCTGCGCGAGCTGTTCGCCGCCGACCCGCGGCGCTTCGAGCGCTACTCGCTCACGGTCGGTGACGGCGAGAACGAGCTGCTGATCGACTACAGCAAGAACCTCTTCGACGCCACGACTTTGGGCCTGCTCCTCGACCTGGCGCGCGCCTCGGGGGTCGAGCAGGCGCGCGCGGCGATGATCGAAGGCGAGCGCATCAACGCCAGCGAGGACAGAGCCGTTCTGCACGTCGCGCTCAGGGACCCGGACGGGGCGCCGCTGACCGTCGATGGCCAGGAAGTACGCGCCGCCGTCAGGGACGTGCTTGGGCGCATGCGCGCGTTCTCGGACGCAGTGCGGAGCGGCGCCTGGCGCGGCTACCGCGGCGACGCGATCACCGACGTCGTCAACATCGGCATCGGCGGCTCGCATCTGGGCCCTCAGATGGTGGTGCGCGCGCTCAGGCCCTACGCCGACGGTCCCAGGCTGCACTTCGTCTCCAACGTCGACGGCGCCTCGGCGCACGACACGCTCCGCGGCCTCGATCCGGCCACGACGCTATTCCTGATCGCGTCCAAGACGTTCACCACCCAGGAGACGATGCGCAACGCGGCCACCGCCCGCGAGTGGACGGTCGCGGCGCTCGGCTCCGACGCGGCGGTTGCGCGGCACTTCGCGGCTCTCTCGACCAACCTGCGGGCCGTCCAGGACTTCGGTATCGACGGCGAGAACATGTTCGGCTTCTGGGACTGGGTCGGCGGCCGCTACTCGCTGTGGTCGGCGATCGGCCTGAGCATCGCGCTGGCGGTCGGCTTCGAGCGCTTCGAGGAGCTGCTGGCCGGCGCCAGGCTGGTCGACGAGCACTTCGAGAGCGCTCCGCTGGAGCGCAACGCGCCGGTGCTGCTCGCCCTCTTGGGCGTCTGGTACCGCGACTTCTTCGGCGCCGAGACCTACGCCGTGCTCCCCTACGACGAGTCGCTCGAGTACCTGCCGGCGTTCCTCCAGCAGCTCGACATGGAGTCGAACGGCAAGCGCGTGACGCTGAGCGGCACGCCGGTCCCCTACCCGACCGGCCCCATCGTCTTCGGCCAGGCCGGCACGAACGGGCAGCACGCGTTCTATCAGCTCATCCACCAGGGCACGTCCGTCGTTCCTACCGACTTCATCGCGGCCGCGCGGCCCCATCACGACCTGGCGGAGCACCACCGGATGCTGCTGGCGAACTTCGTCGCCCAGACCGAGGCTTTGCTGCGCGGACGCACGGCCGACGAGACGCGCGCCATGCTCTCCCGCGGCGGGTCGGGCGGGTCGCCCGTCAGCGAGGAGCTGGTCGCCGCCAAGACCTTCCCAGGCAACCGCCCCTCGAACTCGATCGCGATGCCGCGGTTGACGCCGACGACCCTCGGGATGCTGATCGCGCTGTACGAGCACAAGGTGTTCGTGCAGGGCGTCGTGTGGGACATCAACAGCTTCGACCAGATGGGCGTCGAGCTCGGCAAGGAGCTGGCCAACGCCGTGCTCGAAGAGCTGGCCGGGCCCGGCGGCGAGAAGCCGGCTGCCGAGCACGACTCCTCGACGGCCGGGCTTCTCGCCTACCTGCGCTCGCATCTCTAGCGTGCGCGGCCGTCGGGCCCAGCCATGGACACCGTTCGCGGCGCCCCTAAACTAGGCAGATGCCTAGCCCAGGGGTGGCCGAAAGTGCCTGGGTACCCGCCAGCGCGCGATCCGCCACCCGACCCGACGCGAACCTTAAGCATCTCTCAAGCCGCGCCTAGGCCGGTGTCAGCCGCAGCCCAGGCGCGTGAGTGAGAATCAGGGGGACCGAGCACGCGGACAGCAGCCTGCCCGTCGCGCTCCGCCACCGGCTGCCGGGCAGCCGCTCGGAGGCCAGTGATGACCGACAGCCACCGTGCACCTTCCACCTCGCTGCGGCTGTGGTCCGTCGTCGCGCTCCTGCTCATCGCCGCCTGCGTCACCCAAGCGCCGCCCGACGAGGTCGCGAGCCTGTCCGTCTCGCCGACGAGCATGGAGGGCGTGACGCGGGCGACCTTGCAGGTGCAGGCGTCCGGAAGTTGGACGCTCAGCGTGACGGCCGACGACCCGGTCCTCGCCGCCAACACCTCGCTCAGCCTCGGCAGCGGCACCGGCCCCAGAACGGTGACGCTCGTCATCGACCCGACGGGCGTGAGCCCGACCAGGCACCTGCTCAAGCTGTGGCTGAACGCGGATGGCCGCGACGGCCCCGTCTCGGTGAGCCGCGAGCTGGCGTTCTCGTTCCCCAGGGTCTACGGCACCGTCGTCGTGCACCCTGGCGACCCGCTGCACGGCGAGCAGCGCCAGACGAGCCCGAACCGCGGCGCGTCGGGGCGAGAGTCGAGCCTCGCCTCAGGTCCGCTCCCTTCGGCCGCCGACGCGGTGCCTAACCCCGATGGCAGCGTCACGCTGATAGTGGCGGTCGATCGAACCCCTGAGCTCGTGGTGACGGCGCTCGAGGCCTCGGACGCAGGGGCGGGCGGCCGCAACATAGGCGCCACACCGCTCGCCGGCATCGCGCCCGCCGCGGCTGACTCGATCGCGGCACTCGGCAACGCTTCCATCGCCCTCAGCTTCCCCGCGGCCGGCGTGCTGCTCCTCGACGTCCCGGCCTCGGAGACCGAGGCGGCGATGCAGCGGCTCGCCTCCTCGCCAGGCATCCGCGGCGTGACGCCGTCGATCGAGCTGGAGAGCCACCAGCTAGGCTTCCCCAACGACTTCCACTACCCGCGCCAGTGGGGCTTCGCCAGCGTGGACATGGAGCCGGCGTGGCAGCTGGCGCGCGGCGCCGGCGTGACCATCGCCGTCATCGACGGCGGCTTCTACCCTGCCCACCCCGACCTGAGCGGCAAGGTCGTGGGGCAGTACGACTTCGGCGACGGCAAGACCGACGTCACCGTCCAGCACGCGATCTGCGGCACGCACGGCACGCACGTCGCGGGCATCGCCGCGGCCGCGACCGACAACGTCATCGGCGTCGCCGGCGCAGCCCCGGCAGCCGGGCTGCTGCTGCTCGACATCGACAGGTACGACGCCGGCACGGGCCGCTGCCCGATGACCACCGCCGCCCTCGTCGCCGCGCTTCAGTACGTCTACAACGATGGGGCTCCGAGGGCGCAGGTCGTCAACATGAGCCTCGGCTCCTCCAGCGCCCTCGGGCAGGGAGTCGAGGACGCGCTCGAGACCCTCTACATCGCCGGGGTCGCGCTCGTCGCATCCTCCGGCAACGACGACCGCCAATGCCCCTCCGGCACGACCTCGTCGGTCGCCTACCCCGCGGCCTACTTCTCGGTGTGGGCGATCGGGGCCACGCGGCCGGACGACGCCAGGGCTTGCTACAGCCAGGTAGGGCCGGAGCTGTTCCTGGCGGCACCCGGCGGCGAGCAGTGGTACGGCCCCACCGACGCCGACATGATCTTCAGCACCGTCTACGACGTATCGTCCGGCACCGCCGACTACGGCTACATGCAGGGCACCAGCATGGCGTCTCCGCTCGTCGCGGGGGTCGTCGCGCTGATGATGCACGCCGAGCCGGGCGCGTCGCTCTTCGAGATCGAGCAGGCGCTCATCGACACCGCGCTGGACCTCGGCCCGGCCGGCAAGGACAACCAGTACGGCTACGGTCTCGTCATGGCGGGCGCCGCAGTCGCCGCCCTGGCCGACGCCGAGCCTCCGCCGCCGGACCCGCTCGGCCTGATCCTCGACGTCGAGCGCTACCCGCTGACCCCGTTGGGCCATCACCGCGAGTTCGTGCTCGTCGACTCGGTGACGGGGCTGGTGACGATCTACGTCTACAGCGACGACGACGATGACGGGATACCCGGCGAACCGGGCGAGTACTACGGCACCGCGACCATAGACGTCGAGTTCGACAAGCACAACGCCGTCACCATCGACGTCTGGCGGCAGTAGCCGCCAGAGCCGCGCACGTCGCGCGGAGCTAGCCGCTCGCTCTCATGAGCAAGCTAGACTCGCTGACGATGGCCAAGAAGAAGTCGACTCAGAAGACCGCCGACAGGTCCAAGGCCGCCGACAAGCCGAAGACCGCCGACGCGCCCAAGGCTGCCGCTGCGCCCGCGGCCGCTGGCAAGCCCAAGGCCGCAGCCCGCCCGAGCCGGCGCCAGAGGCAGCAGCGCGTGAACATCGCCATCGGCGCCGGGATCGCGACGGTGATCTTGGCCGCCATCGCGGTCAACGTGATCCGCGAGTCCGGCAGGCCCGGCGAGCGCTTCCGCAGCCAGGGGAACCTCCACATAGCCTCGCTGCAGACGCCGCACGTGCCCTACAACTCCGACCCGCCCACCTCCGGTCCGCACATGCCGGGCATCGCGGGCTGGGGGTCTTACACGTCGGTCCAGGCGGACGAGTTCCTCGTCCACAACATGGAGGACGGCGGCGTGATCATGTGGTACGACCTCGGCACCGACGAGGAGAACGCCGCCAACGTCGACCTGCTCAACGAGGTCGCCCGCGGTTACAGCCGCATCGTGATCGCGCCGCGCGCGAACCTCGGCTCTCCTTACGTGCTCACGGCCTGGACGCGCCTGCAGCGCTTCGCCGAGCTCGACCGCGAGGGGATGCTCCGCTTCATCGAGGCGTACGAAGGCCTCGACCACCACCCTCGGTTCTGAGAGCCGCGACTACGCCGCCCCTGGCCCCTTGACGAACCGTCCAGGGGTCGCACCGGTGTGCGCCCCGCCGGCGAGCACCCGCGTGCCGTTGACCCACACGTCGCTGACGCCGGTCGAGAGCTGGTGCGAGTCCTCGAAGGTCGCGTGGTCCTGGATGGTGTCGGGGTCGAAGACGATCAGGTCGGCGAACATGCCCTCGCGCACCAGGCCGCGGCCCTTCAAGCTCAGCCTGTCCGCCACCGACGAGGTCATCTTGCGCACCGCGTCCTCGAGCGAGATGAGCCGCTCCTCGCGCACGTACTTGGCCAGCACGCGCGGGTAGGTGCCGTAGGCGCGCGGGTGCACGGGACCGTGCTCCTTCGCCCAGGCCGGGTCGACGCCGCCGGCGTCGGTCGAGAACTTGATCCACGGCTGCTGCACCTGCAGGCGCAGGTTGGTCTCGTCCATCGAGAAGTAGATGGTGCCGATGCGCTGCCCCTCGTCGACCAGCAGGTCGAGGGCCGCCTCGATCCAGTCCTGGCCGCGCATCTCGGCGATCTCGCTGAGCCGCTTGCCGACGTACTGCTGGTTCTCGGGCTTCATGAACCCGACGGGCATGATGCCGTGCGGTCCGCCGCGGGTCTCGAGGCCGAGCCCGTCGCCGGCGACCTCGCCCTCGAGGACGGCGCGCACGCGCTTGCGCACGTCGGTGTCGGCGAGGTTCTCGTAGAGCTTGCCGCCGGCCGCGGTCCAGGTCGGCAGGATGGCGGTCAGACCGGTGCCGGAGCCGACGTAGGGGTACATGTCGGCGGTGACGTCGAGCCCGTGCTCGCGAGCGCGGGTGATGCGGTCGACGATCGACGCCATCTTCCACCACGAGCCCGGGTGCGCGGCCTTGAGGTGGTAGATCTCCGCCGGCAGCCCGGCGCGGATCGCGATCTGGAACGTCTCCTCGAGACCCTCGAAGATCGCGTGCGACTCGGAGCGCATGTGGGTGATGTAGATGCCGCCGTAGCAGCCCGCCACCTTGCACACCTCGACGAGCTCGTCCAACTCGGTGTAGGCATCGGGCGGGTAGATCAGCGCGTACGACACGCCGAAGGCGCCGTCCTCCATCGCCCCAGCCATCACCCTGCGCATGACCTCGAGCTGGTCGGCATCGGGCGCGCCCATGTCCATCGCCATTGCGTAGGAGCGCGTGGTGCCGCCGCCGAGGAACGAGCCGACGTTGGGCGAGACGCCCTGCTCGATGTAGGCGTCGAGCCAGTCGCCGAAGCGCTTCCAGCCGAGCATCCGCTCGCGCCACTCGGCCGGCACGCGCTCGCCGACTATCGAGTTGCGCAGCGGCTCCAGGAACCTGCCGCCGACCGGCGCGGGCGTCCAGGCCTCGCCCATGATCTCGGTGGTGACGCCCTGGGTGATCTTCGAGAGGCAGCGCCCGTCGGTCATCAGCGGCATGATCGAGTGGCTCTGGATGTCGATGAAGCCGGGCGCGAGCACCTTGCCGCCGGCGTCGACCACCTCGCGACAGCTCTCGGCCGGGATCGTGCCTGGCTGGGCCAGCGCCGCGATGCGGTCGGCTGTGAGCGCGACGTCGGCCCGGAACCACGGGTTGCCGGTGCCGTCCACGACGCGGGCGTTGCGGATCAGGGTGTCGAAGGTCGCCATCTGCCGAGTCTATATCTCATGCGCGACGCTCAGGCGGCGGCAGCCGTCCGCGACCGGAAAGCCGGCGTCCGGTAAGCTACCGCCATTCGCGCGCGCTCCAGCGGGGCCGCGCAGCGCCCAGACTGGCACGACGGGCGGGGAGACGACCTACCATGGAGCGACACGAGTACCGCGTTCTGACCGAGGACGACGCCGAGCAGTACCGCAACCTGCGCCTCGAGGCGCTGGTCGCGCACCCGACGGCGTTCAGCGGCGATTACGAGATGACGAGGCAGAGGAGCTTGGAGCAGATAGCCGAGCGCATCCGCTCGACGCCCGATTCGTTCACGATGGGGGCGTTCAAGGACGGCCGCCTGGTGGCCACCGCCGGCATGCTGCGCGAGACCTACCCGAAGGTCCACCACAAGGCGGCGCTGGTAGGCATGTACGTCTCGCCCGAGGCGCGCGGCAACGGCGTCGGCTACCGGGTCGCGCGCGCCGCCATGGACCGCATGGCCGCCGAAGCCGGCATACGCCAGATCCTCTGCGCCGTCGAGGCCACCAACACCAGCGCCCGCAAGCTCTACGCCAAGCTCGGCTTCCAGGAGTTCGGCACCGAGCCGGCGGCGGTGATGGTCGACGGCGTCTCTTACGACCACGTGCACATGATCTGGTTCGTGCCGAGCTGAGGGCGAGGCCCGAAGCGGCTCCCCTCCGCTAGGCGGCCCGTTCCCGAGGCTCAGCCGACCGGCTGAGCCTGCCGCTCCAGGTAGGCGGCGGTGCGCATGCGGTGCGCCCTGGCGGCCAGCTCGATGGCCAGCGGATCGGGACGCGCCGCGGTCAGCAGCCCGATCAGCTCGTCGTGCTCCTTCAGGTCCTCCTCGGCGCGGTTGGGCACCAGGTGGAAGGAGGTCGTGGTCAGCATGGTGTCGAGCTGGCTCCAGAACACCCTGATGTTCTCGAGCAGGACGCCGTTGCCGGACGCCTCGAAGATGCTGAAGTGGAACTCGCGGTTGAGGTCGATGAACCACGACCACATCTCCTGCTGCATGGCCGCCCTGAGCTTCTGGTTGATGGCGGGCAGCTGACGCGCGAGCTGCCGCGAGCGCCCGGCGGCCTGCGAGGAGGCGTACCCTTCGAGGACCGCCAGCAGGCTGATGACCTCGAACACCTCCTCGGGCGAGACCCAGGCGACGACGGCTCCGACATAAGGGGTGATGCTGACCAGGCGCTCGGCCTCGAGGCTCAGCAGCGCCTCGCGCACGGGCAGGACGCTGGTGCCGATCTCCTCGGCCACCTGGCTCGCCGTGATGCGCTGGCCCGGCAGCAGGCGCTTCTCGAGGATGCGCCGCTTGATGAAGTCGTATGCCAGGTCCTTCTTGGTCGGATGCGCCATCTGTGCCCTCAGATATCTTATACGATGTCGGTCGAGTGCGACCCGAGACGAGAGGAGCTAGGCATGGAACCGTCGGCTGCCCCAAGCACCGGCCGCTGCTACGACGACTTCGAGATCGGTGCAGTCTACCGCCACTGGCCGGGCAGGACCATCACCGAGGCGGACAACTCGTGGTTCACGCTGCTGACGATGAACACGCACCCGCTGCACTTCGACGCCGCCTACGCGGCGGGCACCCGCTTCGGCCGGCCGCTGGTGAACAGCTGCCTGACGCTGTCCATCGTCGTCGGCATGTCGGTCAGGGACATCAGCCAAGCCGCCATCGCCAACCTCGGCTTCGAGAAGGTGGAGCTGCCGAACCCGGTGTTCAACGGCGACACGCTCTACGCCAGCTCGACGGTGCTGTCGCTGCGGCCATCGCGCTCCGATCCGAGCCGCGGGATCGTCAAGGTTCGCACCGTCGGCCTCAACCAGGACGACGTCGAGGTGCTGATCCTGGAGCGCTCCGTGCTGCTGCCGCGCCGCGAGCAGAGGGTGGGAGATTGACACCGACCCGCCTGGGTCTTATATATTCTCTCTTATAAGATTCTGCAGCTAGCGCGACTCGGCTACCGGCTTCGAGCCGGTTCCGATGTCGGCCCGGAGAATCGGCAGGGAGAAGTCGACCGCCTTGGCGGAGGCTTCGGAAGGAGAGAACGCATGGTCCGAAGTGCCAAGAGGTCGATAGGCGCCTTCCTGAGCTGCGCCCTGATCGCGACGCTGCTCCTCGGCGTCGCCGCGGCGCAGACCCCGGTGACAGGGGGAGTGCTGCGCGTGGCCATCACCGGCGACCCGCCCACCCTCGACCCCCACACCAGCACCGCCGTGATCGTCCTCGAGATCACCTCGCACATCTCCGAGGGGCTCTACGCCCGCGATGGACAGGGCCTGGTGCAGCCCATGCTCGCCGCCGCCCTGCCGACGATCAGCGCCGACGGGCTGACCTACACGATCCCCCTGAGGCAAGGCGTCGTCTTCCACAACGGCGAGACGCTCACGTCGGCCGACGTGGTCGCGTCCCTCGACCGCTGGCGCCGCATCGGCTACGGCCGCGGCCTGCTCGGCACGGCCGAGATCGGTGCACCGGACGACCACACCGTGACCCTGCAGCTCACGGCGCCCGCGGGCACCCTTACCTCGGTGCTCGGCTGGTCAGAGGGCGCCGCGTTCATCTACCCCGCTTCGCAGATCGCCGAGATCGGCGACACGCCCAACGACGCCCCGATCGGCACCGGCCCCTACCGCCTGCGCGAGTGGGTGCGCGGCCAAGAGGTGATCATCGACAGGTTCGACGGCTACGTCGGTCTTGACGGCGAGCCCTCCGGCGACGTCGGCACCAAGAACGCCTACCTCGACACGATCCGCTTCATCGCGGTCTCTGACGCCGCCACTCGTCAGGCCGGTCTCGAATCGGGCGAGTACGACGTCAACTACCGCGCCGCCGCCAGCGACCTGGCCCACATGAACGCCTCGGAGGACATGTACGCCTGGCTGATGCGCCCCGGCTACAACTACCTCGCGCTGATCAACCACAACTCGCCGGTGATGCAGGACCTCAAGCTGCGTCAGGCGATCCAGGCCGTCATCGACGTCTACCCGCTCATGCTCGGCGCGTTCGGCGACGACGCCGTCTTCGCGCTCACGCCGACGGTCGTGCCCGCCGAGTACGGCGCGATGGCCAACTCCGAGGCCGGGCTCGAGTACTACGACCAGGGCGACATCGAGCGCGCCCGGCAGCTCCTCGCCGAGTCGAACTACGGCGGCGAGGTCATCCGCTGGATCACCTCGCGCGACTTCGACTACCAGTACCGCGGCACGCTGATCGCGGTCGACCAGGTCAGCTCGATCGGCCTCACCAGCGACGTGATCGTGCGCGATTGGGCGACCACCGTCGCGACGCGCGCCAACCCCGAGGCCTGGGACGTCTTCATCGGCAACTTCACCGTCGCCCCTGAGCCCGAGATGATCGCGTACCTCAACCCCGGCTACCTGAACGGCTACACCGGCAGCGAGGAGTACGCCGCCCTCTTGGCGGAGCTCAAGCAGACCTCCGATCCCGCGGCCAGGCAGGCGGTGTGGGCGCAGGCCCAAGAGGCCTTCTACCGCGACGCCGGCGCGATCCAGATGGCCAACACCTTCCTCGTCAACGGCTACTCTTCCAAGGTGCACGTGCAGGCTCGCAACTTCCTCTTCCAAGCCTGGAACACCTGGAAGGAGTAGGCGCTCGGCGGATCCAAGCGGGGGAGCGGGCTCAGGCCGCGCTCCCCCATCTCTTCGCGAGACCGCGAAGCCGCCTCTAGCCCTCAGCGATGATCTCCTACCTCGTACGACGACTGGGCTCGCTCGTCGCCACCCTGCTGGTGGTCGGCATCGTGGTGTTCTTCGTCGTGCGCTCGGTACCGGGAGACATCACCTCGGCGCTGCTCGGTCAGGACGCCACGCCGCAGCAGATCGCCGACCTGCGCGCCCGGCTCAACCTCGATCAGCCGCTCCCCGCGCAGTTCGTCGGCTGGTTCGGCGGCATCGTCAGGGGCGATCTCGGCAACAGCACCTACATGCGGATGCCCGTCACGCGCGCCATAGCTCAGCGCATCGAACCGACGGGCATGCTGGCTCTCACCGCCAGCGTGATCGCGATCCTCCTCGGCATCGGCCTGGGCGTCATCGCCGCCGTCAAGCACGGCACCTTCGTCGACTACATCGTGATGGTGGTGGCGATGCTCGGCCTCTCGCTCCCGACGTTCTGGCTCGGCCTGTTGATGATCATGCTGTTCGCCGTCACCCTGCAGTGGCTGCCTGCCGCCGGCTACTCGCCGCTGGCCGACGGTCCGCTGACCACGCTGCGCTACCTGGTGATGCCGGCGGTCGCGCTCGGCTTCAGCCAGGCGGCCGTCATCGCTCGCATGACCCGCTCCAGCGTCCTCGACATGCTCGGCGAGGACTTCGTGCGCACCGCCCGCAGCAAGGGCCTCGCTCCCCGCCGCGTGGTTCTGCGCCACGCACTGCGCAACGCGATGATCCCGGTGCTCACCGTGATCGGCCTCTCGGTCGCGACGCTCGCGGGCGGGGTCGTGGTCACCGAGACGGTCTTCAACATCCCGGGCGCGGGCCGCCTCGTGATCGAGTCGGTTCAGCGCCGCGACTACCCCGTCATCCAAGGAGCGGTGATCGCCGTCGCGTTCGTCTACGCGACCATCAACCTGCTCGTGGACCTCAGCTATCTCGCGCTCGACCCCAGGGTGCGCTACTCGTGAGCGCCGCGGCCGGGCTGATTCGCGCACCCGGAGCGCTCAAGGTGCTCAGGCGTCCGCCCGTGGCGATAGGCGTCGCTGCGCTCGCGGCGATCGTCGTCATGGCCCTCGTGGCGCCGTGGATCACGCCGAGCGGGCCGAACGCGCTCGCCATCCTCGACCGCCTCAAGCCGCCGTCGTCCGCGCACCTCATGGGAACCGACGACCTCGGGCGCGACGTGTGGTCGCGCGTGGCGCACGGAGCGCGCCTGTCTCTCATCGTCGGGCTCTCGACCGCGTTCCTCAGCGCGACCATCGGCACCCTGCTGGCTCTGCTCGCCGGCTTCTACCGCTGGCTGGACGAGATCATCATGCGCGTGCTCGACGGGCTCATGGCGTTGCCCGGCGTGCTGCTGGCCATCGCGATCATGGCCGCCATCGGCCCGAAGGTCATCAACATCGTCATCGCCCTGACCCTCGTCTACCTGCCGCGCTGCGCCCGGGTGGCGCGCTCGGCGGTCTTGGTCGTCAGGGAGCACGTCTACGTCGAAGCGGCCGGCGCGCTCGGCGCGTCCGATGGATCGCTGATGCTGCGCCACATCTTGCCGGGCACACTCTCCCCCGTGCTCGTCCAGGCGACCTACGTGTTCGCGACCGCCGTGCTTCTCGAAGCCTCGCTGTCCTTCCTCGGCACCGGCGCCCCGCCGCATGTGCCGAGTTGGGGCGCGATGCTCGCCGAAGGTCGCCTGCTGATGCGAACTGCCCCGTGGATGACCATCTTCCCAGGCGCCGTCCTCGCCCTGACCGTGCTGTCGGTCAACATGATCGGCGACGGCCTGCGGGACGCCCTCGACCCAAGGATGCGGAAGTGAGCAAGTGACAGCCCCGTTAGCCGACGCAACGCCGCCCGTGGCAGCGCTGCCGCTCAGCGACATACGAGTCTTGGCCGTGGAGCAGTACGGCGCCGGGCCGTTCGCCACGATGGTGCTGGCCGACCTCGGCGCCGAGGTCATCAAGATCGAGGTGCCCGGTCACGGCGACATCGGCCGCAGCGTGCCGCCGTGGGCGCAAGACGCCGACAGCCTCTTCTTCCAGAGCCTCAACCGCAACAAGAGGAGCGTCACTCTCGACCTGAAGGACCCCCGCGGGCGCGAGGTGTTCACGCGGCTGGTGGAGCGCTCGGACGCGGTGTTCTCCAACTCCCGCGGCAGCTCGGCGGCCAGCCTCAGGATCACCTACGACGACCTGAAGGCGTTCAACCCCGCCATCGTCTGCACGTTCCTGACGGGCTTCGGGCGAGAGGGACCGCGCGCCGATCAACCCGCCTACGACTACATCATCCAGGCTCTCACCGGCATGGCGGCGCTGGGCGGCGAACCCGGCGGCCCACCCGCGCGGGCCGGCGTGAGCGTCGTGGACTTCTCCGCAGGGTTGGCGGCCGCTGTCGCGCTGCTGGCGGGCGTGCACCGCGCACGCGCCACGGGACTGGGCGGCGACTTCGACACCAGCCTCTTCTCCACGGCCCTCAACCTCACCAACTACGTAGCGAGCTGGGTGCTGTCGCGCGACTACCGGCCCGAGCGTCAGCCCCGCGGCGGCCACCCGTCGATAGTCCCATCGCAGCTCTTCGAGGCGGCCGACGGCTGGCTGATGGTCATGTGCCAGACGGACGCCTTCTACCGCGAGCTGGCCAGGCGCCTCGACCTGCCCGTCATGCTCGAGCCTCGTTTCGCCACCATGACCGGCCGCTACCAGCACAAGGCCGAGCTGCTCGCCCTGCTCGAGGCCACCTTCAGGTCGCGCAGCGTGACTCACTGGCTCGAGCTGCTCGAAGGCGGCGTGCCCGTCGCGCCGGTCAACGACCTGGCGCAGGCGCTCGCCGACCCGCAGGTCGCGGCGCAGGAGCTGATCATCGACTATCAGCACCCGACGTTCGGGACCGTAAGGCAGGTCGCGGGGCCGATCCAAGCTCATGGCGCGTCGGTCGCGCCGCTCAGGGCACCCGCGCTCGGCGCCGACACTCGCGACGTGCTCACCTCGCTCGCAGGTCTCGACGCTGGCGCCCTGAGCGAGCTTGCCGGCGCAGGCGTCATCCAACTAGACACGGAGGTGGTTCGGCAGTGAAAGGCGTGGTCGTCGCTCCGCAGCCAGCGGCGGTAGAGCTGGGCGTCGAGGTGCTGGAGGCGGGCGGCAACGCCTGCGATGCTGCCGTCGCGGCAGGCTTCATGCAGATGGTCTCCGACCCGTTCATGTGCGGCCTGGGAGGCTGGGGCTCGGCGACCGTCTACCAGGCGGCGACGGGCACCTTCGAGCACATCGGCTTCTGGCCGCGCATCGGCTCGAAGATGCGCCCGGACATCTGGGTCGACGACGTCAGGGGCTTCACCGACCTGTGGCGCTTCGCGCTCTTCGACGACCACCGCAACCTGCGCGACTACACCTCGATCATGACCCCGGGCACGGTGGCTGGCTTCGGCGAGCTTCACCGCCGCTACGCCACCAGGCCGTGGGCCGAGCTGCTGCGCCCGAGCATCGAGCTCTCCGAGGCCGGCTACCTGGTGCCCGAGTACGTCGCCGAGCACGTGCGCAAGCCGATGCTGCCGGAGCTCCCGCATCCGCGCGAGAAGTACGCCTACAACGAGGCCGCCAAGGCGCTGTTTCACGGCTCGACCGGCGACATGATGGAGACCGGCCACGCCTACCGCAACCCCGACCAGGCTCGCGCGCTGCAGAGCATCGCCGATCATGGAGCCGACGAGTTCTACACCGGCGGCCTGGCGGACGTGATCATGGCGGACTTCGAGGCCAACGGCGCGTTCGTGACGCGCGAGGACCTCGCCACCTACCGGCCAGTCGTCGAGCCTCCTCTCAAGACCACCTACCGCGGCTACGAGGTGCACAGCTCGGCGGTGCCGGGTGGCGGGCTGCTCACTCTCCAGGTGCTGAACGTGCTGGAGAACTTCGACCTGGCTAGCTTGGACCACAGCGGGCCGGAGCACGGCTTCATCGTCGCCGCGGCCCTCGCCTGGGTCGGGGTCACGCGCGGCAACCACCTCGCCGACCCCCAGTTCGCACACGTCGACGTCGAGAGGCTGCTGAGCAAGGAGTACGCGGCCGAGATCGCCGCCAAGATCAGGCGCGGCGAGCTGCCGGACCGCAAGCAGCTCAACAAGCCCGGCTTCACCACGCACATCTCGGTGATGGACGAGCTCGGCAACTGCGTGTCGATAACGCACACGCTGACGACCTGCGCCGGCATCGTGGTCCCCGGCACCGGTTTCACCTGGAACAACTGCGTGTCGCTGATGGACCCGCTCCCCGGCCGCCCCAACTCCTATGAGCCGGGCAAGGCTCGCGCCAGCGCCATCTCGCCATCGGTGATCATGAAGGACGGCGCGCCGTGGGTGGTGATCGGCGCGCCGGGCGGCTGGTCGATCTCGTCGGCGGTCAGCCAGGCGATCAGCAACCTCATCGACTTCGGCATGTCTCCCGTCGAGGCGGCCGACGCTCCCCGCTTCCACTCGGAGGGAACGCCCGTCTACTGCGAGCTGCGCGTGCCGCGGCGCACCGTGGAGGCGCTGAAGGCTAGGGGCATGAACGTCGAGCGGTCGCTGAGGAACTACGAGAGGACGTTCGCGAAGGTCCAGATCGCCATGAGCGAGAACGGCAGCTTCAGGGGCGGCTCCGACCCGCGCAAGGACGGCGGCGCCGTCGGCATCGCGCGGCACTGACCCGTCGTCGATGCGCGAGCTGCCGTCCCGACCAGCGCGTAGCTGGCTCTTCGTCCCGGGAGCGAACGACCGGTTCGTGGCCAAGCTGGCCGAGGTTCGGCCGGATGCCGTCGTCCTCGACTTGGAGGACGGGGTAGCGGCGGACGACCTGCATGCCGCGCGCGAGCGCGTAGCCCGGCTGCTGACGCCCGGTTCGGGCGGGGATCCCTGGTTGCCAAAGGTCGTCGCTCTGCGCACTCATGCCGCCAGCGATCCTCAGTTCGCCGACGACCTGCGTTCCGCCGGTCCACGCCTCGATCTGCTGATCGTGCCCAAGGCCTCGTCGGCCGGAGACGTAGCCGCCGCGGCGGCAGCGCTCGAGGCTCAGGAGTTGCGTGCCGTCGGAGTCGTTCCGCTGATCGAGTCGGCGGCCGGACTCACGCGCGTGGACGAGATCCTGGCTCAGCGGTCGGTCATCGGAGTCGCGTTCGGTGGGGAGGACTTCGCGGCAGACCTCGGCTTGCCGCCGGCTCTCTCGGGCGGAACGGGCGTAGCTGGGGGGCGGCACGAGCGCGAGGAGGACGTGACCGGCGCGCGGCTGTCCGTGCTGGACCATGCGCGAGCTCGGATCGTCATCGCTGCCTCGGCTGCCGGATCGCGGTACTGCATCGACACCCCGCTTCTCCAGATCCGACCGTTCGAGCTCGCGGTGGCCGCCGCGCGTCGTTCCAGGGCTCAGGGGTTCAACGGCAAGCTCGTCATCCATCCGGCGCACGTGCAGCATGTGCACGAAGGGTTCAGGCCGAGCCAAGAGGAAGTGCTTTGGGCCAGACGGCTCGTGGGCGCCGGGGCAGGAGGTTCTCGACTCGGTGCATCGTCAGTCGATGGCAGGATGATAGACGAGGCGGTACTGCGCCAGGCGCGGTCCGTACTCGCGGCTTCTGACGAGGATTAGGTGACGAGGATTAGGTGACGAGGATTAGGCGCGCCCTGGCGCGCTTCACTCCTGCCGAATCAATCTAGCGGGTTGACCCAGCGTAGCCCCTTGAACCTCCCAAAGTCGGCGTCGGTCGAGTGCAGCTCCGCCTGATTGTCGATGGCCAATGCGGCGAGGTGTGCGTCCGTCGTCAGGTTGCCCGCGGTACCCACGCTTTTCAACAGTCCGAAGAGGACTTCCGCATGCCTCGTGCTCGGCTCCGGCACGAACGAGGTGGTGCCTTCGAGTCGTAGGCGTGAAGCGGCAGGTTGACGTCAGGAACGATCATTCTTGTGCTTCCTCAAGTACTCCTCGACCTAGAGTTCATCCAATAGTTGGTTCGACTCGTCAGGATCGATTCCCGGCATGAGGCCCATCGGGTGCGGCTCTACCTTGAACGGCCGAGCTGGAACGGCTAGACCAGCCCCACATCTATCGCCAGCCGGACGCTCTCCCCCGCAGCGCGTGAGACTATGAGGCATGAAGCTAGTCAGCTACTACCCCGCACCGGCCGGCCCTTCGATAGCACCGAGCGGCACGAAGCTCAGGGTCCGCGCGCTCCTCGGAGTCGTCACTCCTTCAGGTGTCCTGGACGTGGCGGCCGCCGCGCAGCGCCACGGCGCCGACAGCCCGCTCGGCGCCCTGAGGGGGCGGGGCGTGCCGATCGGCAACGACCTCCTCGACGCCGCTGCCTTCTTCGCCGCGGGCGAGGCCGCCCTGGACGCGCTCGGCAGCCTGGTGGCGCGCGCCACCGACGGCCCGTTCGCCGGCGCCCTCGATGACCTGGACCTCGCGCCGGTGGTGCCCGAGCCCAGCAAGATCCTCTGCGTCGGCCTCAACTACCGCCGTCACGCCGCGGAGTCCGGCATGGCCGAGCCGAAGGAGCCCGTCCTGTTCGGCAAGTTCTCCAACACGCTGGCTCCGCAAGGAGCCTCGGTGAACATCCAGGGACTCGAGCAGGTCGACTACGAGTCCGAGCTCGGCGTCGTGCTCGGCCGCGGCGGCCGCGACATACCGGAGAGCGAGGCCCTCGAGCACGTCCTCGGCTACTTCAACGCCAACGACGTGTCCGAAAGGGTCCTGCAGATGCGCTCCGGCCAGTGGCTGCTGGGCAAGACCCTCGACGGCTTCCTGCCGATCGGGCCGTACGTGCTGACGGCGGATGAGGCTGGCGATCCGCAGGACATGCGCGTGCGCGGCTGGCTCAACGGCGACCTGCGCCAGGACAGCTCGACAGCCGACATGATCTTCTCCGTCGCCGAGGTCATCGCTTACGCCAGCCGCTACATGACGCTCACCGCCGGCGACGTGATCGTCACCGGCACGCCCGAGGGCGTGGTCCTCGGCCGCCCTCAGAAGGACTGGGTCATGCCGGGCGACGAGTACGTCGTGGAGGTCGGGCCGCTGGGGCGGTTGGTGACGAGGTTCGTGTGAGCGCGGCAGAGCCCGCGCGCGGCCGAGCTCACACGCCCTCGGCTAGGTCCCGCCTGTGAGCTCCGCCGTGCTGGTCACCGGCGCAGGCGGCTGCCTCGGCGCCTGGACCGTCAAGCACCTGTTGGAGCAGGGCCATCGGCCGGTGGCTTTCGATCTCTCGACCAACCGCACCCGTCTTCAGGCACTCATGAGCGAGGAAGAGCTCGACGCCGTGACCTTCGTGCAGGGCGACATCGGTGAGCAGGATCAGGTCGTCGCGGCGGTCACCGGTCATGGCGTCGAGCACATCGTCCACCTTGCGGCTCTGCAGGTGCCGTTCTGCCGCGCGAACCCGTCGTTGGGAGCGCGCGTGAACGTCCAGGGCACGGTGCACGTCTTCGAGGCCGCGCGCACCGCCGGCATCGGGCATATCGCCTACGCCTCGTCGATAGCCGTGTACGGCTCGGCTTCTGATTACCCGCCGGGCATCGTCAGCGACGAGGTGCCTAAACTGCCTCGTACCCTGTACGGCGTCACCAAGGTGGCCAACGAGGGAACGGCGCGGATCTACTGGGCGAATCACGGGCTCTCCAGCGCGGCGCTGAGACCGTACACCGTCTACGGGGTCGGGCGCGATCAGGGCGTCACCAGCGAGCCGTCCGTCGCCATGGCGGCAGCCGCCCAGGGACGCTCGAGCCACATCAGCTTCGGAGGGCGGATGCAGTTCCACTGGGCCTCC
Source organism: uncultured bacterium (assembly GCA_964473205.1). GTDB lineage: Bacteria > Deinococcota > Deinococci > Deinococcales > Trueperaceae > CAYMRL01. The sequence continues at coordinate 37,988 of CAYYOK010000005.1, read as the reverse complement.
GATGTGGCCAGGCAGTTCATCGACGCGGCGTTCGGCCGCTTGGCGCCGCTCGAGGACGGCCTGGGCGCGCGGGTCTTCGACCTGGGTGGGCCACTGGTCGAGGTGGCCGAGGTCGCGGCGCTGATCGAGCGCCTGCGCCCTGGCGTCAGAGTCACGGTGGGTGACGGGAAGCTGCCGTTCCCGGAAGGCTTCGACGACGCACCGCTGCGCGCCGCGGCGCAGCAGGCGTACGAGACGCCGCTCGAGGAGGGCGTTAGGCGCACGATCGAGCGCTTCGAGGCGCTGGGCTAGGCTTCAGCAGCGGCTCAGTTGAACCAGGCGGCCAGGTGCACGTTGCCGGCCTCGTAGTCGCAGACGCCGGTCGGGAAGATCTCGATCAGCCGCGCGCGCTCCTCGGCACTCGGCTGCCAGGAGCCGTAGACGCCGCGGCGGATCGCCTCGTCTACGTTCACGAGCACGCACTTGAAGACGTCCCCGGTGATCGGGCCGCCCGCCACGATGCGCGAGTTGGAGTAGATCTCGAACTCCGAGGCGCAGGCACCTTCAGGGCCGTCAGGGCCGTCGTCGATGATGCCCGCCCAGGCGTCCTCGCCGGCGTAGATCAGGGCGCCCGAGGCGTCGAAGCAGGAGTCGACCGCCCGCGCCGGACGGGCCGCCGAGACGCTCAGCGACGGGTCTCGGCGCATGTTGGTCAGCCACTCGTCGATCACCTCCAGCGCCAGCGGCGTCTGGTCGAACTCGCCCTCGCCATCGACGACGTCCGTGAACCAGATGACCATCTCGCCAGGGTCGCCGCCGGCGTCGATGATGCGCTGCCGCGCGGCGAACGACTGCACGGTGTTGTGCATGTCGAGCTGCCGCTCGAGGTAGGGGCGCCAGTCGATGGCCGGCACGCCTAGGCGGTCGCCTACGAACACCAGGCCGCTGTTCCAGATCGCCCGGATGGCGCCGAGGTCGCCTTCGGTGCGAGGAGCGGGGCGGCCCGAGCTGGACAGGTTCATGTTGCGCGAGCTCGTCGGGTCGAACTGCGCGGGGTCGGCGCAGAGCTGCTCGATGAACGGGCAGCCCTCCTGCACCATCTGGGCCTGATCCTTCCAGCCGCCGATCTCGGCGTTGAGCTCGAGGAACTCCTCAGGCGAGATGTGGCCGCCCTGCAGCGCCCGCAGGCCGTACTGCACGCCGACGTTGTCCCAGGAGCTGCGCGCGAAGCCGTCGTCCCTGCGCCCTACCACCTGCACGATGTCCTCGAAGTAGGTCCAGTGCGTGTCCGCCTGCTGCTCGGCGGTGATGCCGGGCGCGGTGCCGAAGTGCGGGTTGAGCGCCAGCGCCGACAGGCCGCGCCAGCCGTTGATGCACTCGGTGAGGCCAGGCGCGCCCTGGTTGTACGGGTTGGGCAGCTCGTCGGAGGCGTTCATGCCCTGCAGGAGGGTGCGGTTGCTCCAGGTCGCCCACCTGCTGCTCGGGTCCTCGGCCACCTTGGCGTCCATGAAGCGCTCGAGCAGCTCGCAGTCGCCGACGTGGATCGTCTGCGTGACCATGTCGGGGTAGGAGTACTGCGGGATCAGCGCGTCGAGCAGGCCGGGGTGGTTCTGCGCGTAGACGTACTGCTGGATGCCGCCGCCGGAGCCGCCGAGCCCGACCGTGTAGAGCGGGGCGCCGTAGGCGGTGACGAAGCGGTCCTTGACCATGATGGCGGTCTCGCCGCCGACGATCAGGTCGTAGTGGGTGCTGGTGCGGTTGCCGGTCGAGTAGGCGATGGCGTAGCCGCTCGCCAGGAGCCGAGGATTGAGCATGTTGCCGCGGCTCGGGCTGCCCTGGTAGTGGCCGATGCCGACGCCGCCCTGGAACTGGTAGACGAGGCGGCCGTTCCAGCCGCTGACGTCGGGCGCATCGACGTCCTGGGTCGCCACTGAGGGGATCGCGATCGAGTAGATGAAGCGGTTGATGGTGCCGCGCTCCCAGCGCACGATCAGCGGCTGCTCGCCCATCGGCCCCTGCACGTAGGCGATGTCGGCCGGCGTGCCCGCAGCCGGCTCGAAGGCTTCGAAGTTGTTGGTGGTGGTCGATAGGTAGAGGAAGTCGACCTGCCGCGCGAGGCTGCAGTCCTCGTCGAGCACCTCACCCAGGCCCGCGGTGGCGCGGTGGCTCTCGCTGGCGCAGACGAACACCTCCTGAGGCGGACCGGAGAACATCGGGCCCCTGATGTCGTGGTTGGTCAGGTCGAGCGTGGCCTTGAACGGGCCGGCGAAGACCGTGATCGTCGTGGTCCCCAGCGGCAGGCCGCTGACCACGCCCTCGAGCGCGTGCGCGTCGCCGCGCCGCGCGAAGTCGGCGGTCACCTGCTGGTTGCCGCTCCAGATGGTGACGTCGGCGAGGGCGATGCGCCGGGGGACGCCGACGACGAGGCGAGCGTCGCCACCCGAGACGTACTCGGGCGGGCTCGAGACGACCTCGACGCTGAGCGTCTCGCCCGCCTGCGCGAAGGCCGTGGACGTCAGCGTCAGCGCCGCCAGCCAGAGCGCGGCCAGCGCCAGGAGCCGAATGACGACGGGACCAGACCGCTGGTGCGCGGCCACGATGGGGGATGTGAGAGCGTGCATCGGTCCTCCCTAAGCGTGCTGCGTTGTCTGACCCCGATGGTAACGCCCCTCGCCGACCGAGCCGGAAGCGCCGCCTGCAAAAAGGGCACGGCCGAGCGGGGGGACTCGGCCGTGCCATGCGTGCGCGCCCTGGCGGCTCGTGCGGTAGGTTGCCGGGACTCGCGTATGAGGCGTGGGACGCCGCCCTTGGCGCCTCGCGGTACATCGTTACACGTCAGGCGCTGCGGCGCACCGACTTTTTCACCACGGCGGTCCGGACACCGTCCGCTCGGGTCCTCATGTATGGTCTACTCTCCACACCACAACCGATCGTCCGCGAGTCGGATGGCGCAGCAAGATCATTGGGGGCTCAGGATGGCATCACCCATCCGGATCGGCAAACGTGTGACCCTGAAGGACGTCGCCAAGATGGCGGGAGTCTCGGTGGGCATGGCGAGCAGGGTGCTGGGAAGCTACGGCTCGTACAGCGAGGCAACTAGACAACGGGTAGCGCACGCCGCGGACGCTCTCAACTACCGTCCCAACGCTCTGGCCCGCTCGCTGCGCCTGGGTCGCAGCAAGGCCATCGGGCTCGTCGCGTCGAACATCCAGAGCTACGCTTGGACCACGTTCATACGCAGCATCGAGGCGTCGGCCTCGAGCCGCGGCTACCAGGTCATCCTCGGCGCGACCTACGACGATCCCGCGACCGAGCGGGCGTACCTGAAGAGCCTGCAGGAGCGCAACGTCGACGGCATCATCGTCGCGCCTGACGAGCAGAACATGGACTTGGTGGAGCGGCTCGTCGAGTCGGGTATGCCGGTGGTGCTGATCGACACCTACGGGTCTTCGCTGGCCGTGCCCCGCGTCAACCTGGACGACCGCAACACCGCGCGCCACGCCACCGAGTACCTCCTGCGGTTGGGTCATAGCCGCATCGGGATCGTGGCGGGCAACCTGGCCCTCACGGCCGGTCACCTCCGCCTCGAAGGCTACAAGGACGCGCTCACCGGCGCCGGCGTCGAGATCGACGACGACCTGATCGGCGTAGGCAACTTCCGTTTCGAGCCAGCCTTCGATGCCACCCTGGCGCTGCTCGACCTGAGCGAGCCTCCCACCGCCTTGCTGCTGTGCAACGAGCTGATGGCCGGCGCCGCCCTGCAAGCTCTCAAGGACCGCAAGGTAGGGATCCCCGAGCAGATGTCCGTCATCACGTTCGACGATCCCGCCTGGACCTCCTTCCACAGGCCCGGCATCACAGCGGTGCGCGCACCGCACGGCAAGATGGCCGAGCTGGCCCTCTCCACCCTGCTGGAGCTCCTGACGGATCCCGGCTCTGGGAGCGCGACGCTCACTAACCACGTTCTCTCCTCGGAGCTCATCGTCAGAGAGAGCGCTGTGGGGCTAGAAGGTTGAGGACGCCTGATCGCCAGGCGGTGGACGCCGACCCCGACGTCCATCCGTAGGCGAGCCGTCTTCCGACTCCGAGATCGCTCCGAACCGCTCAGCTCCGGTACAGCCCCGGCCGAACGATCTCCATGTGCGCCTCCGGCCTGGTCGTGACCGCGAAGCCGAACTGACGGTAGAGGTCGTGCGCGTCGCGGGTGACGAGCTGGAAGCGCCGCACACCCTGCAGGTCCGGGTGAGCCATCACGACCTCCATCAGGCGCTTGCTCAGTCCGCGGCCGCGATGCGTCTCGAGAACGTACACGTCGCCGAGGTAGGCGAACGTCGCGCGGTCGGTGACGACCCTGGCGAAGCCGACCTGGTCGGAGCCGTGGAAGAGCCCGAAGCACAGCGAGCCCTGTATCGATCTCGCCACCACGTCCTTCGGGATGCCTTCGGCCCAATAGCACCGCGTCAGGAACGCATGGACGGCGTCGATGTCCATCGCTTCCGAGCCGGCGACGATGCGGTAGCCCTGGTTGGGTGGCGGGTTCTCCATGTCTGCGGATGCTACGTCGAGCGGGGCATCGGCACGCCGAAGCCTTGCGCCCAGATCGTCCAAGCCAAAGAATCTGGTCACCTTGGCACCAACCCCAGATCCCGCCCGCCGCGTATCCGACGAGAAGACCTCGGCTTCGGTCCTCGAGCTGGAGGCCGAGCTCCGCGCCCTCGCCACGCCCGAGCGAGCGGCGCACGAGCAGCGTTACCTCAAGAGCGAGCTGGTCCACCTAGGCGTGAGCGTCCCAGGCATCGACAGGGTCACGCGCCGCCTGCTCAGGGAGCGCGTGCCCTACGAGCACGGCGCGACGGTGGACCTGGCGGAGGCGTTGTGGGAGCGGGGCGTTCACGAGCTGAGGATGGCGGCGGTGGACGTCCTGAGCGAGCGCGTCGACGTGCTCTCGCCGGCCGACCTGCCGCTGCTTGAGCGCCTGCTGCGCGAGTCGCGGACCTGGGCGCTGGTCGACGGCCTCGCGCCGTGCGTCGTGGGGCCGCTGCTCGCCAGCCATCCCGAGGTCGAGGCCGCCGTGCAGCGCTGGGGCGAGGACCCCGACTTCTGGCTGCGACGCGCGGCAGTCCTGACCTACCTGCTCCCGATGCGCCGCGGCGAGCCGGTCTACGAGCGGTTCGCGGCGGTGGCCGACCGGCTGCTGGAGGACCGCGAGTTCTTCGTGCGCAAGGCCATCGGCTGGGTGCTGAGGGAGCGCAGCAAGAAGCTGCCCGACGAGGTGTTCGCGTGGCTGGAGCCGCGGCGCGAGCGCGCAGCGCGGCTGACCTTGAGGGAGGCGAGCAAGTACCTGACGGAACGGCAGCGGCTCCGCCTGCTCGGCAAGGCTGGCTAGCGCGCCGACCGAACCCTGAAGATCTGTCCGGCCCTGGCCTCGCCGGCCGAGTGGCCGAGAGCCTCGACCTCGGAGTAGAAGCCGCCCAGACCCTCTCCGCTGCCCTCGCCCTGGTAGTAGACCCGGTAGCGCACGCCCGCGACGATGTCGGGCGAGCTGAGGATCACGCGCGTGTAACGGTCGGGCGGCGCGAACGCCAGCAGCAGCGCACCCTCGAGATCGGTGATCGCGACCAGGCTCGCGGCATCCTGGATCGTCGTGAAGTCCAGGATCAGGGCGCGTTGCTGACCAGGCGTCCTCAGCGGAAGGAGGATGCTCGCCCCGGTCGCCGCCACCACGCCGCCCTCGATGTAGATGCCCAGGTCGGCATCGAGGCCGGTGTCCAGGGTGCCGAGAGACGTCAGCGCGACCACGGTCCCTCCCGTGATGTGGATGGTCCCGTTGGAGTCGATGCCGTCCCCGGTAAGCCCATGAGCGCGAACGAAGCCGCCGTGGACGCTGATGAGGCTGACGCCGTCCTGGTTGGCGTTGAGGCCGTCCTCGTAGGCGAGCACGTCCGTGACGCCGCCGAGGAAGGTGATGTGGCTCGTGCTGGAGATGCCTTCATAGACCGAGCGCACCTCGAGCTCGCCCTCGCCGTCGATGGTCAGGGGAGCGTCCGAGTAGAGGGCGGCGTCGTACTCGCTGGCGCCGCCGTCGGAGATCCGGTTATAGGAGCCGGCCGCCAGCTCCACCGTCAGGCCGGCGGCTGCCATCACCAGAATGGCCGGGCCATCGGGGTTGTGGATGCTGACGCCGTCCAGAACCAGCGTCACGAGCTCACCCGGCGCCGTGACGACGACCGTGCCGACCAGCTCGCCGCGCAGCTCGAACGTGCCTCCCTGCGAGATCGTCACGACGCCACCGTCGGCTCGCGCGCCCTCTCCCATGACCGAGGGAACCGGCCCGAGGTCTATGCGGGTAGCTGCTGCCGCCTGCGACGAGCCGAGCAGCGCCACGATCAGCGTGAACCTAGCAAAGTTGACTATGCCCCACCCTAAACGTTGCGGCCGGAGCAACAGATGAGAGCGAGCTGAAGGAGCGGATCGCGCGGACGGTGAAGGCGGCGTGCCGAGCCCCGCCACGGCCAGCACTCTTAGGATGAGCGCATGAGTTCCTGTTGTCGCGCGGGGCCCTGCGAGGAGGTGTTCGGAGCGGCGGCGGCTCGCCGCGACATGCACGACTACCTCCAGCGCGGGCTCGGCGGCCTGGAGCGGCAGATGGTGGTTGCGCTGCTGTCGGCTCTACCCTCGCTGGATGGCGCGCGCGTGCTCGAGGTCGGCGGTGGCGTCGGGGCCATCCAGACCGAGCTGCTGCGGAGCGGGGCGGCGAGCGGCGAGGTCGTGGAGCTGGTAGGCGCCTACGCACCGTTCGCAGCCCGGCTGGCACGGGAGGCGGGCGTGGCCGACCGCACGCTCTTCCGGGTCCACGACCTGCTGGCCGCTCCACACGCGGTGGAACCTGCCGATGTCGTCGTCCTCAACAGGGTGGTCTGCTGCTCCGCCGAAGGCCTGGAGCTAGCGGCCGCCGCCGCGAGGCTGACGAGGCGCGCCCTCGTGCTCAGCTTCCCGCGGTCCAACGGCGTCACGCGCGGGGTGGCGGCGGTGCAACGGGCGCTGTTCCGGCTGCTCGGCCGCAGCTACCGCGCCTTCGCCTGGCCGCAGGACGCCATCGCGGCGGCCGCCGAGCGCGGCGGGCTCGAAGCGCGGTCGACCGGAGGCGGGATGGTGTGGCGCTACCTGCTGCTCGTCCGCGCGCCCGCGTAGGTCGGGCCGCAGTCGGCGCCCAAGCCGAGCTAGGTGGTTCTGGCGCTCACTTGATCCCCGTCATGGTGATCCCGCGCACGAAGTACCTCTGCCCCAGCAGGAACGCGATGATCACGGGGATCAGGCTCATCACCAGGCCGGCGGTGAGCAGGGTCCACTCCGTCACGAAGGTGTTGCGGAAGACGCTGAGGCCCACCGGCAGCGTGCGCATGTCCTGGCTGCGGGTGATGACCAGCGGGTAGAGGAAGGAGTTCCAGAACGACATGAACGTGAAGGTGCCGAGCGTCGCCAGCGCCGGGCCCGAGAGCGGCAGCATCACCCGCCAGTAGATCTGCCAGTGGTTGGCGCCGTCGATCCTCGCGGCGTCCTCCAGCTCGTCGGGGATGGTCAGGAAGAACTGCCGCATGATGAACACGCTGAACGCGCCGAACAGGCCGGGAACGATCAGGCCTGGGTAGGAGTCGTACCAGCCGAAGGACCGCACGATGATGAACAGCGGGATGATCGTCACCTGCGGCGGGATCATCATGGTGGCGAGGTAGAGCAGGAAGGTCGTGTCGCGGCCGCGGAAGCGCAGCCTGGCGAAGGCGTAGCCGGCCATCGAGCCGGTCAGCATCTGGCCGACCGTCGCCGCCAGCGCCACCACCAGCGAGTTGAGGAACCAGCGCGGCAGCGGCACGCGCCGCGCGACCTCCAGGTAGTTCTGGAAGTGCCAGGCATCCGGTATCCAGCGCACGGGGATGCTGAACTCCGAGCCGGGCACCTTCAGGGACGTCGAGATCGTCCAGATGAGCGGCACGAGCATCATCACCGCGCCGACGCCCAGCAGGAGATGAGACAGCACCGTGGCGCGCGGGTTACTCCTCATGGACGACCCACTTACGCCTGACCCACCACTGCACGGCCGTGATGATGAAGATGATCGCGAACACCACCCACGCGATCGCCGAGCCGTAGCCGATGCGGAACGGCGTGTCGAAGGCGCGCTCGTACATGTAGTAGACGAGTACGCGGGTCGCGCCCGCCGGGCCGCCCTCGGTCATGATGAACGGCAGCGTGAACACCTGGAACGCCGAGATCAGCGCGAGGATGACGTTGAGGAAGGTCGTGGCGCTGAGCATCGGCACGGTGACGCTCCAGAACTTCTGCCACCTGCCGGCGCCGTCGAGATCCGCCGCCTCGTAGAGGTGATGCGGGATCCCCTGCAGGCCCGCGAGGAAGATCACCATGTAGAAGCCGATGTTGCTCCACACGTCGGTGATGATCAGGGCCGGCATCGCCCACTCGCGGCTCGTCAGCCAGCCGGGGCCGGCGACGCCGATGAAGCTCAGCAGCTGGTTGATCGGGCCGATGGTGGGGTTGAACATCCAGCGCCACACCAGCGCCACGACGACCGCGCCCGAGATGACGGGCATGAAGTAGGCAGCCCGGTAGAAGGCGATGCCCCGCAGCGGGCGGTTCAGAGCCGAGGCGAGGAGCATCGAGATCGCGACGGTGAGCGGGACGCTCAAGCCCACGAAGTAGAGCGTGTTCCACATGCTCTGCCAGAAGCGCCTGTCGTTCCAGTCGACGGCCAAGCCGCCGAAGTACCCGAACAGCACCAGGCCGAGGAGGATGAGGCCGACGCCCCACGGCACGCTGATCGCGCGCCGGCGCAAGGCGAAGGCTAGGCCGCCGACCAGCACGAGCAGGATCGGAAGCCGCCACGCGAGGTTGCGCAGCGGCGACCAGACGGCCTCGCGCCAGCTGAACAGGCTGACGTAGTTCTGCAGGCCGACCCAGTTGTCGCGCAATGACTCGACGCTCAGGCGAGAGGCCAGGCGCCAGTCGGTCAGCGAGATGACGACCGACATCAGGATCGGCCCCACCACGAAGATCAGGATGCCCAGCAGGCTGGGCAGCAGGAACAGCAGTGCCCACAACGCGTCGCCGCGCCGGTGAAAGGCGGGGGAGGCCGCGCGGCCTCCCCCTGCAACCCTGTTGCGGGTCGTCACTGCCACCTGTCCTTACGCGGTCAGCGGCTGTAGTCCGACAGCAGGTCCTCGATGTCCCTCGCCACGGAGCCGAGGCCGTCGGCGACGCTGGTCTGGCACAGCCAGACCTGGCTCAGGCCCTCGTTGAGGAGGGTGAGGAACTCGCCGAAGCCTTCGAAGGTCTCGGTCGGGATGCCCGTCTCGTTGGCGGTGATGAAGACCTCGTCGCTGGCCGGGTAGACGTCGGGCGTGATGAACGAGTCGCCGAGGCCGACGCTGCGGCGCGAAGGGATGATGATGCCCGCCTCGGTCCACTTGGCGAGGGCTTCGGGCGAGGAGACGTGCTCGATGAAGCGCCAGGCGGCTTCGGAGGCGCGGCTGGTGCTGGAGATGCCCCAGCCGGAGCCGTCGACGTCGATGACCGAGCCGGCCGGGCCGGCGGGGAAGTGCGCGACGTCCCAGGCGAAGTCGACCGCGGGGCTGGCGAGCAGCGGCGCGACGCGCCAGCGGCCGTCGACGATCATCGCGGCGTCGCCGTCGGCGAACATGCTGGCGGCGCTGCGCTCGGCCGCCTGAGCGCCGGTCGGGGCGACGTTGACCCCGCAGCGCAGGCCGACGTAGAACTCGAGGCCCTCGAGCGCGGCGCCCTGGTTGAGCGTGAACTGGCTGAAGTCGTCGCTGAAGAAGCGGCCGCCGTTGGACCAGACCCAGGGCTGCCAGAACAGGTAGAAGGTCGAGTAGCCGAAGCCGAACTGGTCGAGCGCGCCGTCCCCGTCGGTGTCTTGCGTCAGCGCCTGGGCGGCGGCGAGGAAGTCGTCGCGCGTCCAGCCCTCGGTCGGCTCCGGCACGCCGGCGGCGGCGAACAGGTCCTGGTTGTAGAACAGCACCATGTTCGAGATGTCGCGCGGCAGGGCCATCAGCGCGCCGTTGTGACGGAACGCGTCGAGGTGGCCGGGGAAGAAGTCCTCGAGGAACTCCTCGGTGGCGAAGCGCTCGAGCGGCATGAAGGCGCCCTGGGCGGCGAAGCCGGGCAGCGAGATGTTGTTGATGAAGAAGACGTCCGGCGCGGCGCCCGCTGCGATCAGCGTGGCGAGGTTCTGCTCGTAGTCGCCGGCCGAGGGGATGTGAATGAGCTCGACGTTGACGTCGGGGTTCGCGGCCTCGAACTCGGCGATCAGCTCCTCGTAGATGTCGAGGTCCTCGGTGCCGCCCCAGGTGGCGAACTCGACGGTGGTCTGAGCGAGCGCGAAGCTGGCGAGCAACGCCATCGCGGCGACGTAAGCGAGTCTTCTGAGCATTTCGATCCGCCTTTCGTGTTCGCAGCCCCCGAGTCGGGTGTGACGTGGTAGAGCTGCGCTGAGCACCGGGTTTTCTTCGGTCCAGACGCTACTTGGCAACCATACGACGCTATCTGGTGAGGGTCAATTCAGAGAGCGACTCGACCGAGCTACGCTCATCGGGCACGGCTAGACTGCAGGGATGTTCACTCAGGTCGCGCCGGAGCACCGGACCCTCGTCGCCCTTGGCCGATCGGCAGCCGAGCCGCCGCGGCGGCTCGCGGTCTTGGTCGCCATCTCGGCTGCCCTGCTCCTCGCGCTCGGCGGGCTGGCTGCCGCGCAGGAGTCGGACCCCGTCCCCGTCGAGGAGCTTGTCGGGAGGCTCATGCTGCTCGCCTACCCGGGCTCCGAGCCGCCGCTCGCGCGCCTCGAGGAGTTCCGCCCCGCTGGGTTCCTGTTCTACCCGAGCAACGTGCCGTCGACGGCGGCGGCGCGAGCGAGCGTGCGCGCGCTGCAGGACGCCAGCGCCTATCCTCTGCTCTTCGGCATCGATCAGGAGGGCGGCCCGTTCACCACCTACCGCGTCGACGACGCGACTATCTTCCCCGGCAACATGGCTCTGGCAGCGGCCGGAGACACGTCGTTGGCCGAGCGCGTCGCTAGAGCGACGGGCGATGAGCTCGCTTACGCCGGGTTCAACCTCAGCTTCGCGCCCGTCGTAGACGTCAACTCGAACCAGGACAACCCGATCATCGGCATCCGCTCGTTCGGCTCGAGCCCGGAGGTCGTCGGCGAGTTCGCCCTCGCCTACCTCGCAGGCCTCGAGGCGGCGGGCGTCGCCGCCGTTCCCAAGCACTTCCCCGGCCACGGCGACACCGGGACCGACTCGCACATCGAGCTCCCGGTCGTGGACGGCGACCGCGCCCGCCTCGACGCCGTCGAGCTGCCGCCGTTCCGGGCGGTGATAGCGGCCGGGGCGCCTGCGATCATGACGGCCCACGTGGCGTTCCCCGCCCTCGACCCCGAGCTGCCTGCCACGCTCTCGCCCGCGGCGCTCACCGGGCTGCTGCGCGAGGAGCTGGGCTTCGACGGCATGATCGTCACCGACTACATGGACATGGACGCGATCGCCAGCCATTACGGGGCGGGCGAGGCCGCCGTGCTGAGCGTGATCGCCGGCGCCGACCTACTGCTCCTAGGCCCCGACCTAGACGCCCAGCGCGAGGTGCTGGCGGCGCTGCTAGAGTCCGTGCGTAGCGGCAGGCTGAGCGAGGCGCGGGTCCGTGACGCCGTCGCGCGGTCGGCGGCGGTGGCGGCGGCGTACCGTCCTAGGCTAGACGCTGCGCCACCCGACTACGCCGCCAACCGCGAGCTAGCGCACGAGGTGGCCGTGCGCGGCGCCACGCTGCTGCTCAACGACGGAGTCTTGCCCCTGGTAGCGGGTGAGAGCGTGCTGGTGGTGGCGCCACAACCTGGCGGGTTCGGCCAGCCGCCTCATCTCGGGGACGTGCTGGCGAGCGTGGGCACAGCGGCTGCCGTGCGCCGCGTGGCTGTCGGAACCAACCCGAGCGACGAGCAGATCGCCGCGGCGGTGGCCGAAGCCTCGTCGGCCGACGTGGTGGTCCTAGGCACCTACCGCTGGCTCGGCGCGTTCCCGGCCGGCATGGGGCGCCTCGCCCACAGGCTCGCCGAGACGGGCAAGCCGCTCGTGGTCGTGGCGCTGGGCAACCCGGACGACCTGCGCCTGCTACCGGTGCGGCCAGCCGCCTACGTCGCGGCCTACGGTTACCGGGAGGCCAACCTGATCGGCGCGGCTGCGGTGCTGACCGGCGCGTCGCCACTGAGCGGGCGCCTGCCGGTGTCGGCGGGCGAGCATCCGGTCGGGGCGGGGATGGGCGGCTACACTAGTTCAGGGGATTAAAGTATCTAAGTTCCGATGATTTCGTCACTGACAGATTAGTCCCAAGGGGCTGTAGTCTCCCTAAACATTGGAGTCCAGGTTGCTCTACTAGATTGCTCAGGTGTGCACTGTCAATGTTATTGTCCTTATGTTACGAGGCTTGAGGCTGGCTCTTCGTACTTCAATGTAGTCTTTGTGAAGACTTCCGCTGGTCAATTCTTGACGGACGCTTTGTATGCCTGTCTAGGATGATTGGGAGTCTGTGGATATCGCAACTCAAGACGGCCCGAAGCGACAAGGTCAGGTAGATAAGCGGCTCTCAGCGTTTGGGCGGATCTGCCTATTGCGGTCGCGATTTCTCGCACGGTGTGATAATCCTTTTCACATACCTCCAAAATCGCACGCTCCATCAATTGCTTGTCGAGAGTTCTTCCCTTGGCTTTAATCACATCTACCGCTCCGACCGCAACTTGCCGGATATCGGCTTCAACTTGTTCCGTAAGGGTCCTAGGTTGCATTGTTTCAAGTCCAGCTTCATTCATATGAGAGTCTTTAGAAGGGCTCTTATCGAACAAGCTACCCTGGCTTCCAACTGATGGAAGCTCATATGAAGTACCTCGTCCGACCCCAACCTTAATCAACAAGCCGTCTCCTACAAGTACTCGGAGAATGCGCGTTAGATCAGTTGGGTGGGTGCTAGTAACCTCTTGCAGCCTCTGGTTCGTCACAGCTCCTTCCGCATGGGCAATTACAACAGCAAGTCTCTGCTCGTGATCCAACCGGTCGAACTCCACTCCAAACCTTTGAATCAAGGCCTCAAGCGAAGCGGCGGGAAGCAAGCTCTGCATCCCCATCTCCAGTTGGGTCATGTCGGGATCGAGACGTTCACGCCAAAGAGGCCGAAACCAATCTTGCTCGCGCCACGCTCTAAGGATCTTCGGCACACCTGATCCCGCTTGCTCAACCGCTCCAACCATCTGGAACATCTTTTGCAGGTTACGGTTTCGGCAATCACTTGTTCCGCCCGCTAGAATAATGTCTAAGGGTAAACGCAAACCACCGGGATTTCGAAAAACGAACTTGTGGGGATATGCAAGCACTGAAATCGAAGTAGTCCCAGAGAAGTCTGCGTGAATGAGTGTATTGACCAGAGCCTCCCTGAGCGCCTCGTGCACATGAGTCTCATCGACTCGCTTTCCGTCCCGAAGTTGAAAAGGCACGCGGAGACTTGCGGTCATTTTCGGATAGACGCGTCGATAGAAGTCAAAGAGATTGCCGGACCACGTTCCGTCGGTCGTCACCCTATCAAGCCATCGTGTCTCTCTGCTGCTTCTTTCGTCCGGTCGCTCCTGGAAGTCGATTACGTAGTTGGGAAACGCATCTAGGATTGATCTCAAATGGCCAAACATCAGAATTCCCGCGAACGTCAATCCCTCGGCGCCCGTGCTTCGGTCACGCCGCCAACCGCCCAGACTCCGAAGTAGCTCAACGTCGCCAAGAGATATCCAGGGATGGCCCGGCCGCGTAGACCGAAACTCATTCCTGAAGGACGCGAGCGCTGATTCGTCCAAATCGTCCATACCAAAGCCATCAAGGATTTGATCATCTCTAGTGTCCTGCGTAGAATCGGCAATCATCCGCCGAACCGTATTTTCATCACATAAGTAATCACCGTCAAAATTGCGCCTATACGTGCCAGTAAATGGGTTAGCGCCTACGAATATTGGCCTATCGCTTCTACTAGCTCTCGGAACATCAATTGCAATCATATTGACAGAGCCCCAACCGACGATATGCACGCGCCCATCATTGAGAATATTACGGTTAACCTTCGTTGAGTTGTTAATAGTATTCCAGAAGTCTGTAAGCACACGGTCAACGCTCATGAGCCCAACGGGCGTGAGTGAGCGATCGTCTTCTTCTCTCACCCCGAGAACGACGATCCCGCCATTGGTGTTAGCTAAAGCTGAGTATGTGGCCCATAAGCTATCCGGCACGGCTCCCGTACCGTCACGCCCTTGTGCCGCCTTGGCTTCAAAGTCGACGCTCTCACGAAGCAGCTGTAGGTCGTCCCACGTCACAGGATCTTTCCTTCCTTAGGAGGCTACGTTCTTTATCGCTGTCTAGCCATTACACACTTAGATCTCCTAGCATCGCCCTCCTTCAGATTGCCGACCACGTTACAACTGCGGTCTCGGTAGACTTGAAGCCGATGGCGGTCGCGCAACTCGACTTGTTTCTTCCGATTCTGACGCGCTCTTCTAGGTGACGCGACACGTCTTTTGGACGACATCCATGAGTTCCCGATGATCAGGGTTGTGGTGGCTCTTAGGCGACTGCGCCCGGACAGCCGTATTGTTTACAAGCGACAAGTAGTACACGTGCGTACGATTTTCCCAAAGCATCTGCTTTCAACCGGCTATGCCTTCAACCTCTTACCTAGGCTAACCAGTGAGCGCAGAACGAAGCTGCGAACTCACCCCGTCCACAGCTCGACCGGCGCCGTCGCCACCGCTCTCACCTCGCCCAGCAGCGCGGCAGCGGCTGCGCTCACCGACCGCTCGCGCCAGCCGAACGTCACCAGTGCGGGCCCTGGCACGGCCTTGACGAGGTACGGGTTCCACAGCGCCACGTGCACGAACGCGGTATGGCGGCCTCGGTCGGCTGCGAGGCCGGTCGAGTAGCCACCCTGCGAACTGCCCTTCAGGCCTTCCGCCAGTCCTCTAGCCAGGCCGACCTCGGCCTCCTTGAGCACGGTGCGGGCCGTCGAGGCGAAGACGAGCAGGTCCGACGACTCGGCTCGGGCCAGCGCCTCTGGCAGCACTGAGGCGGCCTCGTCAGGTTGGTAGGGCACCTCGATCACGTCCACCCCGCGCTCGCGCAGCGCCGCGGCCAGGCCCGCGGCGGGGCTGACCGTAGCTTGGGTGGCGGCGCTCTGGCGCGTCGCCTGAGCTGCCACCAGCACGACGCGGCCACCGCGCTCCACGCTCGGCAACGCGCCAGGCTCGCTCGCCACGCCGAGCGAAACCAGCGCGCGCCGCGCGGCCTCGTCCAGCAGCTCGGCGTCCCCAGCGCGCCAGGCTCCCGCCGCGTCAGGCCGCGGGCGGCCGAGCCGCAGCAGCCGTCCCAAGCGCTCGGCCGAGGCGGCCAGCGCCTGCTCGTCGAGCCGTCCCGCGGCGACCGCCCGCTCGATCGCTACGACCGTCTCCTCCTGCACCTTCAGCGTCGCCACCTGTGCGGGCATGTCGACGCCAGCGGCGAGCGCCAGCACGGCGGCCTCCGGGCCGCCCCAGCGGTCGGCGATCGCCTTCATCTCCAGCGCGTCGGTGAACACCACGCCCTGGAAGCCGAGGCGCTCGCGCAGCAGGCCGGTGATCACCGGGCGCGAGAGCGTGCCCGGGTAGTCGGGGTCGATGCGCCGCATCACGATGTGGGCCGTCATCACAGCGGCGACCCCGGCCCGGAACGCGGCCACGAACGGCGGCCACTCGCGCCGTTCGAGCTCCTCGAGCGAGCAGTCGAGGGTCGGGAGGGCGAGGTGCGAATCGATGGCAGCGTCGCCGTGGCCGGGGAAGTGCTTGACCGTGGCCCCGACGCCCGCGCTCTGCAGACCCTGCACGAACGCGACCACGTGCCGCGACACCAGCTCGGGATCAGCACCGAACGCGCGGTCGGCGATCACCGGGTTCGCAGGGTTCGAGTTCACGTCCGCCACCGGCGCCAGGTCCACGTCGACGCCCACCGACCGCAGGCCGTGCCCTGTCGCCTCCGCGACGGCGCGGGTCAGCTCGACGTCGTCGGCCGCGCCCAGCGCCATCGCGCTGGGCGGGTAGGGCAGGTCGGTGATGCGCACGACCCCGCCGCCCTCCTGGTCGAGTGTGACGATGAGCTCGGGCCCCGCCAACGACCGCAGCTCCTCGACGTAATCGGCGAGCTGGAAGCGGTCGACGACGTTGCGCGCGAACAGGCACACGCCGCCGGGCCGGCGCTGCCTGAGGAACTCGCTCTCGTCGGGGGTCAGTCGCGAGCCGGACAGGTCGATCATCAGCAGGCGCGCGAGGTTCATAGGCTGCGATCCGTCGGACCAGGTCGGTTAGCGAGGCTCATCGGCATCGCTGCCAGCATGACCCGGATCGGCACGGGCCGAAGCGACAAGGCCCCTAAGCGCTTTGTACTCGCACCGGCAGCATCGTTCTCTCATCTGGCCGGTCCTGAGGTACCATCACCCTGCCCGCGTATCTCGCCGACGACAGGTACGTACCGACAGGTAAGGACTGTCAGGTAGGCGATGGGTTCCAGCGGCGACACGCCTGCGATTCTCGGACAGGGTTCTGCTTGGGAAGTCGAGTTCACGTGCCGCCGCACCTATGTTTGGAGGAACGATGAATTTCCGCCGTTTGACGCTCGCTACTCTCTCAGCGCTCCTAGTGCTCGGCCTGCTGTTCAGCGCCAGCGCGCAAGAGCCCCGCTACGGGGGCAGCATCACCGTGGCCACGACCGACGATCCGCCCAACCTCGACCCGCACCTCACCAACGCGGCGTCGGCCCGTAACGTGCTGCACAACATCTTCGCGACCATCGTCGAGATGAACCTCGACTTCGTGCCGGCCCCCGGCCTCGCCGAGTCGTGGGAGATCTCCGACGACGGCCTCACTTACACCTTCCGCCTGGTGCAGAACGCGCGCTTCCACGACGGCACGCCCGTCAACGCCGAAGCGTTCGTCTTCAACTTCGACCGCATCAAGAACCCCGACACCGGCTCTCCCCGCGCGTCGGAGCTGAGCTTCGTCGAGTCGTACGAGGCCGTCGACGAGCACACCTTCGTCGCCCGCCTCAGCCAGCCGTACGCCGCCTTCCTGCCGGCCCTTGCCTCGTGGAGCGGCATGATCGTCTCCCCCACCGCGGTCGAGACTCACGGCGACGAGTTCACCCAGCACCTGGCCGGCGCCGGTCCGTTCAAGTTCGTCGACCACATCCGCGACGACCGCATCCTCCTGGTACGCAACGACGACTACTTCCGCGAAGGCCTGCCGTACCTCGACCAGGTCATCGTGCGTCCGTTCGTCGACGGCGAGTCGCGCGTCATCAACCTCAAGTCCGGCGCGCTCGACATGATCTACACGATCCCCGGCAAGGACCTCGAGGACCTCCAGTCCTACCCCGGCGTCGTGGTGGAGTCGGTTCCCGGCCTCGGCTACTCGAGCATGTACATCAACACCCAGTCCGAAGCCCTCGGCAACCCTTACCGCCGCCAGGCGCTGAACTACTGCGTCGATCGCAACATCATCATCAGCACGGTGTTCGCCAACGGCGGCGCCGTCGCCGGCTACAGCCCGTTCTCGCCGGCCACCTTCGTGACCGACATGGACGACGAGAAGATCCCGCAGCGCGACCCCGAGAAGGTGCGCGAGCTGCTCGACCTCGCCGGCTCGCCCAACGGCTTCTCCTTCGACGTGATCTACTCCGCCGACGAGGAGAACACCCGCCTCATCACGCTGGTCCAGGCGATGTGCGCCGAGTTCGGGATCCAGCTCAACGCGCAGCCGACCGAGTTCGGTCAGATCCTCGCGCGCGCCGGTGAGGACAACTACACCGCCGCCTGGATCTCGCTGACCCCGCGCAACGACCCCGACCTGAGCGCGTACCCGTGGTTCACCTCCAACAGCACCAACTTCGCGAACATCAACAACGCGACCATCGACGACCTCCTCACGCGCGCCCGCGCCGTCAGCGACACCGCCGAGCGCCGCGAGCTGTACCGCGCGGCCGCCGACGAGATGCTCCTCGAGATGCCCTACCTCTTCTTGTTCCACCGGGCGGAGATCAAGGCCTACCGCGACCGCCTGCAGGGCTTCCCTCACATCCCCGACGGCATGATGCGGTTCGAGACCGTGTGGGTCAACGACTGAGCGACAACTGAGTAACAGCCCGGGGCGGGTGGTCACGGATGTGTCGCCCGCCCCGTTCGTAGCTGGAGCCGCATGCTGACCTTCTTAGTCAACCGGATCCTGACGGCGATCCCGGTCATCATCTTCATCACCGCCGCCGTGTTCTCGGTGATGCAGCTGCTGCCGGGCGACCCGACGCTGGCCATCCTCGGCGACGAGGCGACGCCTCAGTCGCGCGCGGTGCTCCGCGAGCGCATGGGGCTCAACCGCCCCGTCCACGTTCAGTACCTGACCTGGCTCGGCGGCATCTTCACCGGCGATCTCGGGCGCTCCCTCGTCGACAACACTCCCGTCACTCGGGCAGTCGGCTTCGCGTTCCCCGTCACGCTGCAGATCGCGCTGGTATCGCTGCTCATCTCGATCTCGGTCGGCGTGCCGCTCGGGATCCTCTCGGCCGTCAAGCGCGGCGGGTTCATCGACGCGCTCAGCTCCGTCTTCGCTCTCTCGGCCATCTCCATCCCTGCGTTCTGGGCAGGTATCTTGCTGATGTACTTCGTCGCCCTGCAGTTGGGCTGGTTCCCGTCCTCCGGCTTCGTGCGCTTCAACGAGGACCCGTGGCGCAGCCTGCACCACTCGATCCTCCCCGCCACCGCCCTGGCCCTGCGGCCCATCGGCATCTTCATGCGCATGACGCGCGGCAGCATGCTCGAGGTGATCAACAGCGACTTCGTGCGCACAGCGCGGGCGAAGGGCGCCTCCGAGGTCTCGGTCAACCTGCGCCACGCGCTGCGCAACGCGCTGATACCGCTGTTCACCCTCATCGGCCTGGAGTTCTCCGGTCTGATGGGAGGCGTCATCGTCATCGACACCCTCTTCGCCGTCCCCGGCTTCGGGCGCCTCATCTACAGCGCCTTCCTCAGGTCCGACTTCGTGATGATGCAGAGCCTGATGGTGCTGTTCTCGATGGTCGTGATCGCCGTCAACCTGCTCACGGACATCTCGTACAGCCTCGTCGACCCGAGGATCAGGTACTCATGACCTGGCGCAGGGCGACGAGGCAGTTCCTCAGGCGGCCGCTCGCCGTCATCGGCCTGGTCATCGTCGTGCTGGTGCTGCTGGTGGCGTCGTTCGCGCCGCAGTTGGCGCCGTACGACCCGACCAAGCCCGACTTCACCGCGATCTTGCAGGCGCCGAGCGCGAAGTACATGCTCGGCACCGACGAGATCGGCCGGGACCTGATGTCCCGTCTCATCTACGGAGCCAGGGCCTCGATCAGAGCCGGCCTCATCGCCGTGCTGATCGCGGTCGGCATCGGCGTGCCCATCGGCCTTCTCTCCGGCTACGTCGGCGGCTGGCTCGACCAGATCGTGTTCATGCGCCTGGCGGACGCGATGATCGCGTTCCCGACCATCGTGCTGGCCCTCGCGCTCGCAGCCGCGCTGGGAGGCAACCTCACCACCGCGATGCTGGCGATCGGGATAGGCAGCGCTCCGGCCTTCATACGGCTGGCACGGGCACAGGCTCTGAGCCTCAGGGAGCGAGAGTTCGTCGAGGCGGCACGGGCACTGGGCAACTCGGCGGGCAAGGTGATGGTCAAGCACGTCTTCCCCAACATGGTCGGACCGCTGCTGGTGCAGACCTCCATCGCCATCGCCGCGGCGATCCTGGCCGAGACGGCGCTGTCGTTCCTCGGTCTGGGTGTGCAGCCGCCGACGCCGTCGTGGGGCTCTACGCTGCGCATCGGCACCGGCTACATGCAGTCGGCGCCGTGGCTGTCGCTCTACCCCGGCCTGTCGATCTTCGTGACCGTGCTCGGCATCAACCTGCTGGGTGACGGCCTGCGCGACGTGCTCGATCCGCGGGACAAGAGCTAGGGGACCACCAGCTCGACGCTGCCGAATCGAACACCAGCGCGCTACTTGACGACCCCATTAAAACGATTTAACGTGATTGAGCCAACCCGAATCGCGCCCGGCAGCCGCAAAGCGGCGCGCCGCTCGACCCAAGACCGTCTGACGCCACCTCTCGCCGCCCCGATCAGGAGGCGCATGAGCGAACAGGAGCAAGGCAAAGCGGTAACGATAATCGACGTCGCTCGCAGGGCGGGCGTGTCGCCTGGCACCGTGTCGCGGGTGATCAACGGCGCCAACGCCCCCGACGACACGCGGCAACGCGTGGTCGCAGCGGTGAGCGACCTCGGCTACGTGCCGAACCACGCCGCGCGCAGCCTCAAGCGCCGGGCCACGGAGCAGGTCGCCCTGGTGGTCCCCGACGTCGCCAACCCCGTCTACGTGCAGATGGCCGCCGGCGTCCAGCGGGCGGTGACCGAGCGCGGCTACCAGCTCCTCCTCATGAGCCGTCAAGCCGGCTCCGCTGCCGAGCCCGACCTGATGCGCGGCCTTCACCGGCGCCAGCTCGACGGGATGATCCTGGTGTCGCTGCGCCCGGGACCCGCATTGCTGCAGCAGATCCGCGAGGCCGCCGGGCGCCTGTGCCTGATCGGCAGCTTCCCTGACGACCTGCCCGTCGACGCAGTCCGCGTGGATTCGGCGGTCGGGGTCGAGATGGCCGTCGCGCACCTGACCGAGCAGGGAAGACGCCGCCTCGCCATGGTCAACGGCGAGCCTGGCACCGTTCCCGCCGAGCGGCGCGCTGCCGGCTTCAGGCAGGCTTTGGCGCAGCGCGGCATGACCGTCACGGCTCAGAGCATCGTGGCGGGCGATTTCACCATGGCCAGCGGTTACCGGGCGGTGGACGACCTGCTCGCCAGAGACGGCGACATCGACGGCATCTTCTGCGCCAACGACGCGATGGCGATAGGAGTGCTGCGTCGCCTCAACGAGCTCGGACGCGAGGTCCCAGGCGAGGTCGCCGTGATGGGCATGGACGACATCGCCATGGCGGGCATGACCACGCCGACGCTCAGCAGCGTCTCCTTGCGCGCCGAGGAGCGCGGCCGGCTGGCGGCCGAGATGCTTCTGGAGCGGCTGTCCCGCAGCGAGCCGCGGCCGCCGCGCGTGATCACGGTGCGTCCCGAGCTGATCGTGCGCGAGTCCTCGACGCGCCACGTCGTGATGGGCGGCGGCTATGCGTAGCCAAGCTCTCGCCCGCAGGCCGCGCGGCTCGGCGATGGGCATCCCGCTGTGGCTGCTGATACCGGCCCTCGTGCCCGTGCTGCTCTTCTCCGTGGCGCCGCTTCTGCAAGGCATCGGCATGGGCTTCACCGACTACGAGCTCGGGTCGCGGCAGACGCGCTTCATCGGCTTCGACAACTTCCGCTACATGCTGCAGGACCGGCAGTTCCTGCGCTCGTTCCAGGTCGGCGGCATCTGGACGGTGGCGGTGACGGCGGGCGAGGTCGTCCTCGGCCTGATGCTGGCGATGCTGCTCAACGCCAAGCTCCCCGGTCAGACGCTGGCGCGCGTGCTGGTCCTCGCTCCGTGGGCCATCCCACCGGTGATCAAGGGCCTGATGTGGCGACTCATCTACCACCCCGACGCCGGCGCTCTGAACGCGGCACTCCTGAGCATGGGCTTGATCGACCGACCGATCCAGTGGCTCACCAGCTTCACGTGGGCGCTGCCGGCGGTAATAGTCGTCGGCATCTGGGCCTCCCTGCCGACCACGACGGTGGTCCTACTCGCGGGCCTCCAGTCGATACCCGGCGACGTGCGCGAGGCCGCCGCCATCGACGGCGCGGGTGCTTGGGCGCAGTTCCGCCACGTCACGCTGCCGCTGATGAGCCCGGTGATCCTCTCGATCACCGCCCTGCAGACGATGTGGAACTTCAACTCCTTCGGGCTGGTGTTCGTCCTCACCGAGGGCGGTCCGGCGGGCAGGACACGCCTGCCGATGCTCTTCGCCTACGAGGAGGCGTTCCAGTTCGGCAACCTCGCCTACGCCTCGGCGCTCGGCACCGTGATGACGCTGGTGATCGGCCTGGCGCTGGTCGCCTACATGCGCACCCAGATGCGCGGGGGAGGCAAGGAGTGAGGCGCCGCGTCGCCACTCACGCTGGCTCGGCTCGCGCGGCAGCGCTTAGCGGGGGTCTCCGATGACACGCACGCCGCCCCTCGCCCGCTTCCTGATGTCGATCGCGCTGTGGCTCTTCGTCGCGTTCCTCGCCTTCCCGCTGCTGTGGCTGATCCTCACCTCGTTCAAGCCGTCGGCCGAGATCATGCTGCGCGGCTTCAGCTTCCTGCCCGAGACCTGGACGCTGCAGAACTACCGCAGCGCCCTCTTCGACGAGCGGGTCCTCCAGAGCGCGTTCAACACCTTCAAGATCGCCATCGCTTCGTCCCTGCTGACCTTGGCCATCGCCACGCCGGCCGCCTACGTGCTCGCCCGCCGCTCCGGCGGCATCAACCGGGCCGTGGTGGGCTGGATCCTCGTCTCGCAGACCTTCCCCGTGATCCTGATCATCGTGCCGCTGTTTTTGATCGTCTCCCGCATCGGCCTCGGCAACACTCACACCGGCCTGATCCTCGTCTACACCGTCTGGAGCCTGCCTTTCGTGTTGTGGATGCTGCGCGGCTACGTGCGCAACGTGCCCGTCGAGATCGAGCACGCGGCGGCCATCGACGGCGCCAGCCACCTCCAGATCATGGCGAGGGTCCTGACCCCGCTGATCCTCCCCGGGCTGGTCGCCACCGGCCTCTACGGGTTCATCAACGCCTGGAACGAGTTCTTCTTCGCCCTGGTGATGGTCAAGTCGCCCGACCTGCTGACGATCCAGGTGAACCTCGCCAGGTTCCGCGGCGTGGAAGGGCTGGCGCGCTGGGGCCCGTTGGCCGCCGGCAGCGTCCTCGCCACCCTCCCCACCCTGGTCCTCTTCGCGTTCATGCAAAGGGGACTGGTCTCGGGGCTGTTCACAGGGGGGGTGAAGCAGTGAAGTGACCTCTCGCCGGCTACGCCTCCACGACGAACCCCTCGCAGCGACCACTGCTCCAGGAAAGGTGAACACATGCGCATCAACCGCCAAGCACTACTAGCCCTGGCCACGGCCGTCCTGCTGCTGGTCGGCAGCGCCGCCGCCCAGGTACAACTCCGCTTCGTCAGCCTCGCATGGCAGGAGCAGGCGATAGCCTCGGTCCGCGCCATCGTCGACGAGTGGAACGCTAACAACCCCGGCATCCAGGTCGAGTACCAACAGGTCGACTGGGGCTCGATCCACGACTACTTGGTGACCTCGTTCGAGACGCGCTCGGTGCCGGACCTCTTCCACTACGAGTCCGGTCCGCTGCACGACTTCGGCGCGCGCGGCTACCTCACCGAGCTCTCCGGCTCCGGCCTGCTCTCGGACGACCTGCTCTCCGACGTCGTCCCCGGCGCCTGGGAGTCGGTCACCGACTCAGGTGGCAACGTCTGGGGCGTCCCCTTCCTGTGGGAGAGCCTGATCACGCTGTACAACGCCGACATGTTCGCCGCGGCTGGCATCACGCCCCCGACCATCGCCGACCCGTGGACCTGGGAGGAGATGCAGGAAGCGGCCGCCGCGCTGACGCTCGACACCAACGGCGACGGGCAGACCGACGTCTACGGCGCCGCGTTCGGCCTGCGCTCGCCGGTCAACCGCATCCTCAACCTCTCGCTCGGCTTCGGCGGCGACTACTTCTATCAGACCGCCGACGGCGAGTGG
Organism: uncultured bacterium; assembly: GCA_964473205.1. Lineage (GTDB taxonomy): Bacteria > Deinococcota > Deinococci > Deinococcales > Trueperaceae > CAYMRL01. The sequence continues at coordinate 14,142 of CAYYOK010000005.1, read as the reverse complement.
GTCGTGCGCGTCGGCGAGGCCGAGCAGGCGCTGCTCAGGATCATCACCGACATGATGTTCGTCGACGGCACCGCTTTCCCCGACAGCGCCGGCCTCTCCGGCCCCGAGCTGTTCCCCGGCTTCTTCGAGGGCCGCTACGCCATGCTGCCAGGCATCGGTGTGTGGGCGCGCCAGCAGATCGTCGAGAACGCCCCCGCCGGCTTCAACTGGGGCGTGCTGCCGCCGCTGGTGGCGCAGAACCAGGACCAGGGCTCGGCCACCCAGACGATCAGCATCCCCGCCGCCTCGCAGAACAAGGAGGCAGCCGCCGCGTTCCTCGAGTTCCTGCTGAACTCGCAGAACATGGCCGAGCTGGCTCAGGGCGACTGGCTGTTCCCGACGCGCGCCTCGAGCTTCGACCTGCCCGAGTTCCAGACCGCTGAGGCCGGCTGGGACGTCGCGACCGAGTCCGCGCGCCACCTGCGCCTGGCGCCGTTCCAGCTGGTCCCGCGCATGGCGGAGTTCCGCAGCCGCGTCGGCACGCCGATCATGCAGGAGCTGTTCTCCGGCCGCCTCAGCGTCGAGGATGCCGCGGCCATGATCGAGGTCGAAGGCACCCTCATCATCAACCGCTGAGGTGACCGACGCCGACCCAGCCCCCGGCTCCGCCACGGACCGCGCGCGCGGCTGTCTGGTAGGGCTGGCTGTCGGCGATGCGCTAGGTCAACCCACCGAGGGTCTGACACCTCAGGCGGTGCGCGAGCGCTACGGCCGGATCGAGGACCTGCTCGATCCGGCCGCGGCCGTCTCCGACGACACCGAGTACGCGCTGTTCAGCGCGCGCGTGATCATCGAGCAGGGCGGGCAACCGACCGCCACCGACTTCGAAGCCGCCTGGCGCAAGCACATAGTCCCGCAGACCGGCCCCTTCAAGGGGGCGGGGTTCAGCGAGATGGCCGCCATCGACAACCTCCGCGCGGGCCTCCACCCTCCCGCCTCCGGCAGGCACTATCACGCCTGGAGCGACGGCCTCGCCATGCGCGTGCCTCCCCACGCCATCGTGCACGCCGGCGATCCCAGCGGGGCGGCGGCGCTGGCGCGGCTCGACGGCAGCGTCAGCCACGCCGGCGAAGGGCTCCACGCCGGCGCCGCGGTGGCGGCCAGCCTGGCGGCGGCCCTGACCGCATCCGGTGCGCGAGCGTTGGACGAGGCGCTCGAGGTGGCGCTGGAGCACGTCCCAGCCGACAGTTGGACAGCGCGAGCGCTGGGCACCGGCCTCGCCATAGGCGGCGCGAGCCCCGACGCCTGGGAAGCCATCGAGCCGCTGCACGCCGCCCTGGCCGTCCGGGACTACCCGTGGATGGACCTCGCGCCCGAGGCCGTCGGCCTGGCGTGGGGGCTGCTCAGGGCCGGCCGCGGCGACCTGCGCTCCACCCTCCTCGCCGCCGTCAACCTCGGCCGCGACGCCGACACCATCGCCGCCATCGCCGGAGCGGTCCTCGGCGCGCTGCTGGGGATGGCGGCGATACCGCGCGAGTGGCTCGGCGTCCTGCGCCCCGCTCAGGGACGTTGCCTGGCGAGCGTGGCGGGCATGGACCTGGTGGCCACCGCCGACAGCCTCGCCGCCCTGCAGGGACGGGCGCCAGCAGGAGCGGCCTCGTGAGCGAGGTCGTCGCCCGCATGCTCCACGGCGCCGCAGCCGCCGAGGCCGCCACCTGGGGCGCGATGTTCCAGCGCGCCCTGTTGCTGCCTTACTGGACCCGCCGCAAGCGCCGCGAGGTCGAGGACGCGCACGACCGCGCGGGCTCGAGCGAGATCCCCGTTCCGTTCGCGCTCAACCAGCCGACCGCCGTCCTGCGCGCCGGCCCAGGGCCCAGGACCGAGTGGCTGGTCTTCCAGCTCAGGCTCCTGCACGAGCTCGGCGGCAGCTACGACCTGGCCCGCGCGTTGCGCGCCTGGCGCGCCCTATCTGACGAACTCTCCGATGAGCCCTCGGAGCCGCCGCGGCTGTCCGTATCGCAGCGCGCGGCGCTCGATCACCTGCTCGCGGGCCGCGAGCCGCCCATCAGCGGCCACGACCAACCCCACTACTTCGACGACGCAGCCTGCGTCAGGGCGCTCGCCATGGCCGCCGTCATGCACGACCGGCCCCAGGAGCTCCTGGCGGCCGTCCGCCTCGACGCCACCATCACCAACTCGGAGGACGGCGTCTGGGCTGCGGAGTCGGTGGCCGTGGCCCTGGCTGCAGCCGCCGGCGGCGCGCGTCCGGCTGCCGTCGTCGAGGCCGCCTGCGCACGGCTGCCGCAAGGCTCCTGGATCTCGCAGCGAGCCAGCCGCGCGCTCGAGCTCGCCGCCGCGGCCGAGGGGCCTCTCGACCTCGCGCTGGTCCTGGACCGAGAGCTCTCCAACGCCGCCTACTCTTACGGGGACGCCGCGCCAGACGTGCTCCCCATGGCTCTCGCCATCTTCCTGAGCTGCGACGGCGACTACCGCGACTCCCTGCTGAGCGCGCTGGCCGTACCGCGCCACGCCCCGGCTCTGGCACCGTTGGTCGGCGCCCTGTGCGCCGCCGGCTCGAGCCTGCCGCTGTCGCCGGACAGGCTCCGCGGCCGGCTGGGGCGCCTGCTCGGCATTGCCCTGCCGGCCCTCCGCGGTGTCTCCTTGGATGACTACACCGCCGATCCCGGCGCTTCGAAGGGCTGAGCTATGCGCGACCTGCTGATCGACAAGGTTCGAGGCTGCATCCAAGGGCTGGCGGTGGGCGACTCGCTCGGCGGGTCGACCGAGGGCTACGCGCCGGAGGCCATCCGGGAGCGGTTCGGCGGCTGGGTGACCGACATCGTCGGCCCTTACCGCCGCGACTGGCGGCACGAGCGACCCATCTCGCCGTATCACAAGGGCCACGGTCACGTGACCGACGACACCCTGATGACGCTGGCTCTCGCCAACGTCTACCAGGCCGTCCGCGACCACCTGACCGCCTTCGACATCGCCGAGCACCTGGTGCCGGAGCTCGCCGACAAGGTCATCTACATCCCGGAGCTGGAGACCGAGACGGTGCTGGTCAACCGCCTGTTCCTGGCCGAGAAGTACCTGGTGCTGAGGCTGCGCAGCGGCCAGGTCGACCCACGCGAGGCCGGCGTCGGCAACGTCGTGAACTGCGGCGCGGCGATGTACATGTCTCCCGTCGGCATCGTCAACGCCGGCGACCCGGCGGGCGCGTACCGCGAGGCTATCGACATCGCCGGGGCACATCAGTCGAGCTACGGCCGCGAGGCGGCGGGCGTGATGGCCGCAGCGGTCGCCGCGGCGCTCCGCCCCGGCGCCACCGTCGAGGACGTCGTCGCGGCCTGCCTCGAGCTCGCGCGCGACGGCACCCGCGATGCGATACGCGCGGTGACCGCCGCCGCGCGCGGCGCGAAGGACTGGAAGGACGCGGTCACCGTGCTGCGCGCGGCGGTCGCGCCCTACGACTCCGTCGGCGACGACTACCGCGAGCCGGACGTGGACGCCCGCAAGCCGAGCCGGCGCGCCAGCATCGAGGAGCTGCCCGTGGCGCTGGGGCTGCTGGTGGCCAGCGGCGGCTCATACGTCGATGCCGTCCTCGGTGGGGTCAACTACGGCCGCGACTCCGACTCGATCGCCCAGATGGCCGGCGCCATCGCCGGCGCGCTGAACGGCAGTGCCTCAGTGCCCGAGCGCTGGATCTCGGAGGTGTCGCGCGCCAGCCGCCGGGACTTCAGCGCCGTCGCCGACGGCCTGGCCGCGGTCGCCCTGGAGGTGCTGGAGAAGGACCGGCGGCGCTGGCAGGAGCGCCTGTCGGGGTTCCCGGCCGGACGCGTCGGCGCGGAGGCCTGACGTGGCCGGAGCCGCCTCGCAAGGAGCCGACGCTGGCGGTCGCGCCATGAGCGGACCGAGCAAGGTCAGGATCACCTGGCTGTGGCCGGAGGAGCGCGTCGAGCACGAGATCCGCCAGCTGCGCGAGGAGGGCGTCGACCCCTCCTCGCTCGCAGCCGCCTGGGCCGAGGCGCGCCGCGAGCACGAGGGCGACCTCGACGCTCTGCGTACCCGGGCCTTGGCCCTGCTCGACGCCGCGGCCGAGCTGAGCGAGCAGCAGCCCGAGCGCGAGCCGCCAGCCAGCCTTACGGAGGCGCTCGCGAGCCGCGGCGACCCCTCGCAGCCAGCGGGGGGCGAGACGCCCAGGCGCTTCGCGCGCGGCGACCTGGCCGACCGCCTGCTGGGAGCCTGGCACGGGCGCCTGGCCGGCTGCCTGCTTGGCAAGCCGGTCGAGAAGATCCCGCGCGAAGGGATCCGCGAGATCCTGCAGAGCGTCGGCGAGTGGCCGTTGCGGCGCTACTTCACCGCCGAAGGGGTCCCGCCGGAGGTGGCGGAGCGTTGGCCGTGGAACCGCGCCAGCCGGCCGACCAGCCTGCGCGAGAACATCGACGGCATGCCAGAGGACGACGACGTCAACTACTCGCTCATCGCTCTGCACCTGCTCGAGACCCACGGTGACGCGTTCGACACCGGCGACGTCGCCACGACCTGGCTGAAGCTGATGCCGCCCCTGACGGTGTTCACGGCCGAGCGGGTGGCTGTCGAGAACCTGCTCGCCTACGTCGAGCCGCCCGAGACGGCCAGGGTCCGCAACCCGTACCGGGAGTGGATCGGCGCGCAGATCCGCGCCGACGTGTGGGGCTGGGTCAGGCCGGGCGACCCCGCGGCGGCCGCGGAGCTGGCGTGGCGTGACGCGCGCCTGAGCCACGTCGAGAACGGCGTCTACGCCGAGATGCTGGTGGCGGCGATGATCGCGGCGGCCTTCGTGGAGAGCGACCCCGCCAGCATCGTGGCGAGCGGGCTCTCGGTCGTCCCCGCCGGCTCGCGCCTGGCCGAGGTCGTGCGCTGGGCGGCCGACCTGGCCGCCGCGACGGCCGAGTGGGAGGCCGTGCTCGACCAGCTCCACGCGCGCCTTGGCCGCTACCACTGGGTCCACGCGATCAACAACTGCGCGCTGGTCGTCGCCGCGCTCGTTCACGGCGGCGGCGACTTCGAACCCTCCGTCACCAAGGTGGTGATGGGCGGCTGGGACACCGACTCGAACGGCGCCACGGTCGGCTCGATCACCGGCGTGATCGGGGGCAGCCGCGCCATCCCGGCGGCGTGGACGGCGCCGCTGAGGAACCGCCTGAGCACCAGTCTCAAGGGCTTCGACCAGAGCCGCATCGACGACCTGGCGGCTCGCACCCTCGCTCAGGTGCCGGACGAGTACCTGCTCGGCGAGCCAGCCGCCGCACCGGCGGCCAGCCGCACCTCGGCTCCCACGCCCGCCGACGGCCCCCTGGCCGGCCTCCGCGTCCTCGACCTCGCCACGATGATGGCCGCGCCGTGGGCCGCCACCTTCCTGGCGGATTACGGAGCCGACGTGATCAAGGTCGAACGGCCCGGCGAGGGCGACCACGCGCGCGCTTTCGGCCTGCAGAAGGACGGCGAGCCGGTCTTCTGGAAGTCGTTGGGGCGCAACAAGCGCTCCCTGGCGCTCGACCTCAAGAGCGAGGGCGGCCGCGAGGTGCTGCTGCGCCTGGTCGAGAAGGCCGACGTTGTCATCGAGAACTTCCGTCCCGGCGTGCTCGACCGCCTCGGGCTAGGCTTCGAGCGCCTGCGCCAGGCCAACCGCAGGCTCATCCTCCTGAGCGTGACCGGCTACGGCCAGGACGGGCCCTACGCCGACCGCGCGGGCTTCGGCACCCTGATCGAGGCGATGAGCGGCTTCGCCTGGTCCAACGGCGAGCCGGACGGCCCTCCGATCCTGCCCGCCATCCCCCTGGCCGACGGCGTCGCCGGCGTCTTCGGGGCCCTCGCCGCGATGGTCGCCGTGTTCGAGCGCGACGTGCGCGGCTCGGGCGAGGGTCAGCACATCGACCTCTCGCTCTTCGAGCCCCTCGCCCGGTTGCTCGAAGGGCATGTGCTGGAGCACGAAGCGCTCGGCATCGTCCGGCAACGGCTCGGCAACCGCAGCCTTACGTCCGCGCCCCGCAACGCCTACCGCTCGGCGGACGGCGGCTGGGTGGCGCTGTCGGCCAGCGCCCAGCCCGTGTTCGAGAGGCTGGCTCGCGCCATCGGCCGCGTGGACCTGCTCTCCGACCCCCGCTTCGGCACCAACCACGACCGCATACAGCACGCCGAGGCTCTGGACGAGATCGTCGGCGCCTGGCTGGCCACGCGGCCGCGCGACGAGGCGATCGCTGAGCTGGCGCGCCTCGGTGCCGCGGTCGGCCCGATCTACGACATCGCCGAGCTGCTGCGCGACCCGCACGTGGCCGCCAGGGGCTCATTCGAGACGCACGAAGACCCCGTGCTCGGACCGCTGCGCGTCCCGGCGGTGACGGCCAGGCTGTCGCGGACGCCGGGCAGGGTCAGGTACCTGGGTCAGGCACTGGGCGAGAGCACCGACGAGGTGCTCCGCGAGATCGGTTACCGCGACGACGAGATCCGTCGGCTCCGAGAGACAGGGGCCGTCGAGTGAGATCCGACCGGTAGCATGCCCGCGTGAGCCCACCGGCAGCGCAGCGCCCCTCCAACCCCGTGGCCCTGGCGTTCCTGCTGCTGGCCAACCTGCTGCCGCTGCTGGGCGTGTTCGCCTGGGGCTGGAGCCTCAGCGACCTGCTCCTGCTGTACTGGATCGAGAACGGCGTCGTGGGCATCTACACCGTCGCCAAGCTGCTCCTGGTGCAGCCGGAGGGGCAGTCGCCAGGGCAGCGGTTGGCGAGCAAGGCCTTCGGCGTGCCGTTCTTCATCGTGCATTACGGGATGTTCTGGCTCGTCCACGGGCTCTTCGTCGTCACGCTCTTCGGAGGCATGCTCTTCGGCAGCGCCGGCCCCACCATCCCGGTCCAGCCGCAGACCTTCTTCTTCACGGCGGTCATCGTCAGCTGGATGCGCGCCGACGTGCTCGCCTGGCCGGTCGCGGGACTGCTCGTGTCCCACGGGGTCTCCTTCCTGAGCAACTACCTGGCGCAGGGCGAGTACCGTCGGCAGAGCGTAAACGAGCTGATGGGTCAGCCTTACGGTCGCGTCGTCGTGCTGCACCTGACGATCCTGGCGGGAGGCTTCCTGGTGATGCTGCTGGGACAGTCGCAGTTGGTGCTGCTGCTGTTCGTGGCGGTCAAGGTGATCGTGGACATGCGGGCGCACCTGCACGAGCACGGGCAGGCTTCGAGCTTTCAGCCGGCGGAGTTGGGCGGGGCGACGAGCTGACTGGCGCCGTCGCGGCCTAGAATGCAGCCATGAGCCGCGCACGCAAGCTGACCTTGGTCGCGATCGCCTTCGCGCTGGTGCTCGGGGCCTGCGTCCCCATCAGCATCCCCGGCCTCAGGAACCTGCACAACCAGACCTGGGCGGCTCGCTTCGAGGTCGAGGTGCGTCCCGCCGGCCTCGCGATCCGCCTGCCGGTCGATCTCGCCCTGACCTTCAGCCAGAACCTGCAGGACGTCGACGCCAGGGCCACGCTGCAGTACGACACGGGCATCTTCCGCCTCGAAACGGGCGGGATCGTCGAGCTCAGCGGTCACATCGGGTTCGACGACAGGCTCGAGTTGAGCAGCGGCTCCAACGTCCTGCGCTTCGACGGTCGTTTCATCGGCGACACGCTCGTCGGCACCGTGTCGATCGCGGGGCTGGTGCCGGTGGCCGACGTGGTGTTCGCCCGGACGAGGTGAGGGGCTCGGGCCCGAGCCCGACCTCAGTCTGCGTTCAGGTCCACGGCGTGGTGATCGAGGTTCTCCACCCCGCGCTTCCAGTAGCCGTCGACCACGACCCGCTCCCTCGGCAGGCCGAGCTCCTTGCGGAAGTAGTCGCGGACCGGCCTGAGCATGCCGACCTCGCCGGCGGCGAAGACGAACCAGTCCTCGCCCTCGGGTAGCTCGACGTCGCGGACGGCACGCTCCAAGCCGCCCGTCCCGGCAGCGTCACGCAGGACCCACGTCACCTTGACGCCTGGGCGTCGCGGCAGCTCCTGCTTCTCGTTCGCATCAGCGACCTCGATGAACGCGTGGGCACCGGCGCCGTCCGGCAGCTCCTCCAAGAAGCGGGCCATCGACGGCAGCGCAGCCTCGTCGCCGGCCAGCAGGTACCACGCGTAGTTCTCGGGGAAGACGATGTTGCCGCGCGGGCCCATCACGCCGATCTCGTCGCCGACCTTGGCCTCGCTCGCCCAGGCCGAAGCGACGCCGTGGCCGTGGATCACGAACTCGAGCACCAGCTCGCGCGTCTGGGGCAACCAGCCTCTGACCGTGTAGTCGCGCGTGATCGGTTTGGCGGCACCCTCGGGCATCTGCCAGCCGCGCTCGCCCGGCGTCGGCAAGATCAGCTCGCCGGTTTCGGGCTGCGGGAACAGCACCTTGACGTGATCCGTCGGCGCGAAGCGCACGTAAGGGAAGCCGTCGGCAAGGGCCTCGCCGGTCAGGTAGACGCGGCGATAGCGGGGGGTGAGGTCCTCGGCACGAGTGACGGTCAGAAGGCGCCGCGCGACGGGTCCGCTCAGGAAGTTGACCTGCGTCTGGCCCGTGCGGTTCGGGCCGGACCAGCTGCGGGGCTGGGGGCGAGCGTCTGGGCTCTGTCCGGTGCCCTGTTCGGTGCTCTGGCCAGGGTTCTGCTCGGGGCGCGGCGGCGGCACGCTCATGATGGCTCCTGTCGAGGTCGCGCCACGGCGTCGCAGACGCTCTCGTCCGCCTGCATGCGTCGACCGCACACCCGCCGGGCTAATCCTGATTGACTTTATCAGGAATGACTGGTGGTGGCGCCGTGCCCTGCTCGCGCCGCGTCCACAGCCCCCACGAACTTCCTGGCCAAGGCCAAGGTGTCCGTGATGGCCGTCCCCACGACGACGGCGTGCGCCCCGGCCCGCAGCGCAGCCACCACCTGCTCGGGCGAGGCGAAGCGCCCCTCGGCCACCACCGGCCTCGGCTGCGCGGCCACCAGCGCCGCTACCAGGTCGATGTCCGGGCCCTCCGCAGCCACCGCACCGCCGGTGTAGCCGGACAGCGTCGTCGCCACGATGTCGGCCCCTGCCGCTGCCGCCGCGACGCCCTCGGCCAGGTTGGAGACGTCCGCCATCACAGGCAGGTCGGGGAAGGCCTCGCGGATCTGCGAGAGCAGGCCGGCGGCGCTCGGCGCGCCGTTGCCGTTGCGAGGGCGCAGGGTCGCATCGATCGCCACGAGGTCCGCTCCCGCCGCGACGAGGGCGGCCACAGAGTCGATGCTCGGAGTTATGTACACCTGAGGGTCGATGTCGGGCCGCTTGTCGAGCCCGATGATCGGCAGGTCGACCGCCGCGCGTATGGCAGCCACGTCGGCTGGGCCGTTGGCGCGGATGCCGACGGCGCCCGCGAGCGCGGCGGCCTTAGCCATCGCGGCCATGATGCCGGGCTGGCGCAGGGGCGAGCCCTCGGGCGCCTGGCACGAGACGACGACGCCTCCGCGCAGAGCGGCCAGGACCTCGGGGGCGCTGGTGCGTCTCAACCCGCACTCTCCGAGCCGCCGCTCGCAGGCGTCGCCGACCTGGCGCCGTCGACCTGCCCGTCGCCGATCCGCTCCAGCTCGTAGCCGATCTCGAAGACCCGCCGCCAAGGCAGGCTCAGGCTCTCGACCCGGTACGGCAGGTCGAACTCCGCCAGCTCGTCGTCGAGCCAGCCGCGGGCGCGCTCCTCGACCTCGGGCAGGTCCGCCTCGGGCAAGAAGCCTCCCAGCCCCAGAGGCCTGAGCGCCGGGTCGAGCAGCAGCCGCGCGCGCACCCGCGCCTGGTAGAGCCAGTCGTCGACGAGGCGGGCCGCGACGGCGAGGTCGTGCTCGGCGCTGAGCCCACTGGGCCCGCCCGGCTCGCCGCGCGTCCCGCCGCTCAGCGCAGCGATGCAGCCGAGCGCCACGGCGGAGCCCAGCGCGTTGCCGGCCGTGTTCCAGCCGCCGTAGCCGGCGAGCAGCTCCAGGGTGCCGGCGTTCGCCAGGATCCTCATCAGCTCGTCGTCGGCGCCGTTGACGTGGGCCACGTCCGCGAGGCTGACCAGGGCTCCGTCGTCGACGAGCACCTCCAGCACCTCGGCGAACGCCTCGAGGCAGCGGTCGAGGCCCGTCACGCTGGCCTCGCTCTTCTCGATCCAGGCTCGCTCCGCCTCGCCGAGGTCGCCGTGCTCCAGCGCGTAGGCGAGACCGCCCTGGCCTTGCGCGCGGCTGGGGCTGTTCAGCGCCAGCCACCAGTCGGGTGTCACGCCGGCGGGAACCGCCACGGCACCGGCCGCGCGCAGGTGGATCGTGACGAGGTCGCCGAGAGGCCGGTCCTCGTAGGCCGTCTGCACGCCCGGACCCCCGCGCGAGGAGTAGAGGGTCCCGACCAACGGCCTGCGACCCTGCACCTGGGCGGCGAGGCGTGCCATCAGGACCTGCGCCACCTCGTCCGCGCCGGGGTATACGAACACGCGGTCGCTCAGGCCGCGCGCGCGGACCTCGCGCTCGAGCCGCTGGCGGTTCATCACGTTGACGCCCCACACGGTGGTGTCGTCCTGGTTGAGCACGAGCGTGTCGATGACGCCTCGCTCGACGAGGTCGAGCGCCGCGAGGTTGACCGCGAGGGTACGGGCGCGGATGTCGAGCTGGTCCTGCCAGACGGCTGCGGGCATCGACGCGCGCAGCGCCTCTAGCTCCGGCCCCTCGTCCGCGGCGAGGACGCCGGCCTGGGCGCGATGCTCCAGCTCCGAGCGGCGGAAGATCGCGCGGCCGTGCTGGCGGTAGTACTCGGGCTCCTCGCCGTCGTCGTCCTCGCGGCTGACCCGCTGGATGCTGCTGTAGGCCATCACCCGCAGCGCGGGCCGCTCGGCCTTGAGACGCACCAGGGACTCGAGCCGATCAAGAGCGGCGCCGAGGTCGTTGCCGCTGAGCCTGGACGGCACCAGCCCACCCCAGGCGAGGGTGTCGAGGGCCAGCACGGCGCCCAGCACGCCGTCGCCGGAGCCAGCGCTCGCCAGCAGCCACTCGCCTATCGCCGCGGTGTCGGCGGGCCGCTTGCGGCTCCCGAGCGCCGCGGCGGGCGGCGCCTCGAGGCGCCAGCCCAGGGCACCGGCCAGCAGCCGTGGGTAGGCCGTGTTGATCGGCCTCTCGTCGAGTGGGATCAGCAGCAGCGTGTCGATGGAGTTCACCCTTTCAGCCCACCTGTCGCCACGCCCTGGATGAACGTCTTCTGCGCGAAGAAGAACAGCGCCACGATAGGCAGGCTCATCAGCAGCGAGCCCGCCATCAGCAGCGGCCAGGCCGCCGAGCGGGTGCTCGAGAGCTGCTGCAGGCCGATGGCGAGGGTGTAGAGGCGGTCGTCGGTGAGGTAGATCAGCGGGCTGAGGAAGTCGGTCCAGGTCCAGATGAAGATGAACAGCGACGCCGTCGCCAGCGCCGGCCGCGACAGCGGCAGGATGATGCGCGAGAAGATCTGCCATTCGCTGGCGCCGTCGATGCGCGCCGAGTCCGAGAGCTCGTTGGGGATGGCGGAGTAGAACTGCCGCAGCAGGAACACCGCGAACGCGCTGCCGGTCAGCGCCGGCACTATCAGCGGCAGGAAGGTCCCGACCCAACCGAGCTTCTGGAACATCACGAACTGCGGGATCAGCGTCACCTGAGGCGGCAGCACCATCGTCGCCAGCAGCGCGTAGAACAGCACCTCGCGGCCGGGCCACCTCAAGCGCGAGAAGCCGTAGGCGACCACGGCGGAGGACGCGACGTAGAACGTCACGCTCGTCACCGTCACGAACACCGTGTTGCGGAGGTAGAGCAGGAACGGGATCTCGCTCATCAGCCGCACGTAGTTCGACCACATCACCGGCACCGGGATCCACTCGGGCGGGATGCTGAACACCTGCGCGTCGGTCTTCAGCGAGGTCGACACCATCCACGCGAACGGCGTGAGGAAGAACAGCGCGCCGACGATGAGCACGAAGTAGATGACGCCGTTGCGCCAGGCGCGGCGGCTGCCCATCAGCGCTTGCCCTCGTAGTAGACCCAGCCGATGAAGGCGCCCTGAACGGCGCGACTCGTCTGCCTGAGACCCATCAGCGCTTGCCCTCGTAGTAGACCCAGCCGATGAAGGCGCCCTGAACGGCGCGGCTCGTCTGCCTGAGGCCCATCAGCGCTTGCCCTCGTAGTAGACCCAGCCGGACGTCCTGAACACGAAGACCAGCGCGACGGCAGTGATCAGCAGCAGCACCCAGGCCATCGCGGAGGCGAAGCCCATGCGGAAGAACTGGAAGGCGTTCTGGTAGAGGTAGAGGGCGTAGACCAAGGTCGAGTTGGACGGTCCGCCCCCGGTCATGATGTAGATGTTCGTGAACGCCTGGAACGACGTGATGATGCCCATGATCAGGTTGAAAAGGATCACGGGCGAGAGCATCGGCAGCGTCACGTAGCGCAGGCGCTGCCAGCGTGTGGCGCCGTCTAGGTCGGCCGCCTCGTAGAGCTGCACCGGCACGTTCTGCAGGCCGGCGAGGTAGATGACCATCGAGCCGCCGACGCCCCACAGGCTCGCGAGGATCAGCGCCGGCTTCGACCAGGACGGGTCGGCGAGCCAGCCGGGGCCGTTGATGCCGAGCTGCCACAGGAACTCGTTGACGGGCCCGTAGTCGGGGTTGAGGAACCAGCGCCACAGCAGCGCAGCGGCCACGGCCGGCACCACGCTCGGCAGGAAGTAGATCGTGCGGAACAGGCCCTGCAGGCGGACCTTGGTGTTGAGCAGCAGCGCGATGATCAGGCTGAGGATCAGCGAGAACGGGATGCCGAGCGCCGCCAGGTAGAGCGTGTTGTAGAGGGTCCTGCCGAACAGGGGGTCGGCGGCGAGGTCGGTGTAGTTGCGCAGCCCGATCCAGCGCGGCGCCGAGACGACGTTGTAGTCGGTGAACGAGAAGTAGAGCGAGGCGATGACCGGGTACACGGTGAACACCAGGAACCCGATCAGCCACGGCGAGATGAACGCCAGCCCCAGCCACAGCTCGCGCCGCTGACGCCGGGTCATGCGCGGGCGCGAGCTGCCGCGCGAGCCGCGGCGCGCACCGGTGGCCGAGGTCTGGTCCATCAGGCGGCCATCAGTCGTACTTCTCGAGCTCCCTCAAGACGTTCCGCTGTGCGGTTTCGAGCGCGTCCTTGGCGCTCATGGTGCCGTCTTGTACCGACGCGAGCGCCTGGTTGAGCTGCTCGCTGAGGTAGAGCCCGACCGGCAGGCCGGGCGGCGTGAAGACGTAGCCGGTGAGCAGCATGTCGAGGTAGACCTGCATGTGCGGCGTGATCGTGTCGGCGAACTCGGGACGGTCGAAGGCGTCGGCGCGCGGCGGGATGTTGGCCAGCGCCGCGGCGAAGCGCGCGGACTGCTCCGGCGCCGTCAGCCACAGCAGGAACTCGATGGCTTCCGCCCGGTTGGCGGCGGCTTGCGGCACGACCCAGAACGAGCTCTGGACCGGCGTCACGTCGGGCCTGCCGCCCTCCGGTGCCGGGAAGGTGGTGACGCCCCAGCTCAGGTCGGGCGCGTAGCGGCTGGTGGAGAGCACCTCCCACTGGCCGCCCTCCTGCATGGCGATCTGGCCGCGGTAGAAGGGGTTGAACGGGCTGGCCATGTCGCCCCAGCCGGCTTGGAAGCGGCGGATGCGGTTGATGTCGTAGGTGCGGTAGAACTCGCCGAGCCATTCGAGGGCCGCGACGTTGCCCGGGTGGTCGAGCGTCACCGCGAGCGTGTCCGGGTCGTAGAGCTGCCCGCCGAAGGCGTACATGTAGATGGCGGTGACGTTGGGGTAGAAGCCGAGGCGGCGCATGTTGCCGCGGTTGTCGACGGTGGTGAGCTGCGCGGTGAGCGCGTTGAGCTCCTCGATCGTGCGCGGCGGCGCCTCGGGGTCGAGTCCGGCGGACTCGAACACGTCTTTGTTCCACGTGAAACCGTAGACGTTGAGCGTCGTCGGCAGCCCGTACTTCGCGCCGCGGTACGAGCCGTACTCCCAGATGCCGGGCAGGTAGTCGTCAGGGGTGACGCCGGCGGCGGCCAGCGCGTCGCTCAGCTCGAGAAGCGCGCCGCCGGCGCCCAGCGGCACGACCATCCAGTCCCACACGGTCAGCATGTCGGGCGGTGTGCCGCCGGCCAGGGTGGCGAGG
>CAYYOK010000004.1:0-76774 GCA_964473205.1 uncultured bacterium | reverse complement strand
GGCAACAGAACAATCCTTTCCAACCCACCCTATACACAAACAATCTGACACCCTCTTGCACAGTTCCCCCCAACCCATCTCGAGGTAATAGGGCCTCGACGCGCAGCGTCACCGGCTAACCTGCTCCGATCTCACACGAAGGAGCAAGACCACAGCCGGTACGACAAGCAATCCACTAAAGACGAGCGTCCCCCGCACCCCCACGCCTTCCGCCATAACACCTAGTAGTAGCGGCCCCAAGACCAGCGCAGCGTAGTTACCCGTCAGCCGCAGACCAAGAGCAGTGCCCCGGCTACCCGCCGCGACATGCTCGACCGTTGCAACCATGGACAGGGGGAGCCCAAGCCCTAGCCCGATGCCGAGCATGGCAGACGCCGCCCCAAGGGGCAACGTGCTGACGGCGATCCCTGCTACCAGCAACCCGATGCCGGTGAGGGCCAGAGCTAGCAGGAACGCGCGCTTGCGTCCCGAGCAGAGCGACACGATCCGAGAGATGAAGGGCCTCACGAGGATGGCCGCCAGAGCTCGGGCACCGATGAACGCACCGATGGCGCTGGCCGGGTATCCGAGCAGTTCGAGGTGTACCGGGAAGAACGCTTGATAGGCGCTCAGTACGAGTATCAGGCACGTGCTCACCACGACGGCCACCGTCGCGCCACGGCTCTTGAGGACGTCGCCCAACGCTTCGAAGACCTGACGCGTACTGCGGGGAGCCAGCCCAAGCGAGGGAACGCGAGGTAAGAGATAGGTCAGAGCGGCAGCGACGATCGCGATGATGCTCGCGGCTGCGAAGGCCGCTGGGAAGCCGTGGCTATTGGCGATGAAGCCGCCGGTCAGCGGACCGATCAGTTGCCCCACCGACAGGAAGGTCGTGTACCAGCCGAAGTTCTTCTCGTGAGTAGCTGCGCTACCGAGCCCGGCCACGTACGCCTGCGCCGCGACTACCAGCATCAAGTGGAACAGCCCGACCAACGCTTGGGTGACAGCGAGCGTTACGAGACTCGGCGAGACCGCTACGAGTACCGGCGCCGCGGCGATACCGATAGATCCCAGCACTATCAGCCGGACCGGTCCAAAGCGGTCGACGGCTACGCCGACCAGGGTGGCTAGGAACAATGGCAAGACTGCACCCATGGACACCAGCAGGCCGACGGTGGCAGGGGTAGCGCCCAAAGACACGCCTAGCAGCGGCACCAAGGTAACTACCATGGTCTGTGTGGCGAAGGTCGCCGCCATCACGACGCAGATGATGGTCAGCGCACGTCCGGCGAGAGGCCTGCTCAAGCGATTCGCCTCAGCCCTGCGCACAGGGGACGACTCCACTCGTGTCTGTCAGTAGGTGGCCTTGGTGCAGCCCCCGTCTACGATCAGCGTCTGGCCGGTGATGTAAGAGGCGGAGCCGGACGCCAGGAAGGCGACAGCTGCAGCGATCTCTTCGGGCTCCCCAACACGCCCGGCAGGTATGTCAGAAGCCAGCGCACTCAGCCCTTGGGCCCCCAGCCGCTCCTTCAACTGCTCCGTGCCGGTGTAGCCAGGTCCGACGTTGTTGACCGTCACACCATGAGCCGCGACCTCGGTCGCGAGAGACTTGGCGAAGGCGGTGACCGCCGACCTGTAGGCGTTCGACAGCGTGAGGCTAAGGATCGGCTCCCTGACCGCAAGGCTGGTGATGTTGATGAACCGCCCCCAGCGCTTAGCGATCATGTCGGGGACGAAGACGCGGCTGAGCCTGATCGGGGCCATCAGGGTGAGCTGAGCGCCAACGGCCCAGTCTTCCTCGCTCAGCGACGACGGCTTGCCCTTCGGAGGCCCACCTGCGTTGCTCACGATGATGTCCGGGCTGCCGGTCTCTGCATTCAATCGGCGCGCTAGGTCTTCGATCTGGGCGAGGTCGCTGACATCGCACGCCACGCCTCTGACGGCGGCGCCGGTCTCGGAGTTCGCTCTAGCGACTGCTTCCCCGAGCTTCTCCTGCTGACGGGCCACCATCACCACCGTGGCGCCCTCGCGAGCCAGCACGCTTGCCACGGCGAACCCTATGCCAGCCGATGCGCCGGTGACCAGAGCCACCTTGCCGTTGATCCCTAGGTCCATGTAGTACCCCTAACCGAGCCAGGGCTCGAAGGTGATCGGAGCGCCGACGTGGAGACCGAGGTCGGCACCGGTTCTGAGCTCCTCGGCCCAGAGGACGATGTTGAGATGGTTGGGCATGTGGTTGTCGTCGAACGCCACGACCCGTCCGATGGTTCCAACCGGCGTCACGAGGGTGTCGCCGGTGACGAGTAGTCCTGGGACGGTGACTTCGAAGAAGCCGAGGAACGCGGTGTTGTCGATGATTCCGCCCGGTGCCACCGGATCGTTGGTCACCAGCAGCTCGTGAACCTCGTAGCGCCTCAGGGCGCGGGACCTCTCCTGCATCAGCTTCTTGCCGTTCGTGCTCGACCGATAGGTCATCACTGCGACGAGCTGGCCATGAATCGGCTGGCGCTCGCTGGCTGGGTACGGGGTGAATTCCGTGCGGCTCATCTGCCCTCCTTGGACACGTCTAGAAGACATGCTTGGCTCATGGGGCCGCGGAGCCCAGGTCGGAGATAGAAACGACCCTGTCGCCCCCGAAGACCGCCGGCGAGGTCTTGATCAGGGTGACGACCCCATCTTGGGGTGAGGTCAGGGTCTCGATGACGTTCCCGCGCAGGTCGTATACCTCGGCGAGAACGTCGCCGTGCTTGACCGCATCCTTGGGTTTGACGAGGTAGCGGATGAGGCCGCCTTTGTCGACGAACAGGTTCCGGCTGTTCGTGACCCTGACGGCCGGGATACGGGCGCGCGGAGGACCGTGCAGCATCTTCAGGTGGTGCATGACGTTGAGGATCGAGTCGTAGTGGACGTCGACGTACTCGTCTCGGAGCCTACCCTCAGCGCCGGACTCGATGGTTATGGCTGGGACGCCCTTCCTTACTAACGCGCCCGCGAGTTGGCCGCCGGGCTCGGTCGTGGCGGGCGTGCCTAAGATCAGATCGACTCCCGTCGCCTCGGCCATGGCGCGCGCCTCCTTCCCGGCGTCTCCGAACTCGTGAAAGGCGGCGTACGGAAGGATCAGTTTGTCCAACCCACCCCCGTGTAGGTCGATGACGTAGTCGGCCACCTCGGACATGGTCTCGACCGCTTGTCCGGCGAGTCTTTGGCTCGGTGAGCCTTTGCGACTGCCAGGGAAGGTCCGGTTCAGGTCCAACAGGTCGAGCGGGCTCGTCCGAGTCTTGGCTTCGAACGCCGGCAAGTTGAGCACCGGGGTGAGGACGACTGCGCCGGCCAGCTCGTCGGGCTCGAGGTCGTGGTACAGCTTCGCGGCGACGAAGGGCCCTTCGTACTCGTCGCCGTGCACGCCGGCGTTGATCCACAGAACGGGACCCGGCGTGTGGCCGTGCACGATGAGAACGGGAATCTCGTACGGGTTGCCGCCTACTCTGTCCAGGGTTCTCCAGCTGCCCTCGGCTTTGCCCGGGGCCGTGGAGACGACGTCCCCAACGCGGATAGCCTTGCTGACGGTTGTCACGAAGTAATCAACTCCCTTTCACGGTGCTAGCGACCCATCTTTGGGTCGAGATAGTCTCTTAGGGCATCGCCGAGGAAGTTGAACAGGAGCACTGTGACCATGATCGCGATGCCCGGCGAGATCACGAGCCACGGCGAGAGAGCCATGAACGTGCGACCCTGGTTGAGCATCGAGCCCCAAGATGGTGTAGGGGGCTGAATACCCAGTCCGAGGAAACTCAGCGCCGCCTCGGCGAGGATCGCGAAGGCGATGCTCACGGTGGCCTGAACGAGCAGTGGCGACAGGATGTTTGGGACGATGTGCCGCAGGCCGACCCGCAAGGTCGTGCCGCCGAGAGCTCGGGCTGATTCGACGTACTCGTTGCTCTTGACCGAGAGCGTCGAACCTCTCGCTATGCGCGCGAACTGAGGCGCGTAGATGATCCCCATCGCGATCATGAGGTTCGTCAGCGATGGTCCGAGGGCAGTGACCAGCACCAGTGCGAGGAGGATCGCGGGAAAAGCGAGAATCATGTCGAACAGGCGCATGATCAGGTTGTCGATGAAGCCTCCGAAGTAACCGGAGATGAGACCCAGTGAGGCTCCGAGTGACCCGGCGATCAAGACCGTGGTCAGCCCAACCTGCAGCGACGCTCGGGCGCCGTAGATGATGCGGCTGAAGATGTCACGACCGTACTCGTCGGTGCCGAGCAGGTGCTCTCGTGACGGCGGTGCCAGACGGTCCCTTACGTTCATCTCGTTGGGGGGATGGGCCGTGATGACCGGGGCAAGCAGGGCCGTCAGCACCAGTAGCAGGAGCAGCACCAGACCCAGGCCTATGCCGGGTTGTTTGCGCAGGAACCTCACGATGCGCCGACTCCTACTCATACTTGATCCTCGGATCGATGACTCCGTAGAGGAGATCGACAACCAGGTTCACCAGTACGTAAGAAACGGCCAGGACCAGCACGCCGGCTTGCACTACGGGGTAGTCGCGCGCGTAGATGGAGCGCACGACCAGGCGGCCGACCCCCGGAAGGGCGAACACCTCCTCGACCACGACGGTTCCGCCCAGCACGTGGCCCAGCTGCAGCCCGACAACGGTCAACACTGGGATCAACGCGTTCCGTAAAGCATGCAGACCAATGACGGCCCGCTCGCGTAAGCCCTTGGCGCGAGCCGTGCGGACGTAGTCCTGAGAGAGCGCTTCCAGTATCGAGGAGCGCGTCATGCGCATCACGACGGCAGCCATGGCTATCCCAAGCGTCGTGGCAGGCAGCAGCATCCTCCTTAAGTTCTCGGTGAGGTCGGTCGCTGGAGACACGTAGCCTCCGGTCGGCAAGAGGCGAAGTTGGAGCGAGAAGAGCAAGATCAGGAGTATGCCGAGCCAGAAGTTGGGGATCGAGATCCCCAGAAGCGCGAAGAACCTGCCGATGTAGTCGAGGGGCCGACCACGGGTCAGCGCCGACAGAACCCCGATCGGTATGCCGATCACGACAGAGAGTAAGGAGGCCATCACGGCTAGCTGGAGCGTGACGCCGTAGCCGGCAGCCAGCTCGGCCGTTACCTGCTTGCCGGTGCGGTACGACTCGCCTAGGTCTCCGCGCACCACCGAGACCAACCAAGCGCCGAGCTGTTGGACGAGCGGCCTGTCCAGGCCGAGCTCGTGGCGCAAACGGGCGAGCAACTCGGGTGTCACCTCTTGGTCCAGCATGAGCAGCGCCGCGTCTCCCGGCACTGCGCGTAGCGCCAGGAAGACCAGAACCGATATCCCCAAGATGGAGAGCGCGGCAAGGGCGAGCCGATGAGTGATGAACCTCAGCATCTGATTCGCTCGATCCCCTTGCCGCGCTCGATACGTTTGATCGGGTTAATCCGAGTCGCTGTACCTAGCGTTCAACGGTCTAGCCATGCATCTACGAAGACATGCTGCCCGTCCGCGAGGAAGGCGTAACCGTTGAGGTCTGCGGTCATCAGCTCGAACTCGCCGCCACTGTAGAGCGGGACGACTGTAGGCAGTTCGCACAGCCTCTCCTGGAGCTGCCAGTAGAACTGCTGCCGCTGAGCCTGGTCGGTTGCCCTGGCTCCCGCATCGATGAGCTGGTCGGCGACCGGATCGCCTGGGCCGTTGCTGTACGCGCGGGCCGTCGAGTGGTAGGAGCGGGTGAAGTAGTCGTGAGGGTCCACGTTCGCAGAGAAGCCGGACATCACCATGTCGAACTCGCCGGCGACCATGCGTGTGACCATCACGGCCCAGTCGATGGTCTCGAGCGTCACGTCGATGCCAAGCGCCTGGAGGTTGCTCTGGATCACCAGGCTCGATGCCACCATGTACGGGAAGGTTGACGCGGTGGTCAGGGTGATCGGGAAACCGTTCGGGTAACCAGCGTCGCTGAGGAGTTGGCGCGCCAGGTCGGGATCGTAGCTGGCGCAGGCCTGTGGGAGGGTGGCCCAGTGGAAGGCGGGGATGGGGCCGCTATAGAGCGCCTCGCCCATGCCCTCCACGGCGGCCAAGACGATCTCGTCACGATCGATCGCGTGCGCGATGGCCCTGCGCACCAACGGGTCCTGCAGCACCCCGTGATCGACGTGGAACATCAGCCAGCGCCAGTTGCCTGTGCTCCCGCCGACCACCTTGAAGTCCGGGTGGTTCTGCAGCGACCTCACGATCGCAGCCTGCACTGTGTCGATGAAGTCGACCTCACCGACCTGAAGAGCCGCTGCGCGCGCCGACTCGTCCGGCATGGTCAGGAAGACGATCCGATCGAGGTACGGCCGATCGGCGATGAAGTAGTCCTCGAACTTGACCAGCACCTGTCTCTGGTCCCTGACCCTCTCGACCAGCCGGAACGGACCTGTGCCGATCACGACTTCACTCAGGTCGTTGGACTCGGCGACCGTCTTCGAGACTATGTTGACGTACGGATTGGCGAGCCCTGCGAGGAACGGAGCGAACGGCTCGCCGAGCTCGACCACGATCTCGTGGTCTTCCGTAGCCCTTATGTCGACGACCGACTCGAAGTATCGGGCGTACGCAGAGCCGGTTTCCGGGTCCATGATGCGCTGGAACGAGAAGACGATGTCATCGAGCGTCAGCTCGCTTCCGTCATGGAAGAGCACGCCCTCGCGGATCTTGAACGTCCAGACCGTGCCGTCATCGCTCGTGGTCCACGACTCGGCTAGGTCCGGCACGATCTCCATGGTTTCGTTGAACTTGACGAGGCCGCTGTACACGTGCCGGCCCAACATGGTGCGGCAGGCGCGGTCGGTAGCCTTATGGGTGTCGACCTGCAGGCAGTCGTTGAGGTTGCCAATGGTAAGGGTTCCGCCGTACACCGGCTGCTGCGCCGAGGCCAATGAGCTCAGGATCGCGAGGACCACCACCGCCGCCGACTGCCGAAGCCTTCTCGTCTTGATCGCCGTGGACATTCGCCACCGCTCTCCCTCCGGCGTATCCCGCCGGCTCGTGTCTGCTACAAAGATGCTTCTAGCCGCCATTGCTGCACCCACCTCCAGTCAAGTGAGGGACTTCAGGGCGTAATACAGCTCCAGTTCGTCGAAGTGGTCGAGGATCGCCCTTCGCGCTGCTTGTTCGTCTCGCGCAGCGATGCCTGTCACGACGGCCTGATGCTTCGCGAAGGAGCTTTGTAGGAAGTCCCCCAGGAGGTCGGGGTTCACGCGGGTCGTCAGGTATGCATCGGTGGACTTGATCAACGACTCGACCGTGCTCACTAGCAAACCGTTGCCTGTTATGCGGGCGACGTTGACGTGCAGCTCCGAGTTGGCCGAGATGTAACCCTCGTAATCGGTCAGCTCGGCTGCAGTTTCCATCTTGTCGAGGCTCTCGCGAAGCGCCTCGAGTTCGGCGAGCCCTTCGCCGGCGCTCAACTTCTTGACGGCCATCCCGACGATGCCGTCCTCGATCGCGCTCCTCGCTTGCCACGCTTCGACCGACAGCTGCTTGCTAGTGGTTGCGAAGACGGTAGAAGAGCCGATCTGGATGCCAGACACAGGCTTGGCAACGAACGTTCCTGCGCCGGGGACGCTGTCCAGGATGCCATTGAGTCTGAGTGCGCTGACGGCTTCCCTGATGGCAGTGCGACTGACTCCCATCTGTGCTCCGAGCTCGGCTTCGGTGGGAAGTTTGTCGCCGACACCGTAGTGGCCCTCTGCGATCGCGGCGATGATCTGCTCGGCCGCGAACACGCTCTTCTTCTTGGACGGCAGTGATGCGAAGACCATGGCTTAGTCTTATATCACACATATGCTAAATTACAAGCACCTGTTCAGGATCGAGCCCGGAGGCCCAGAATGCCCATCCGCCACGTGATCACGACCTATGACTATCACCACGGACAAAGCACGCGAATCCTTGCGGCGGGCATCCCGCCTGTTCCCGGTGACACCATGCAGGAGAAGCAAGCGAACTTCGAAAGACGACACGACTCGATACGCGCGAGCCTGATGCTGGAGCCGCGCGGACACAGGAACATGCTGGGTGCCGTGATCACGCCAGCGGTGAGCGCCGAAGCCGATATCGGAGTCCTCTTTCTCCACGGAGCCGGCTACTTCGACATGTGCGGGGACAGCGCGTTCAGCACAGCGGCCGCAGCCGTGGAGCTGGGGCTGGTGCCTAGAGGTGACGGCTCAGTGGACGTGCTGATGGATACCGTAGCCGGGCTGGTGAAGGCACGGGTCTCGAGCGAGAACGGCGTGGTGAGTTCCATCGCGATCGAGAACGTGCCTGCGTACTACTGCGAGCCGCAGTCTCTCCGGGTTCCGACAGTTGGAGACGTCACGGTCGACCTGGCCTATGGCGGGCTCATCTACGCGTTCGTGGAGGCCACAGACCTAGGAGTTTCGAGCTTGAAGGCCATCGACAGGCACGAGCTCACGCAACTCGGTACCAGCGTCCTCGAACAGGCGAGGAAGACGATCCGGTTCGACGACCCGGTCGCCCGCAGGACTCGCGGTGTGGACCTGGTCACGATCGTCGAGCCGCTGGCAGACCGCCAGGGCCAGCGGGTCGCCAACTTCTATGCGCACCTGACTATGGGGCGTACCCCTTCGGGCACAGGGCTATCGGCACGTTTGGCGACGATGCACGCCAAAGGCAAGCTTGGTCTCGATGAGAGGTTCGTGCACGAGAGCGTTCTCGGCCTCGACTTCACTGGCACCATCATCGAGGTGAAGGAAGACGAAGAGAGCGGCACGCAGCTGGTGCGGCCCATCATCGAGACGCGCTCGTTCCTCATGGGAATCCAGCAGTTCATTATCGACGAGGACGATCCGTTTCAGAGCGGCTTCGTCCTCTAGGTCGCAGTGAGACGCTTCAGAGGTCTACTCGCCAAGCTGAAGGGTTCCGTTTCGGTTAGGGAACGGGAGATCGAAGGCAGAGAGCCCCGCTCTACGGCCTGCGGTAAAGACGTGACGGGCCGGCTCCCCTCCGAACGAGACAAGGCAGATACGGCCTCGAGCTCCGATTCCGGGCGTTTCGACCGTTATCTTCTAACGGCGCATGCCTGTATGAACGCCTGGTGTCCTCCGGGTATCGAATCTCTAGAAGATAGGCAAGAGGGAGGCGGGCGCATAGAGCTTGAGACCCGGCCGCAAGAACGCTAGCCGCCGAGCCATGCGCGAATCACTGAGGCTAGATCTCGGGCGCACGGCCAACGAGCCTAGTCGCGCCGCGATATCTCATAGAACATCTGACTCGGGTGCCTCTTCGAAGACACTCTTCCAACTATCAAAGAACCAAACAGCCGCGACAGCCCCTGCATCCGGACTCCCCAGACTACGCTCTCCCATCCACCTAGCCCGACCAGCCTTAGGAAGCATCGTCTTGGTAGCCTCAGCGCCTACTCGGGCAGCGTGTCGAGCCGAGTAGACGGCACTCGAAACCGAGCCGCCTCTCTCAACCTCCGTGGCGAACGCATCACACGCCGGCCCCAGCGCATCCAAGATCGTCTTGTCACCAGGACGCGCCTTCCCACTCTGCTCGATGGCCCGAACCGCAGCCAGCAACATCCTGCTGGCGAGCTCACCGTCACCCATCGACCCATCATGCGGGACAGCAGCCGCGGCCAACAGCGCCGCGGTGATCAAGGTCCCCAGAGTCGAAGGCGCCGCCCGGTTGAACGCAAACGCAGCCAACCGCAGCCTGGACGACAACTCGCCATCAGGTTCAGCCTCCAACATCTCAGTCGCCGCCTTGAACCCGGCGCTGAGGCTGATACCAAGATCACCATCGCCAGCCACAGCGTCCAGCGCGCATAGCTCCTTCAACCCACTCTCGTACCTATCCGATGCAGCCCGAAAGATAGCCGCCAAGGTCCGGGTAGTGCAGGTGCCGGCCATCGGTCTACCTGCCGGACTTCCACAGGGAGAGCAGCGGTGACCCAACCGGTTCGTCGAGTAGGGCACGGATCCGATCGTTCAACTGGAGAAGCGTGACCGATGCACCTGACATCTCCATCGAGGTCGAGAACTCGCCGACGTAGGCTCGCTCCACGACCACCCGAGCGCGCGACAGGAGCTCGTGAACAGCGCCGTACAGTACATAGAGCTCCTCCACCGAGGTAGCGCCGAGACCGTTGACCAGCACCGCGACGCGCTCAGGCACCGACCCACCGAAGTCAGCCAGCAATCTACTCACGAGCTCTTCGGCGATCTGCGCCGCGCTCGCCAACTCGACGCGCCGAACGCCCGGCTCGCCGTGGATGCCCATCCCAAGCTCCATTGTGCCCTCTGGTAGGTCGAACGAAGGGCGGCCAACCTCCGGGATCGTGCACGGCCCCAGGGCGACGCCCATGGTCTTGAGCCCACCGAGCGTCTCGGACAGCTCGGCGCACAGGTCCGAGCGGGACGCGCCGCGGCGCGCCAAGGCCCCCGCAACTTTGACGGCGAAGGTCAGCCCGGCGATGCCTCTGCGATCGCTGGCACGCTCGGGCGGCGCCGACGCCACGTCGTCCGTGACGCGCACGATGTCGACCGAGATCCCGAACTCCTTGACCATCTCCGCGGCCATCTCGAAGTTGAGGCCATCACCGGTGTAGTTGCCGATGACCGCCACCACTCCCTCGCCGGAATCGACGCCTCTGATGACTCGCGCCATCGTCTCGGCTCCGGGAGAGGCGAAGACGTTGCCGACGGCCACGCCGTCCAACAGGCCTTCGCCGACGTAACCAAGGAACAGCGGGAGGTGGCCGAAGCCACCTCCAGTCACGAGGCCGACCCTGGCGGGGACCCTGCCCTCCGATCGGACCAGCGCCCGCCTGTCTCCTTCGACGGGCTCGAGGTAGCCAGGGTGCGCGGCGAGGATGCCGGCTAATGCGTCGTCCACGTACCGCGCGGGATCGCCGAGGATCTTCCTCATTTCACATACCTCGGGTCGTCAGCCGCGTCCGACGACGAGCTGACGCTCAGCGTGGCACAGGGTTCGTGAGCCTGTCTCGGTGACGAGCACTAGATCCTCGACAGCGAACAGCCAGCCGTCCTCCGCCAAGATCCCGGGCTCGATGGTGAAGACCATGCCGGGTACGAGTACGTCGTGAACGTCGGGGCCGATCCTGGGGAGCTCGTGAACGGTGATGCCGATCATGTGGCCCATACCGTCCCACGCTTGGCGGTAGCCGGACTCGCGGATGGCTTCTTGACGGACCTTATCGAGGTCATCGATGACCATCCCCGGCCGAATGGCGTCTCGCACGGTCTGCGCGACCTGGGCGGCGGCGGCCTGCGTCCTCACGGCTTCGGGCGTTGGCGTGCCGGCACACCCTACCCGGATCATGTCCGCGAAGTACTCCAGGTGTTGGCAGCCCACGTCAAGACCCACCAGGTCGCCATCCTGGATCACGCGATCGGTGGCGTACTGATTCCACGTCTTCATCCCGTCCTGACCAGAGCGCACGATCAGGAAAGCAGGCACGTCGGCGCCGTTCTCCATCATGGCTACGCCGCAAGCGCGCGCCAGGTCGCGCTCGGTGACGCCGGGCCGGAGGGTATCCCACACGGCCGCGATGCCGGCATCGGTGGCGTGACAGGCCTTCTCGATGCGTTCGATCTCGAGCGGAGACTTGACGCAGCGGATCGACCACAGCATCTTCGCGCAGTCGACGAAGTTGGCGTTTGGCAACTTCGACATCAGGCTCGTGAAGTCGTGATAGGACATGCCCATCTGGGTGTCGGCGCCGATCTCTGCGCCTATGGTGGCGTTGGCCAAACCCTTCTCGCGGAGCAGGTCGGCCCACTGGTCGACGTAGCCGGATCCGTAGTTGGGCCAGAGCCGCAGGTCGTCGACCCAAGCGAAGGCGTGGCCGTCGCCCTCCTCGATTGGCGGGATGATCAAGACCGGGTCGCCGTCCTGTGGCACCAGCGCGGTGAACGGGCGATGCTTGCTGACTTTGAGCCAAGTCTTGAAGCCGGTGAAGTACCAGACGTTCTCGAGCTGGCTCAGGAACATCGCGTCGATGCCGGTTTTCCGCATCGCCTCCTGTGCCCTGGCGACCCTGCTCTTGAACTCGGAAACCGGCATGCCGGCGTACTTGCCTCTGTGCATTCGATACTCCTAGGCAATCTGCGTTGCTGACTTGTCCTTCGCGCGGGAAACGCATGGCGCTCCCGCGCGAAGGTTGATCGAGGTCGGGTCTGTCTAGCGGAGCGACACGCCGCTGAAGTCGAGGAACTGGTCCAACGAAGGCTGCCAGCCGACGACCCTGTTGCGGTGCGCGTAGAGATCGTTGGGGGCGAACAGCACGACTTCCACCGCGTCGTCGTAGATGAGCTGCGTGATCTCGTGGTACAGCTCGAGCCGCCTCGCCTCGTCCGTCTCGAACTGAGCGAGCGCGGTCAGGCGGTCGACCTCTGGGTTGCACCCGTAGGAGTAGATGAAGTCGCAGCCGAACTCGACCATCTTGAAGTGAGCATCGGTGGGGGACAGCCCGCCGCCGTAGTACATGTCGCGAAGGTCGAGGGTCAGGAGCTGGTCGAGCCAGGTGCCGGGCTCCAGGACGATCTGGTTCACGCTGATGCCGACATCGGTGAACATGGCCGCGATGGCTTCGCTGATCTCTCTGTCCTGGGCGTAGCGGCCGGCCGGGTACTTGAAGGTGACCTCGAAGCCGTCGGGGTATCCGGCTTCAGCCAGGAGCTGCTGGGCCAGGTCGGGATCGTAGGGGATTGCGCTCAGGTTCGGGTTGTAGCCGAAGGTGTTGGGCGTGAGGATCTGACCCTCGAGGACGCGCGCCTGTCCCAGCAGCAACGTGTCGACGATCGCCTCGACGTCTACGGCGTGCATCAGCGCGCGTCTGACGTTCACGTCGGTCAGCGGGCCGCCCCACTCTGGCTTGGTTGAGAAGGTGACCTTCATCGTTCGGTTGCCTGGAGCCGAGATCGCGACGATGTTGGGGTTGTTGTCCACTCGGGCGAACGCGTCGAGCGGAACCTCGATCGAGAGGTCGATGTCGCCTGCTTCGAGGGCAGCCACGCGTGCCGACCCGACTGCGATCGGGCGGAAGACCAGGTACGGGACGGCCGGCTCGCCGCCCCAGTAATCAGGGTTGGCCCTAAGGACGACGCGGTCGTCCCGGACCCAGCTCTCCAAGGTGTAGGGTCCGGTGCCAACGGGTGCGGTCGAGAACCCGTCCAGCATCCCGACCTGCTCCGTGTAGAGCGGCGGGTACATGAAGCTGCCGAGCGCGAGCGAGTTGACGATCAGCCGCTCTGGAGTCGGCTGCTGGGCTACCACGTTGAGTGTGTGGTCGTCGACGATCTCGGCGCGGTCCAGCACCGACACGAACGAGGTGTAGGCGGGAGACGCGATCAGAGCGTCGAGGCTGTACTTGGCCGCCGTGGCATCGAAGGGCTCGCCGTTGGTGAACTGCACGCCCTGCCTCAGGTTGACCTGGAGCGTGTCAGGCGCCACCATGCTCCAGCTCTCCGCGAGCACTGGGATGAAGCCGGTGCCGTCGAGCGTGAAGTTGATCAGCCTCTCGACGATCTGGTTGGAGACGTTCTTCTCCTGCTGCGTGGTGCTGCTCAACGGTGACAGGCTGCGGGGATCGAGCCCCTGAGCGACGATCAGCGTCTGATCTCTAGGCTGCGCCCATGCCCAGGCGGCAGTCAGCAGCACGATCCCTAGGGCTACACGTGTGGAGCGGAGGAGCTTCGCCTTCTTGGTCGACTTGGTCATCTTCACCATTCCCTTTGATGCTGTTTGAGCGTCTCGATGCTGGACTTCTCGTTGGCGAAATGCTTCGACTCCTCCTTTCGATCAGGTGAGGGAGCAAGCTGTCGATCAAGAGCCTTTCGGGTCGAGTGCATCGCGCAGGCCGTCGCCCAGGAAGTTGAACCCGAGCACGGCCAGGACGATGACCACGCCCGGCAGGGCAGAGACCCACCAACCGCTGTAGATGTACTCCTGACCGTCGGCGATCATGGTTCCCAGGCTCGGGTTCGGCGGTTGCACGCCGAGACCGAGGAAGCTGACGGCCGACTCGAGGAGCAGGATGCGAGCGAGCTCGAAGGTTCCGAACACCACGATGGTGCTGGCGACGTTGGGCAACACGTGGCGCAGCAGGATGCGTAGTTGATGACTGCCGGTTGCCCTGGAGGCCTCGACGAACTCGAGCGCCTTGATTTTCAGGACGTCAGCACGAACGAGGCGCGCGTAAGCAGGCCAGCCTGACAAGCCCAACAGGACCACCAGCACAGACAACCTCGGCCCCAGGACGGCGATTACCGCAATGACCAGCAGGACGATCGGAAAGGCGAGCTGAACGTCGACGAGGCGCATCATCAGGGTGTCGAGCCAACCGCCGTAGTAACCGGCCGCGGCTCCGAGACCGACGCCGAGACCAGCCGAGACGAGAACGGCTAGGACGGCGATCATGAGGGAGGTACGCGTGCCGAGCATCATGCGACTCATCAGGTCGCGGCCGAGGTTGTCGGTGCCCAGGACGTGGTTCGGGCTGCTGCCCGCGAAGCCGATCGGCGGTGTGAGTCGGTTGCGAAGGCTGGTCCGGTATGGATCGTGCGGTAACTGGCTGGTCGGCCACAGGGCAACGACCAGCAAGACTATCAGGATGATGGCGCCCACGACTCCGAAGCGGTCGCGAAACAGTCGCCGTAGGAAACCTCCGCGACGTGTAGCGCCACGCGTGCTCTCGAGCCCTGTTGCCGTCGCTTCGATCATGGCGAGGTCTTCACGCGGATGCGCGGGTCGAGGTACGTGTAGAACAGGTCGGTGATCAGGTTGATCACGACGAAGATGAGCGCGGCCATGATGATGGTGACCCGGACGACGGGGAAGTCTCGTGTGTAGATGGCCTGAACCGCCAGGCGGCCGATGCCTGGCCAGGAGAACACGGTCTCGGTGACGACCGCTCCGCTCAGCAAGGCCCCGGTCTGCAGGCCGATCAGGGTAGCCACGCCTATGAGCGAGTTGCGCAGTGCGTGGCGGATGATCACTACTCGCTCCCGCAAGCCCTTGGAGCGCGCCGTTCGCACGAAGTCCGCGCCGAGCACATCCAGCATCGCGCTGCGCACGAACCGCGTCGTGGTGGCCGTGTAGTAAGCAGCTAGCGTCGCAGCGGGGAGGAGCAGGTTAGCGAGCGTTCCTCTTCCCCCGGTAGGCAACCAACCGAGTTGAGCACCGAACACGATGATCGCCACCAGACCTAGGTAGAAGCCCGGTATGGCTTGACCGACGAGGCTACCGAGACGAACCAGGCCATCCAACCTGCGGCCGTGGTTCACGGCGGCGAGCACGCCTAGGGTCATGCCGAACACCACGGAGATGGCCAGGGCTGCCGCGGCGAGCTCGAGCGTCGCGGGCAGCCGCTCCATGAACAGATCGAGGGCGGGCTCCCGGAACCGCAGTGAGCGGCCGAAGTCGCCGCGCACCACTCCCAGCACGAAGACTCCAAACTGGTGGGGAAGAGACCGGTCGAGGCCGAGTTCCGTCCTGAGCGCCGCGACCGTCGCAGGCGTGGCGTCGGTGCCGAGGATGGCGACCGCAGGGTCGCCGGTGAGGTAAAGGAGGAGGAAGGCGACCATGGTGACGCCGATCAGGACGAACAGCAGTTGAGCCATTCTTTGAATGACGTACAGCAAGTCGCCTCACCTCACTCCGTCGTTCCGGAGCCTTGTGTCGTTGACCTGTGTCTAGGCGCTTACCCAGCTCGTCGACGGGTCGTCCTTAGGGATCACGGCGAACGCCCAGTCACCCGGCCGCACCGGATACCAGCGCGCAAAGTAGAGGAGATACCCTTCGCAGGGCGACTTGAGCACCTCCATGGTCTCGAGCGTGTAAGGGCTGACGACTCGGCCCAGCACCTCGTCCTTGGCGACGGGTCGCCCGAACTCCTCGTGCTCCCTCTCGGGGAAGAACAGCCCACCGACCCTCGGGTTGACCCGGTGGATGATGTCGAACGACAGGTAGCGGTCAAGGAAGCTCGGCTCTCCCGGG
Source organism: uncultured bacterium (assembly GCA_964473205.1). Classification (GTDB taxonomy): domain Bacteria; phylum Deinococcota; class Deinococci; order Deinococcales; family Trueperaceae; genus CAYMRL01. Next base: position 60,777 of record CAYYOK010000004.1, on the reverse strand, counting down.
AGGATCTTCAGGACGCGCATCACGTTGAGCAGACCTTCCCTGTTTAGGCTCATCCACTCGGCCTCACGCTCTGGACCGAAGCCGGCCCCGCCGACGCCACCGATCACTCCAGGGATTCTCAGCTGAGACCCTGCGTATCCGACGAGAGACTTGAAGCCTGGGAAGTTCGCGAGCTGACCGCCGCGCACCACTGGATGCTTGAACGCCCGTGCCATCGCACGGCCGGTCGCCACGGCCTCGGCACTGTCGAAGTCCTCGCCGTAGACGTAGTCGCCCATGCAACTGCCCCAGATGCCCCAGTGAAAGTCGACGATGCCTGAGGTGATCGGGAGGATCTCGCGAACGATGGTTGACGCGAGCTGCTCGGCGATCCAGGTCTCATGACCCGGATAGACCCGGTTGAGGTCGGCGTTGTCCGAATCGTCAGGCGTGTTCCTGCGCAGGATCCCGAGCGTTGGTGGGCTGGCCACAGGAAGCGCGAGGAACGCCCCGCTCATCTCGTTTGGGTCGAGGGCGTCAAGGACCTCGCGGATGACCTCTATCGGCATCCACTCGAGGCCGTGCTGCGCGGCCACTACGGTCAGAGTCTTGCCGGGACGGACTCCTACGACCACGTGCGCATGGAGGATGATGTCGCTGCCGTTGAGGTCGGTGGTGACTGGGATCTCGACGCGATGCCGCCCAGGTCCTAGTGCTCTGCCGGCAAGTTGAAGCTGGTTGCTCATGGTCGCCCTTCGGTTGGCAAGAGAGCAGCATGTCCGCTCTCACTCGTGGCCTGCTGATCCTTGACGTACTGGCGGCAGTTGCGAGGGTCACTTCCTGGTGTAGCCCTGAATCACCCCCACCCTCGTCTCAGGTTTCTCAGATGAGGCGTCGTGGAAGAGAGTTCGTTCCAGGTTTTCTAGCGAGTTCGACGTGATCCGGAAGCGCATGTCCAACCGCTTCTCCTCTGGCACGTTCAGGCGATCGAGGATGTCGATGATCCCTGAGCTGTGGATCACGACATCGACGTCGGGCAGCAGACGCAACAGCTCTGCCTCCTGAATGTCCAACAGAGAGTGAACGGAGCCGTCGGGCAAGCGGCTCTTGGACTTGACGACGTTGACGAACCCCTGAAGGAACTGCGCCTGAGATACGACGACGACGCGACTGGTCGGGCTGAGGGCTTCTATCTTCCGCAGGGTGTCGTCGGTGGCTTCGGTGGTGAAGCCGATGACCTCGTGGAAACCGTTTCGCCGTCGCAAAGCCCGCTCCACCTCGGCCATCTGAAGCGCGAACGTGACTACGAAGTAGACGCCGTCGATGACAGCGCGAGCCTTCGACTGATTCGACAGGAACTCGTCGAACGTAAGGTCGGCGATCTCCAAAGGCTGAGCACGGAAGTGGTCTCGCAGATGCTGTCCGTACCGCTCCGTGATCGCCGGAGTGGCCCCCACGAACACGATGCGCATCGGCTCGAGCCGTCGACTCAGCACCACCCCGAGCCTCTGGTGGATCGTCGCTGCCGAGAAACCGAGGTTGGCGGCTTGCGATGCGGCGTCTTGCAGCAGCTCGGTCAGGCGTTGGTGCCGCAGTGCGCGACTATCGGTGTCGACGGTATCGATCGCCCGCACGAACGTGCCCAGGCCAACGCGCGAATCCAGTAGGCCGTCAGCCTGCAGCTCGCGGTAGGCGAGTGAAACGCTCCCTTTGCTGATCTTCAGCTCGTTGGCCAGCTCGCGAACCGACGGCAACCTGGTCCCGGCCTCGAGCTGGTGAGTAGTGATCAGGTAGGTGAGCTGGTACCGGATCTGCAGGTATAGGTCTATATCGTCGTTGGTCGAAATCTGTAAGGGAATCTGCATCAGCCCCCGCCTCCCTTGGTAAAGACCGCCGTCCCAGACGCTGCTGGTGGGTTTGGCTTCAGCGGACAATCCGTGCGTACCAGTGTCCCAGTAAACTGTGACACCTATAGTGGTCTAGTGCCGAATGGAAGTCAAGTGGCTAGCCTCTACTCAGCCCGCAACCGGCGTCTCATTTGATGGTCTATGCGCACCGTTGCGCTATCGTCTGGCGGGAGACCATGCCGAGCACTGACCTTCATTACGAGGTAGTCATCCGATGGAGTGCGGAAGACAGAGCGTACGCTGCTGTCGTGCCTGACCTTCCAGGCTGCATGGCTGACGGCGCGACTTACGCTGAGGCAGTTGAGAACGTCGAACTAGCCATGCGCGAATGGATCGAGACTGCGCGTGACTTGGGTCGCACAATCCCGGAGCCTAGCTCGAGTCTGGTTCGTAGCTGACCTGCTGGTGTCCCGATGAGTCGGGTACCTCGATTGAGCCTACACAAGACCCAAGTCTCGGTACTGCGCCACTGCCTCACTCGTCACCCGCCGTGGACGGCGGCAGTATCAACTCGACGATCGCGCCGGGGTCGACACCTGTGTTACGCCCGTAGAAATCTTCGACGAACTCCCGCGTGAAACCCAATGTCATGAGCCAGTTCTCGATAAGGATCCATTGCGCCGCAGCGACCCCAGTCGGTTGGGAACTGGCCAGTGTAGGTTCTCTGGGCCCTTGTGCCGGCTGGCCGTAGATGCGTTGATAGAGCGAGGCGACCCTATCCGCCGCAACCCCACGCTCCTGAAGTAGAAGGTCGAGCTCTAGCCAGGCCGTCAGCTCAGCGGCAGTCTTCGGTGCGACGGGCACTCCATCCGTGAACTGGGAGCTTAGCGACGAGGTGAGTGGCGGCCGGAGATCATTCAAGGTGTAGAGAGTTCCGATCACTAGACCGGCGAGAAAACCGAGCGAGACTACGATCAGGGCGACTCCAAGCCGCTCCGCGGACGCAAGAGATAGCGCCTCAGCCCGTGCCCTGTCGTTGAGTTTGCCTAGAGCGGCGCCTAGCTCATCCTTCGTGCGGGTCAACATCACCGAAAGAGACGCGTAATCCTCGTTCACCGCGATCAAAGTTCGGCTCATGTTCGCGACCTTGTCGTTCAGATCCGCGATCTTCTCTCGGTAGTACTGCAACAAGTGGTCCGGTGCCCCTCGCGAGTCTGGTTCTTCGTCGTCAGCTGCTATTGAACCGTCACCGATCGCTGCCGTCTTGATCGTTGCACTGCTCCTCGACATCGCTGTCTCTACTGAGGACTCGGTCTCGTCAATCGCCCGCAAGGAGTCCTCTACGGCTCCCCGATATTCGGACAGCCACCCCGCATCCCTGAGCCAGCCGATCGTGCCGACGACGACAGCGAGGATGGCCGATGCGACGGTAGCTAAGGTCCCCCCGCCGCTCGAGCCGACTAGATACCCTGTAAGCACGCTCAGCAGCGCGATGCCTGCTATCAAGCTGACAGGGATGGATGCCCGCGGTCGGGGTGGAGGAGCCATTCGTTGCCTCCCTTTAGCACTTCCGGCGATAGCGAGTCCCCGGAGCTTCTGTCTGCTGTTGACGAGATTCTAGACCAAACTGCCTACACGCGGGCCCTGCCGTTGGAAGCGGGTTTCAGCACCGCTCTCGCCGCCGGTCTGGGCCGGATGCCGACTCGGCGCCAACTCCGCCTAAGCCATCATCTCCCCATTTCGCAACTCCACCCACCCTTTCTCGAGGTAGTGCTCACGCACGACTTCGTGAATAGCGAACAGATAGAAGAAGTACGCGAGCCCACCGGTGAGGGCCATGATCATCACGTGCCTCCACATCCCGAAGTGGAGTAGGTAACCCATCCCGAAGACGGCGTAGCTCAGGTGCGGAACGGGGAACTCCTGAATGAAGCCGTTCGCTGGGTTCCGAAAGCGCATCGTCTCGCCTCCCTCTCGAAGCAACGTTCTCGGTTGCCTGCAAGATAGGAAGTCGGCCCTAAATCAGACTTAATGGCCGTGCGACTCGAGGCTGCGACTCGCGTTGGATGCGGCGAGCCGACACGCCCCTCGGTTCTCTGAACCGAAACCATGAAACCATCGCGCAAGCAGGCCGGGATCGGACGGACGTAGTCATGAGGTACGAGTTGCGTCTCGCACGTATACCTCGTAACCCCTTAACGGTCCTTTAACCCCCCATCCCCCAAACTACGCAGCATGCAAACAAGTCGCAGTGCTGCCCGCTGGCTCACCCTGGCCGCCGCCCTGGCCATGCTGCTGGGCTCCTGCTCCCCCGGCGAGCAGCTGCCGATCGGAGCCATGAAGGTCGAGGGCAGCGTGGTGCTCCCCACCGGCCACGGTCTCGATCTCGCATCGCTCGCGGTGGTCACCGCATACGGCAGCTTCCCGGTGGCCGCGGACGGCAAGTACTCCGCTCTCGCGCACAAGGACGTCGACTCGGAACTCGGTGTCGAGACGGCCGGCGGGGACCTGCTGCTCCTCGGCGTCACGGGCGGGGCCAGCGCGACGTTGTCGCTCGGAAGCACGTCCGAGGCGCTGCTCTACTACCTCGTCGGAGGCATGTGGCTGCCGGCGGCCGAGCAGGACAAGCTCAGGGACCTGCTGCGAGGACGAGCCGAGATCGCCGACCTGCGCCAGCATCTCGAACGCCTGCTGCTCGCCGGCGGGAACGGTCTCGCGGACCCCGACGACGCCTTGATGGACGCGCTGGCGGCGGCGAACGCCAGCCTGCTGGCCACCGCCTCGGCGTACGAAGCCAAGCACCTCCCCGGCATCTGCCGCGAACTGGCTCCGGCGCAGGCCGGCACGACGAGCGTGATCATTCACGACGGGACGACGTCACGAGCCGGCGCGATGATCCTCCACAACGAGGGCGGCCTCGGCATCCTCGCCATGAACGAGCTCAGGCGCCCCGGCGCCCTGCTGGCTTACGAGGTCTCATGGCGGGACGTCGACCAGGTCCACACCGATGTCGATCCGCCTCTCCTGGCTGAGAGGGTCGAGGTCCCTGCCACCGGCAATCTCGAGCTCTTCGCGGCGCTCGGCGACATCCTCACCGGCGACGCACCCTGGACACCCGTCTACAGCCCGGCCATGATCCTGCCCGGTCACGACGGCGCGTCGATCACGCAGTACGAAGTCGTCCTCATCGGCCCGAGCCTGTCGGACGAGAGGCCGCCGATCTGGTACGACGCAAGGTTCGCCTCGCTCCACGAGGAGTGGGAGGAGATCGCTCTCGAGAAGTCGGTTCAACTCATGCTTGAGGAGATGCTGATCCCGCTGATCGAGGTCTACGCGCTGGGCATGGTGGCTAAGTTCGATGCCGCCGCGCTCGTCCGAGCCCGCCAACGCGTGAAGGTCATCTACGACAACCACCTGATGGAGCTGGGCGTGTTCCTGAGGGCCGACCCCATCAGGGGCTACGCTGCGGGCCTGCAGTTCGTCATCGATGAGTTGGTCGTGAACAGGACCCTGCGCAGAGACATGATCGACATGATCAGGGATGCGTTGGGGACGAGCGAGTTCAACAGGCTCTCGATAGAGTCCCTGGACAGGAAGCTCGCCACCCGCGCGGCCGCCAGCGCGATCGCGTTCGCCGTCCAGACCGTCCTCGTCGGTGGCGACGTCACCAAGATCATGGCGGACCTGGGGTCGAACCCGATGGTCGCGTCGTGGCAGGCGGAGGCGATGCCAGCCCGCTTCCTCATCGACCCGCCGTCGGCGACGATCACCCGGGATTACCCCGCACAGAAGTTCCAGATCGTGGCGATCGGCGACCCTCCGACAGGCACCTTCCGCTTCCGCTGGACGACGAGCGGCAAGCACGGCGTGATCTCCGACCCCTTCGAGGAGGGCGTCGTCTTGGACACGACCTTCCCGGAGATCTGGTACTTCCACAACGACCCGGTCGTGCTGAACGAGCGCCACGTCGACACGATCCTGCTCGAGGTCTTCCTCGTCGAGGCCGGCGCGACCGAGATCCCGCCGGACGCCACGCCGATCGGCAAGGCGCAGGCCGTGGTGCGCGGCGAGCCTGACCGCTCGGGAGAGTGCGTGTGGGAGTGCGACGATAACGGCCTGTGCACCATCTACTGCCCTTAGGTGCCCCAGTCAGAGGTCGTCTAGAGCAATGACTCGCCCGGCCGGGGCGTTCGACAGGACGGCTTGGGCCCGTTCGAACGCGCTTTCGAAGCCGTGTCGCTGCACCTGTATGTCAAGGGCCGGCCCTCTCGAGCCGCTCCGCGATCCAGACCTTGATGATCGACTGTCGGGTCACGCCGAGGCGGTTGGCTTCGCGGTCTAGGGACTCGACCATCCAGACCGGGAAATCCACGTTGACGCGCTTCTGTTCGCGGTTGGGTCGCGTCGCCGATGCGAGATCGAACTCGTCGATGATGTCCTCGACGCCTTCATCGAACTTCCTGTCCAAGTCACTTGCCTTCATAGGCTTGCACCTCCCTTGGTCGGGATCGTCTGACGGAGATCAGTCGAATAGCCTCTCCCCGATAGGTAGCGATTGCCGACCAGTGCTGGTTGCGAATCACACCGATGAACAAGTAGCGATCCTCGCTTTCTGATCGAGCCGAGAGACGAAGCAGCTCGGGGTCGCTCCAAAGGACCTGCGCCTCCTTGAAGTCGATGCCGTGCTTCTCCTCGTTCGCAGCACTCTTCGCATCGTCGTATTCGAAGGCAATGGGCATACGACCCCTATTACTATATGGAAAATATACCATTTTAACTGACTCGTCAATAGTCGGGCCGAGATGTTGAGCGCCTCTTGATAGCCCCCACCGGCTATCTCACATGAGCAACCGACAACGACACGTCATCGGCCCGCGCGATGGCAGTAACCAAGTCGCTCGGACCGACCCCCGGAAACGCCCCGGCCATATGCGCAGACTCGCAGGCGCGCCGCAGCACCACCTCGCGAGCCTCGGCGCTCGTCAGGTACTCGCCACATCCCAACGCCGCGAGGCCGGCAGGGCAACCGATCGCCGCGAACCACGCCGCGGTGCTCTCCAGCGCGGCTTCGTCGCCCGCCAGCGCGTGCTGAACGAGGATCCCGAACCCGACCAGCTCGCCGTGAAGCGCTGCGTGGCTCCCCGGCAAGACGGTCAGCGCGTTGTGGATCGAGTGGGCGGCGGCGAGCCTGGCCTGCGCTCCCGCCAAGGTGCCGATCAGCCCGGGCCACAGGACGCAGACCTCGGCGACGAGCTCGCGCACTTTGCCCGCTTCGTCGCCGTCGGCATAGTCGGCTCCCGCCGCCACCGCGGCGGCGGCGTTCTCGAACAGCAGCGTCCGTAGCGCGTCGCTCAGTGCGTAGGCTGCGAGCGTCGACGGCGCCGGGTTCTCGATGCGAGCGGTGGCCGAGCGCACCTCGACCGCCTTCGCCAGCGCGTCGACCATGCCCGACACGAGCAGCCGGTCGGGCGCGCGTGCCAGCAGCGCCGGGTCGATCAGCGCCGCAGCCGCTGGCCGCGGGACGGTCTGCCCTCCGATGTGGGTGCCTTCCGCCGTGTAGTCGACGATCACCGTGCTTGCGGCCGAGCAGGTCGCCGGGCTCGTCGGGATGAGCACGTACGGCAGGTCGAGCGCGAGGGCGACGGATTTGCTGACGTCGAGGACACGGCCGCCACCGACGCCTATCACGGTGTGGAAACCGGTCGTGCGCGCAGGTCCGACGATCCGCCCGACGCTCGCCGTGCCGCAGTAGCCGCTGTGCTGCGCTTCGCTGACCGTCACCCCGGCAGCCGCCAGCGCGGAGCTCACCGTGTCGCCGACCAGCCCGAGACCGACCGAACCGTGCACCAAGAGAGCGGAGTCTCCGAAGACGGCCACCTCGGCGCCGACGCGCGACACGGCGCCTCGCTCGCTGATCCAGCGACCGGGCGAGAGGACGCCGACCATCAGCTCCTCGACTCGAACAGCCGCACGGCCCCGGCCGCGGCGGCCATATCGGCGACTTCCGGCGCGACCACCCTGACACCCGCGTAGCCGCGCTCCGGCAGGACCTCGCCCAGGATCCGCGGGAACGCGCCGCTGCCGTAGACGATCACGGGGGTCGTGGGCGCGACCCCTGCGAGCAGCGGCAGGTCCAGCGAGGCCAGCACGCCGAGCAGGTACGAGGTCATGGCCTCGCGCGACCGCCCCGCCAACTGCTCCCCGACGCGCACCAGGAACAGCGCCCGCCCGAACCCGTGCTCGCGAGCCGCATCCCAGCCGGCCCGCACGGCCGTAATGTCCAGCGACGAGGCGTCTACCTGCTCCAGCGGCACCACGCTGCTCCTGAGGATCGTCTGCCCCGCGACGGCCGCCAGCAGCTCCCCGGTGATGGCGGTCCGGGAAGCCAGGATGCTCCCATCGGCCCCGACATCGATGGCCTTGTGATGAGAGCCGATGTGCAGGAACACGCTCGCCTGGTTGAGGCCCAGCTCGTGCCGCAGGCCGGCGATCTCCGCCTCCTCGCCGCGCAGGACGTCGCCGGACGGCAGCCCTGCCAACCCGTCCGGCCCTGGCAGCGTCTTCACGCCGGGCACGAACGTCAAAGGCATGTCTGAGATCTCGGGCAAGTGCCGCTGCACCATCCCGCGCGCGATGTCCTCGGGGCTGGCCGGCGCGGACAGATGCGGCAGCTCGAAGAGGCCCATGTTCGAGGTGATCATCCCCGAGCAGATGATCGCGCCGGGCTCGGCTCCGGAGGCGTCGAGCAGCTCGCGCAACGCGGCGGCCACGCGAGCGGTGCTGCCGTCGACGGCCGTGTCCTTCGCCCCCACCGATCGGCTCTCGCTCCACACGACCCTGCCGTCGCGCCAGATCCTCACGCGCGTCGTCGTCGTGCCGGAGTCGACGAGGGCGTAGCAGGGCGAGGTGCTGCTCACGCGAGGTGCCCTGCCATCAGGCGCCCACGGCCAACGCGCGCACGGCTTCCTCGTCGATCTCGATCCCCAGCCCCGGTCCCTGCGGCACGGGGAGATATCCGTCGACCAGCTCCAGTGCCGGCTCCCGCAGCAGAGCGTCCCCCAACGGGTTCTGCCCGAACCAGTACTCCATCTGGTGCAGGTTCGGCGCCGCAGCCGCGCAGTGCGCACTGGCGACAAAGTGGATCGCCGAGCCGATGCTGACATGCGGCGTGAACCCGACCCCGAAGGCGTCGGTGAGCACTGAGATCCGCTTCAGCTCGGTGATGCCACCGGTGCGACAGACGTCGGGCTGCACGATGTCGAGCGCCGACTTCCTGAGGTAGTCGAGGACCTGATAGCGGGTAGTGATGACGTCGTTGGCGATGGGGATGGCGAGGGCGCGCGCGACCTCGGCGTAGCCGTCGATGAACTCGTGGGGGAGGGGAGCTTCGAGGAAGCCGACGCCGAGCGTCTCGAGCTCGCGGCCGACCGTCACGGCCTTGCCGACGTCGTAGTTGCCGGCGGCGTCGGCGAAGATCGCCATCCGCGGTCCGACCAGCTCCCGCACGGCACGCACCGAAGCGACGTCCGCCTCGGGCCCGCTGCCTATCGCCATCTTCAACCCGAGGAAACCGCGGTCGACGGCGCTCTGGGCGGCGGCCAACATGCGCGCGTGGTCGGCCTCGCCGCGCGCCGCCTTGGTGGCCGGCACGCCCGAGGCGTAGACCTTGATGCGGTCGCGGTAGGCGCCGCCGAGCAGGCGGTGGATCGGCTCGCCCGTGGCCTTGCCGATGATGTCCCAGAGCGCGATGTCTACGCCGCTGAGCGCCTCGACCAGGAAGCCGCTGTCGTGGCCGCGCAGGCGCATGGAGGCATACAGCGTCTCCCAGATGACCTCGACGTTGCGCGGGTCGGCGCCGATGATCAGGTCGCGCAGCAGGTCGCTGATGATCGTCTGCGCCACGCGCGGCGCGACGGGCGCCTTCGCCTCGCCCCAGCCGACGATGCCGGTGTCGGTCTCGATGCGCACCAGCGTCGTGTCTATCCCTACCGCGTAGGAGGGACGCATCCGTGCCGGGTGCGGGACCTGCGTCGGCTGCCAGTGCGAGAGGGGGTTGGCCGACTCCTCGGCGCCCCACGACGCCTTGCCCCAGTAGGTGCCGGCCGGGTTCGGAGCGCTGATCGCGATGGCCTCTACGTCGACGATCCTCATCAGGACACTCGGTACTGCGCGACGACGTCGTCACGGATGGTCATGCCGAGACCCGGCGCGTCGGTCACATGAAGATAGCCCTCGCGCCAGTCGAGAGGCTCGGCCAGCAGGTCGTCGACCAGGGGGTTCTCGAACACGGGGTACTCGTGGATGAACACGCTGGCCTCGCTGACCGCCCAGTGCAGGGACGCGACGATGTGGATGGCCGAGCCGATGCTGACGTGCGGCGCCACGCGCAGGTTGTGCGCGTCGGCCAGCACCCCGATCTTGTGGCAGGCAGTCAAGCCGCCGGCGCGGCAGATGTCGGGCTGCAGCACGTCGAAGGCGCCCTGTCCGATGAGCTGGGCGAAGCGGTAGTGGGTGCATTCGCACTCGCCGCCCGCGATCGCGATGTCGAGCTTGTCGCGCAGCAGCCGGTAGCCGGCCACGTCCTCGGGCGGGATCGGCTCCTCGAGCCATACGAAGCCGTGCTCCTCCAGCACCCGCGCCATCGCCACGGCCTCGGCGGTGCTGTAGCGGCAGTTGGCGTCCGCCATCAGATCGAACGAGTCGCCGACAGCGGCTCTGGTCAGCTCGACCTTGCGTCGGTCGATAGCCGCGTTCTGGCCGACCTTCAGCTTCATCGCGGTGAACCCCGAGTCCTTGTGCCGGGCGGCGGTCTGGGCGAGCAGCTCGGGCTCGAGCCACTGCAGCACGCTGGCGTAAGTGCGGACCTTGCTGCGGCGCCCACCGCCGAGCAGCCGGTAGACGGGCACACCCAGCGCCTGGCCGGCGAGGTCGTAGAGCGCGATGTCGACGCCGCTCATCGCTTCGAGCATGAACCCCAGCGAGTGGCCGCGCGGCCGCATCAGCGCGTACATCTTGTCCCACAGGACCGCAGGGTCGAGCGGGTCGGCGCCGATGAGGCTGGGCGTGATCAGCGTGTCGATGACGCTCTTGGTCACCTCGGGCGCTACCGGCGCGTGGACCTCGCCCCAGCCGACGATGCCGCTGTCGGTCTCGACGCGCACCAGCGTCGTCTCGGCGTACTTGAACGGCATCGCGAAGCTGGCAGCCTGCCAGGTGCTGATGCCCGGCACCGGCGCCTTCAGGACCATGGCCTCGACGCTGGCGATCTTCATGGATTGGCTCCTTCTCGGGCGGCGTCCTGGCGCCTGTGCGTTTCGATGAGCGTGAGGAGCAGCGGTCCCTGGCCCCAGGGGAACACGCCGGTGGGGGCGTTGATGTACGTCTCTGGCTCGCCGACGGGGGTGGCGTAGGAGATCGGCAGGCCGCCGTCCGGGTCGGTGGCCGCGCGAGCCGCTCTGGTTGCGAGGTCGATCATGGCTTCCAGCTCAGGCGAGGCCTCGAGCAGCCCGAGCCTCAGCGCCTTCGACACGCCCGAAGCGTAGAACGCAGCGGTCGAGTTCTCGAGCGGCGCCTCTTCGTCGTTCAAGATCGTGTGCCACAGCCCGCCGGGCGCCTGGAGCCCGACCAGCGCGGCGACCTGCGCGCGCAGCAGCCCGAGAAGGCCGGCGCGAGCGGCGTGTCCCGCGGGCAGCTCCTCGAGCGTGTCGACCAGACCGTGCAGCGCCCAGCCGTTGCCGCGTCCCCACAGGCAGGGGCTCTGGCGCTTGCGCATCACGTCGTAGCCGTGCCGGAAGAGACCCTGAACTCGGTCGAGCAGCGCGCCAGAGTAGGCCTGCAGTGTCCTCAACCCGAGCTCGAGCCAGCCGTCATCACCGGTGACGCGGCTCAAGCGGGCGAGGAACGGCGCGTCGAGAGCGATGCAGTCGACCCAGATCAGCGTGTCGAGCCCGGCGAGGTCCGGTCGATGAACCGGCACCCCGTCGACCTCGGTGAACGACCGGTACAGCTTGCCGAGGGCGAGCGCTCCGGCCAGGTAGACCTCGTCACGCGTCGACCGGTGGAGGTCGAGCAGCACGACGCCTGGTGCCACGTGGTCGGCGTTGGGGAGCGCGAGGACGGATGCGCGCTCCTCGCACCACGGCCGCACGAGCCCTGCCACGAAGCGGAGCGGTTCGTCATCACCGACCAGCTCCCCGTACTCGAGCAGCGCCCGCAGGCAGATGTCCTCGCCGAAGCCCCAGGCGCCGGTGGCGCGGTACTTGAACGGATAGTCCATCGCCCGCGTCGCGACAGCGCGCATCAGGACCGCGTCGGCAGCGGAAGGCCCGCCCGAGGAGGCCGACGCCACGCGCCCGCCAGGCACGCCGGTCATGACCGCCCTCAGGCGCGCGCCGGCGCCAGCAACAGGTCTTCGATCTCGGCCAGCAGCACTCCCAGCTCCCGCTGGTCCTGCTCGTCCAGCGGCACGGCCCCCACCCGCACGTGGGCCGAGCCGATGATGCCGCGACGCTTGAGCACCTCCTTGGTCATGTCCATGCGGAACACGGCCTGGAAGGTCAGCAGCGGCAGGCTGCGGTTGTAGAGCCGCCTGGCACCGTCCACGTCACCGCCGCGGTACGAGTCCCAGATGCGCACGTGCAGCTCGGTGATCTCGCAGGCGGGCATCGCGCCGATGGCCCCGCGGTTGAGCTCGTCCATGATGTAGCGGCCGCCGGCCCCTCCGAAGACGCCCTCGAGCGCGACCGGCGGGTCGGCCAGGAGCTTGGAGATGCGTTGGCCGCCTGGTGTCGTCTCCTCCTTCACGTAGCGGATCTGCGGGACCTCGTCGAGGAGCTTCTTGATGACGTCGGGCCCGTACGCCGAGCCTAGCGGAGGAGGGGCGTTCTGCAAGATCAGTGGCAGGTTCACTGCCGAGGACATCTGGGCAAAAAGCCTGGTCACGCCGGCGAGGCCGTCGCGGACCACGTAGGGTGGCATGACCATGATGGCGTCGACGCCGGCGGCGGCCACGGCGCGCGCCAGCTCCAGGGCCGCCTGCGGGCTCTGGGAGGTGGCGGTGCCGACGACCGGCACGGCCCCGCCCACCTCGTGGACGACGAGCTCGCTGAGCTCGACGCGCTCGCGATCGGTGAGGGAGTAGAACTCGCTGGCCATGGCGGGGAACGCGACGCCGTGGGCGCCGGCCCTGAGCACGTAGTCGATGACGCTGCGCATGCCGGCGCGGTCGATGTCGCCGTCGGCGGTGAAAGGGGTGGGAAGGACGGGGACGATCCCCTCGATGCGACTACCAGCACGGGTCATTGCTTGACACCTCCGGCGGCGATGCCCTGGACCAGGTAGCGCTCCAGGAACGCGAACAGCAGTATCACGGGGACGATGAACAGGAGCGAGGCTGCCATGATCTCGTTCCACTGCACCAGGTACTGCTGGTTGAACGAGGCGATGCCGATGGGGCCTGTCCAGCGCGCCTGCCCCGACATCAGCGTCGAGGCGAACACGAACTCGCCCCAGGTGAGGATCGCGCAGTAGATGGTGGTCGCGGCCAGGCCGGGGAGGGAGAGCGGGATGACGACGCGCACCAGCGCCATGAAGGCCGTGGTGCCGTCGATCATCGCGGCGTCCTCGAGGTCCCTGGGGATGCTGTCGAAGAAGCCCTTCATCATCCAGGCGCCGAACGGCACGATGAAGGTGGTGTTGGCGATGACGAGGGCGAGGTAGCTGTTGATCAGCCCGAGCCTCGCGAAGATGATGTACAGCGGGATGATCAGCAGGCTCGCGGGCAGCATGCGGGCCATCAGCAGCAGGTAGCCGGTCTCGCGGATGCCGCCGAACTTGTAGCGGGACATCGCGTAGCCGGCCAGCGAGGACACCGGCACCGCGACCGCGATCGTTATCACCGTGACGATCGTCGAGTTCGCGAACCAGCGGAAGATGTCGGAGTCGCGCAGCACCCGCCAGAAGATGGCCAGCGAGCCGTCGGTGGGGATGAAGCGCGGCGGGTAGGAGAGCAGCTCGTTGCCGGGCCGCACGGCGGTCACGATCATCCAGTAGATGGGGAACAGCAGCACGATCAGGGTGACGATGACGAGCGCGTAGACGATCGCCGTGTTCGACCTGGGTTGCGGCACGTCAGCGGCCCTTTCTCAGCAACGGAACGACCATCAGTAGAACGACCTCGACGTCATCCTCAGGTAGAAGAAGGTGCTGATGATCGACAGCGCGAGCGTGATCATCCCGACGGCGGCGGCGTAGCTCATCTCGAAGTACTGGAACGCCTCGCGGTAGATCTGGATGGCGAGGGTCTCGGTCGCGCCGGACGGTCCGCCGCCCGTCATCACGAAGATGATGTCGAAGACCCGAAACTGCCACAGCGTGGCGATGACCAGCGAGATGCCGATGACCGGCCTCAGCGCCGGGATCGTGATCCAGCGGAACTGCTGCACGGCGCTGGCGCCGTCGACGCGCGCCGCCTCGTAGAGCTCCTTGGGGACCGACTGCATGCCGGCCAGCAGGGAGATCGTGAAGAACGGGTAGCCCTTCCAGATAGTCGCCGCTACCACTGCGATCAGCGCAGGCACCGACTGGGTGAACCATTGGACCGGCTGGGCCACGATGCCGGTCTTGAGCAGGAGATAGTTGAGCACTCCGAACGAGGAGTTGAACATCCATACGAAGATCGTGGCGGCGACGACACCGGGGATCGGCCACGGCAGCACCATCAGCACGCGCGCGAGCGCGCGGCCCTTGAACGGCTGGTTGAGCAGCACGGCGGTGAACAGCCCGATGCCGAACGAGCCGATGACGCCGAAGATCACGTAGTAGAGGGTTATGCGCAGCGACTGCCAGAACGCCGGGTTGTCGAACATGTCCCGGTAGTTGTGCAGGCCGACGTTGCCGGTGAGTCCGCGGTCGACGCGGAAGATCCTGACCTCGTAGAGGCTCATCTGCGCCGCCATGAACAGGGGGTAGATGATGACCAGAAGCACCACGATGATGGCCGGCGCCAGCAGGGCGAAGGCGTACAACCTGCTCCTGGTGGCGTTGCGCAGCGGTCGGCGGTTCCTGTCGAGCCCGCCGGTGCCGCTGGTCGTGGCCTGGCTGGTGGTCAAGGTGCGAGCCTCCTGGAGCTCTTAGCGGGGAGCCGCCCAGCCCCGTGGTCGGGCGGCTCCCTGAGACTAGGCGTGTTTAGCGCAGCCGGTTGATGTCGGCCTGGAGGCGGTCGAGAACCGTGTCGGGGTTCTGGCCCTGCACCACGACGGCGAGGGTGGCCTCGATGACCAGGTCGCGGAAGCGGGTGTAGTTCTCCTCCGTGCCGGGCGCGATGTAGTCGCGGGCGTTGTCGGCGGCCGTGACGTACTGGCTCATGTTCTCGTTGCCGGCCAGGATCTCGGCCGAGAGAACGCCGGCTCGGGCCGGGGGTTGGCCGGCTACGGTGGCGTACTTGGCCTGCCACTCCTCCGAGGTGAAGAGCTCGATGAACGCCCAGGCGAGGTCGGCGCGCTCGGGCGCGAGGCCGGCGGGGACGGCGAGCACGTTGCTGGCGCCGCCGTAGATCTCGCCGCTGGTGGGGGTCTGCGCGACGCGCAGACCGGCCTGGATCTCCGGTGCGGCGGCGTTGATGTTGCCCTGGATCCACGGGCCCTCGAGCATCATCGCCGAGCGTCCCTCGACGAAGAACTGGCGCTTGCCGTTGTTGTCGACGCCGAGCGGCACCGAGCCGTCGTCGACGAGCTGCTTGAGGACTGCCCAGGCGGCCTTGGCGGCGTCGCGGTTGAGCTGGCCGTTGGCGTCGAGCCAGTGGCCGTTCGGGTCGTTCTCGAACAGGAAGGTCGTGGCGTGGGTCTCGACGCCGGCGTGGGTGACGGTGGGGAAGACGAAGCCGTACTGGTCGATGGTGCCGTCGCCATCGCGGTCGATGGTGAGGCGCTTGGCGTACTCGATCAGCTCGGCGCTGTTGGTCGGGGGTCCGCTGAGGCCTACCTCGTTGAAGGCGGCCTCGTTCCAGCCGAGGACGTAGCCGTAGCCGAGGACGATGACGCACAGGGTCTCGCCCTGGTACTGGCAGCCGGCCTGCACCGGCGTCCACTGGTCGAGAACGGGGCTGTTGCTGGCCGCGAGGCGCGCGTCGAGCGGCTCGAGCCAGCCTTCCTGGGCGTAGATCATGAAGTTCGCGGCGGGCAGGTGAAGGATGTCGGGCGGGTTGCCGGCGGCGAAGCGCGTGACCATCTTGTCGTTGTAGCCGGCGAACGGCTCGTGCGAGAACTCGATCCTGACGCCGGGGTTCTGAGCCTCGAACTCGGCGATGAGCTCCTTGAACCAGTCAGACGTGCCCGGCTCTGTCGCCTGCCACGAAGGCATGTCCAGGACTATGGTCTGCGCCAGCGCCGCCGACGACCAGAGCGTGGCCGCGGCGAGCAGCGCGATGACGTGCGTGCGGAACCTGCGAGGTTGCATGCTTCCTCCTTGCGAGAGTGCTGTGGTTGCGTCTGCGTGGGCGGTCCTAGCTAGGCGACGTCCTCCCTTCGGTGGCCAGCACGTCCTCGATGAGGGAGTTGGCCGAGCGCCTAAGGTGGTTGTCGAGGGCCGTCTTCAGAGCCGCGACGTCGCGGCTGGCGAGAGCGTCGATGATCTTAAGGTGCTCCTGGGTCTCGGTGGGGACGCGGTCCTGCCAGCCCGTCGCGTCGACGTGAGCCCTGGCGATCTTGATGTGAGCGCGCAGGTCGCCGTAGGTCGCGATCAGGCGCCGGTTGCCTGACAGCCTGACGAGCCGGTTGTGGAACTCGAGGTTGATGGCGTCGTGGACGCGTGCGGCCTCCGCGGCATCGGGGGCCTTCATCACCGACTCTTCCATCTGCTCGACGAGGTGCCTCAGATCGGCGATCTCCGTGTCGGTCGCGTTCGCGACGACGGTCTCGCAAGCGAGCAGCTCGAGCGCGCGCCTGATGTCGAGGGTCTCGGCGAAGTCGCGCGCCGTGAACGATGTGACGAAGGTGCCGCGGCGCGGCTTGACCTCCACCAGGCCGTCGTTGGCGAGGATCGTCAGGGCCTCGTGGACCGGAGTGCGGCTGACGTCGAGCTGCTTGGCGATCTCGTCGACGTTGATCTTGCTGCCGGGAGCGAACCGCTGCTCGACGATGCGCTCGCGCAGCATCTGGTAGACGGTGTCGGTCACGCGTTCCGTCCGGATTGCCGTCAGGCCCTCTGACCCCATCAACGTCGTCTCCTTCGGCGTTCTCGGGCGTTCTCGGTGCTAGGTGCGCTCTTGACGCATCCTTGGCGTAATGTAATATCTGAAATGTTACATATCACTTCGGGTGGCGTCAACCGTGGCTTCGACCGGCGCCGCTCGAGCGACGCGCCAGGCACTTGATACGTGCGCGACAGGTACGCGATAGGTAAGCGATAGGTAAGCGATAGGTAAGCCGACAGACGGAGGCGACAGGATGGCCGACGACAGCGCAGGTCCAGCTCCCGATCAGCTAGAAGCGCTCAAGACCTCGGAGATCGTCGCGGCTCTGGCCGCCCGCGCGAAACTGGGGCTGAGCCCGGCCGAGCACCAGAGGCTCAGCGAGTACGTCGTCGACTCCTGGGACATGGCCGACAGGTTGCGGAGCGTCGAGTCCCCCGGCCACGAGGGACGCTATGCCGACCTGCCGTTGCGGGCTGCCGAATGCAACCGGCCTGCCCGTCCGGGCGAGGAGTCTCGGTACCCGCGCGCCGTGGCCGGAGGCGAGGTACCGGAAGCGCGCCCGCTTCCTGCCGGAGCGCTCGACGACGGGCTCGTCGAGCTGGCCCGGCGCTTCGCCGCCGGCGAGTTCTCGCCGCTCGACCTCGTGTCCGCGCAGCTCGCCAGGATCGACGAGTACGACCCGGTCGTTCGCAGCTACATAACCGTCAACAGTGAAGGGGCGCTGGCCGCTGCCGCGGCGCTCAGCGCCGAGCTGCCGCAGTCCGGGCCGCGCAGCCTGCTCCACGGCGTGCCTTTCGGCGCCAAGGACAGCATCCCCGCCGCGGGGATGCGCTGCACCTACAACTCGCCACTGATGCGCGACTGGGTGCCGAGCCGCGACGCCGAGTGCATAAGGCGTCTGCGTGCGGCGGGAGCCGTGCTCGTCGGCAAGCACAACCTCAACGAGTTCGGCTGGAGCCTGCCGAGCGAGGACGACCTGGCGCCGCCGCCACGCCTCACCTGGTTCCCGGATGAGTTCGCCGTCGGGTCAAGCAGCGGAGGCGGCTCGGCGGTGGCGGGGCGGCTCGCCACGTTCGCGCTCGGCACGGACGGCGGCGGCTCCGCCAGGTTGCCGGCCGGCCAGCAGGGGCTGTTCGGCCTCAAGCCCGGCCACGGCCGCGTGCCGTCGGCTGGCGTCACCGAGGGTAGGGTCTCGGAGGTCAGCATCCTGGCCAGGGAGGCCGTCGACGCAGCCACCGTTCTCGCCGCGCTGCTCATCGACCCGGACGATGCGAACGCCACCGAGCGTTTGCGGATCGATCCTGCCGAGTCGGTCGCGTTCGTGTCCGAGGCGCCTGCTGGGCTCAGGTTCGCCGTGCCGGCGGGCTACCTGGCCGACGTAGGTGCCGAACCCGACGTGATGCGTGCGTTCGAGGCGACGAAGCGCGCCGCCGAAGCTCTCGGCCACCGCGTCATCGAGCTGCCGCGGCCCACGCTCGACATCCTGCACGACGCGGTGCGCGCCAACTTCGTCGTGATCGCAGCCGAGCACTACTTCGACCACGAGGGTCCCGGCAAGGACCGCGGCCGCTACGGCAAGAGCGCCGGTTTCTACAACCTCCCCGGCGCCTGCCTCAGCGCGGCCGACTACCTGCACGCCCTGCGCGTCGGCGAGCTCGCCCGGGATCAGATCGACGAGGTCCTGGCCGATGTCGACATGATCCTCATGCCGACGAGCCCGGTGACCCGCACCTCGACGGCTCGCAACCCCAAGACCCACCGGCGCGGCAGCAACGCGGCGTACACGTCTCCCTTCAACCTGAGCGGCCACCCTGGGCTGTCGTTCCCCGTCGGCCTGAGCGACGAGGGCATCCCCATCGGCATGCAGCTGATCGGCCGCGCCGCCAGCGAGCTCCACCTGCTGCAGGCCGGCAGGGCGCTCTCCGCGACCTTCTCGCTACCTCCCTTCCCAGACCTCGACAGGATGGCCGCTTCTGTCGACCGCTGAGCGCAGGTACGACCTCGTCCTGACCGGAGGACGGCTGTTCGACCCGGCCGAGGGCGCGTGGCGCCAGGGCGATGTCGCCGTGAAGGACGGCGCCATCGCCGCTATCGAGAACCGTATCGATCCTAGTACCGCCGCGCGTTCGGCCGCCATGGACGGCAGCCTAGTCATGCCCGGCCTCACCGACCTGCACGTCCACGCCTACCCGGGTGCGACGTTCTGGGGCGTCGACATGGACCCGCCGAGCCTCGCCAGCGGCGTGACGACGGTGGTGGACGCGGGCAGCGCGGGCGCCTACACGTTCGACGGCCTCGCGCGCGTCATGCGCAACGCGCGCGTCAGGACCAAGGCGTTCCTCAACATCGCGGCGGGAGGGCTGGCCGCTCCTTACGGCGAGCTGCTGCATCCCGGCGCGGCCGACGTCGAGGCCGCCGTGCGCGTGGCGAGGGCGTACCCGGACCTGATCAAGGGCCTGAAGATCCGCGCCTCGCCCAACACCGTCGGTGAGCTCGCCGCCGAGGCGCTAGGGGCTGTCCGCCGCGCAGCCGACGACACGGGCCTGCCGGTGATGGTCCACATCAGCGAGCCGCCTCCGGAGCTGAAAGTGGTCCTCGACCATCTGCGCGCCGGCGACGTCGTCACGCACTGCTTCACGCCGTACGCCAACTGCATCGTCGGCGCCGACGGACGACCTCGGCCGGACGTACTTAGCGCCGTAGAGCGCGGCGTCCGGCTCGACATCGGGCACGGCAGCGGCAGCTTCTCGTTCCCCGCCGCCGAGACTTGGGTGCGCTCGGACGGCCCGCCCGTCATCATCAGCACCGACCTTCACAGGCGCTCGGTGCTGGGGCCCGTCTACGACATGTGCACGACGATGACGAAGATGCTGGCGGTAGGACTGCCCCTCGAGAGGGTGCTGCACGCGAGCACCGTGGCCCCCGCTGCCGTCATCAGCGCGAAGCCGTCGTTGGCCGTCGGGTCGCCGGCCGACGTCGCGGTGCTGGCTCTGGAGTCCGTCGCGACGAAGCTGTGGGACTCGCGCGCAGCGGAGCGTGTCGCACGCGAGAGGCTGCGGTGTCGGCTGACCGTGTTGAGTGGGGAAGTCGCGTTCGTGGCGGCCGATCTACGGGTTGCGGGAGTATGACAGTGGGCCAGTGGATCCTCCCAGCCGAACTCCTACTATGAAATTCCCGCAATGTCTGCCGGAATTTCATAGTATAGTGTGCGGGTGCAAGTCCCTCGGCCAAGCCTATCCGAGCGCATAACTGCCTCGATAGCCAAGGTCCCCGTGACTGTCCTGACCGGACCGCGGCAATCCGGCAAGACTACGCTTGCTAGGACCTTCCTCGATCAGTACTCGCTGAACTACTTCGACCTGGAGGATCCGGTCGGTCTCTCTCGCCTGGATCAACCGGTTACCGCACTCGGCGAGCTACGTGGCCTAGTGGTGATCGACGAGATTCAAAGGCGTCCAGAGTTGTTTCCGGTCCTTCGGGTACTTGTCGATAGAGGCGAAGAAGACCTGCGCTTCCTGATACTTGGCAGCGCGAGCGGCGACCTGATGCGACAGAGCTCGGAGAGTCTGGCGGGTCGAACTAGAGTCATCGAGATCGGCGGGTTCGACCTATCGGAAGTCGGTGCGGACAGCCTCGATCAACTGTGGCTCAGGGGAGGCATGCCTCGCTCATTTCTCGCGAGAGATGACGAATCCAGCCTCGAATGGCGCCGAGACTTCGTACGGACCCTCTTGGAAAGAGACCTGCCGCAATGGGGCGTTCGAATCCCCGCAGCTGCCCTCCAGAGATTCTGGAGTGCCTTGGCGCATCGGCAAGCACAGCTATGGAATGCCACGGATCTTGCGCGAGCACTGGGGGTCGATCCATCCACCGCTCGCCGCTACCTCGATCTGCTGACCGACGCGCTCGTCGTTAGGCAGCTCCAGCCCTGGCACGCGAACCTCGCCAAGAGGCAGGTGAAATCTCCGAAGGTGTACGTGAGGGACAGCGGGTTACTTCATCAACTCCTCGGGATCGCCGACAGGCGGTCGTTGTTGACGCACGCCAAGGTTGGCTCATCGTGGGAAGGCTTTGCCATCGAGCAGATCCTCGCCACACAGGCTCACGACGACGCGTGGTTCTGGTCGGTGCATCAGGGCGCCGAGATCGACCTGCTGTTGCGGCGAGGCGACGAGCTCCACGGTGTCGAGGTCAAACGAGCTGACGCCCCGATTCTGTCGAGGTCGCTGCGCACGGCAGTCGATGACTTGGGGCTGGCACGTGCGTCGATCATCTACCCGGGAACGCGCAGGTACCCTCTCGGCGATAAGGTCGAGGTTGTGCCGCTTACGGAGCTGGCGGAGCGAGACAGTCTGTTCGCCTAGTAGGGGCACTCAGGCTCTTAACCCCTCGCCCACCTACCTACGCCCACCAGGTCCCTGCAACTCGAGCTCGGGCAGCCTCGCGGTGACGATCAGCGCGAGTGTAGCCAGGGCGCCACCGACGATGAACACGGTCCCGAGAGCGGATGACAGCGCGCTGCGCAGGCCGGTCACGAGTGACTCGAACACGGTATCGGCGGACGCTTCGTCGACCCACCCGCCGATCTGCACGCGCGCCGCGGCGAGCTGCTCAGGGCTGGTGAGGAGGTTGGGCGAGACGATCTCCTCGAGCGCGGCGGTCGGCAGGTGGCCGAGGGCGGGTGGGAGATCGCTGCGGACGAAGCCCGCGAGGCTGGCGGCTACCACCGCCCCGAAGACGGCGACGCCCAGCGTTCCGCCCATCTGACGGAAGAACATGTTGGCGCTCGTCACCGTGCCGAGCCGCGCGAGCGGGAAGGCGTTCTGGACGGCGAGCACGTACAGCGAGTTCGTCGGGCCGATACCGAGTCCGAGCAGGACGCTGATCGCGACGGTGACTAACACGGGAGTCGAGGCGTCCAAGGTGGTTGCCAGCGCGAAGGCGACGACCATCGTGACGAGCCCGGCGAGGATCAGGCGCTTGTACTTGCCGGTGCGGCTGACGTTGAGGCCGGCGATCGTGCTGCTGGCGACCATCCCGAGCATCAGCGGCGCCAGCGCGAAGCCGGATGCGGCCGCGGACGCGCCCTGCACGCCCTGGATGTAGAGCGGGAGGTAGATGATCGCGCCGAACATCCCCGCGCCGGTCAGGAAGCCGCTGATGTTGGCGACGGTGAACGTGCGGTTGTCGAAGAGGGAGAGGTCGAGGATCGGATCCGCGGTGCGTCGCTGCCACATGATGAAACCGGCGAGCATCGTGGCGCCGACCGCCAGCACCGCCAGCAGCGGGGCGGAGGTCCACGCCAGGTCGACGCCGCCGAACGTCAGGGCGAGCAGAAGCGGAACGACCGCCAGCACCAGCAAGATCGTGCCGATCAGGTCGACGCGCCCGCCTCCGCGGCTCCTCGGCCCCGGGAAGAAGCGCGTGATCACGTAGAACGCGATCATGGCGATGGGCACGTTGACGAAGAACACCCAGCGCCACCCGATCGTGTCCGTGATCAGGCCGCCGGCGAGCGGCCCGATGACGCTCGAGATGCCGAACACCGCGCCGGTGAAGCCGTTGTACGCGCCGCGCTCCCTGGGCGTGAAGATGTCGCCGATGGCGGAGAACGACGCGCTCGTCAGCGCACCGCCGCCGAGGCCCTGAAGGGCGCGCACGAGGATCAGCTGCGGCATCGACTGCGCGAAGCCGCCGAGCACGGACGACGCGCTGAACAGCAAGATCCCGAACAGCAGCACGCGTTTGCGTCCGTACAGGTCGGAGAGCTTGCCGTACACGGGCAGCGACACGGTCTGAGTCAGTGCGAACGCGGTGAAGGCCCAGGCGTAGAGCTGGAACCCTTCGAGCTCGGCGATGATCCGAGGCAGGGCAGTCCCGACGACGGTCAGGTTGAGCGAGGTGAGGAACAAGACGATCAGCACGCCGCCGAATGCAAGCAGCTTCTCGCGCCGGCTCAGAGTCGTCATCGGCTGGGGCTCGGGCGTGCGAGCGGGTGCTTCCACTCGCTAGAGCGTACGCCTGCACGGACAGGAGCAGGACAGGAGCAGGACAGGAGCAGGACAGGATAGGCCTTGCGAGGGCCGTATGAGACCCGGCCGCCCCCTGCGCCGGTCTGTGCGTTCGCCGGGTACTGGACGCGCGGCCGCCTTGCTGGCATCCCTGTGTCAGATCCGCATGGCGCTTGGCTTCACGGCTGTTTTACGGCAGTGCAGTGTTGTCGCCTGCGATTCCCTTCTCGAGGAGTTGGCATGACCCTTCGCCGCAACCTTCTACTCGCCCTTCTCGCTCTCGCGGCGCTGGCGCTCCTCTCCGGCTTCACGCCGGCACCGCAGGGGCAGGGTTCCGTCCCAGACGCTCCGCTTTTGGCGCAGGTCAGCGAGTACGACACTGGCTGTGCGATCGTCACCGATGCTCAACTCACGGCCGCGATAGGAGACGGTGTCGATTGGTTCTTCGTCAGCGCGGCAACGGGCGATGTCGACGAGCAGGGCAGGGTGGTCGACGAGGACGATGTCTACGGCTACGGCTCGTCTTACGTGTGCAGCTTCGAACCGGCAGACAGCCTGATCCGCTCGCTGACGATCATGTACATCGAGCGCGGCGAGGGGATCTTCCCAGGTCTGCTCGAGTACCACATCGACTCCTTCGGGGAGGAGATGATGGCCTGGTACACCACCCCGGACAGGGTCCACCATCAGTTCCTGATCGATGCGGAAGGACTTCTCAGAGAAGCGATCGCTTTGTGCGCCGGCGGTGCGGTCGTACAGCTCTCGTACTCCTCCGCCAGCGGCGATCCCGCCAACGAAGCGCTCGACCGTCTCGGCATGCTCTTCTGCGCCTTGTGAGAGAGTAGCCCTACGACCTCGCAACCGGCTGGCTCGTAGGGACGGTCCTCGAGAGGCGCATGAGCCCACTGACGGTCGTCATGCGCAGCCGGCTCGTCGGCGTCGACTAGCTGCAACCCGATCCTCGCCGCGACACGAGGGCAGCAAGCAGTTCATCTAGCTACGAGTAGAGTTCCCTCAGGTCATCTCTGGAACGGAACATCTTGAGTGCGCCGTGTCCTCCAGACTGCAGATCGGCTTCGGAGATCGGTCGAGCCAACCTAGCGATGAACGGGCCCTGATGCGCTGCGACGAAGCGTACGACTGCGGGCTGGGCGTTCACGAAGTTGATCGCTAGCTTGTCTGTAGCGATATCTCCTCCGGCCAGCGCGATCAGGCGCAACCCTGAGGCATACACCGCATGCAGTTGAGCGGGAGTCCTGGCGATTCGCTTGTCTCGCGTCACCGCGACCAGACCGCTGTTGGCGACTTCGATGATCCACTCCTCGTCTTGCGTTCCCTGTGAGTACACCTCGTCATGGACCTGGATCTCGACTCCGTGATCGCGAAGTATCCCGGGGAACACTCGACTGCCAAGATTCCGGTCCACGAAGAACCGGACTCTCTCAAGCGGCTTCTTCGAAGATGATCGCGGCACGGATCTGCGCCCTGGTCAAAGAGTAGTCCTCAGCGAGGGTTTGCTCATCCTCACCGGCGTTCACTCGCTCCGTGATGACGGCGGTCGAGATACCTGTGCCCGTGACAACCGGTTGGCCGAAACCTACTCGTGGGTTGATCGAGATCGGCCGGCCATCGTCATCGGATCGGAAGAACGCCGAGTCACGCAAGAACGGATAGAACTCTCTAGGGGCTAAGTGCTCGTCCAGTACGACGCGTTGAAGATGCGCTTCGAAGTACTCCTTCAGTGCGATCTGTTGTCCGTGCCTTAGGTGAACCAGGCGGCCGTAGTGGTCGATGAAAATCTCGCCGAACGCGGTCTGCAAGCTGTCGAGCAGGAACAGACGGCCAACGTTCAGCTCTCGAGCCGCAACGCTCAACGCCTCGCGAACGGCGCTCATCGGAACTTCGTGGACTCTGCGAAGCGCAAGCAACATGTGAGCCTCGATGAGGTTGTTGAACGACAAAAGCCGCGGTTCCTCACTCGCTACGCGAATCAATGGCTCGGACATGGAGCGGCCACTTGCCGTCTCGTAGCTGCGCCCGAAGAACCAAGTTCTCAGCGTAGAAACGTTCATGCGCAAGTAGCGTGCCGCCTGCGTAGGTCCGTAGTTGGGAACCTCGCGCGGATCGGGCACGACGTAGAACGCCGGTTTGCTCCGAGAAACCGTCAGGGCGTACCTCCACCCAACAGAATGCTACATATCTGTCCGGGCTGTACGTATCACCTAGGCAAATGCCCGAGACCTGCGTCTGCGACGGAAGAGCCACACTCGCTCAGCTCCAACCGGGTAGCATCCTCGCCATAACCCCCACACACTCCTCCGACACCCTCTACCCGACCACCTTCCGGCTCACGCGCTTCGCGTTGCCAGCCATGCTCGCCGGCATCGCGCCGGCGCTGATGGGCATGGTCGACGTCGCGATCCTCGGCCGCCTCGGCGACCCGGCGATCATCGCCGCCGTCGGCGTCGCGGGGACGGTCTTCACGGTGCTGATCTGGGCGTTCGCCTTCCTGCGCTACACCACCACCGGGCTGGTGGCGCAGGCGACGAGCGCGCGCGACGATGGCGAGAAGCTGGTCCGCGGTCTGAGGCCGCTGGTGGCGGCGCTCGTAGGCGCCGCCGGGCTGCTGGTGCTGCAGGTGCCGATCCTCGCGCTGGGCCTGGCGCTGATCGCGCCAGAGGCGCGGGTCTCGGAGCTGGCGGGGCAGTACTTCCACGTGCGGATCTGGGGCTCGCCCTTCTCGCTCTCGCTCTACGCGCTGCTCGCCTGGGTGATGGGCACAGGCGACTCGCGCTCGGTGCTGGTCGCGCAGGTGTTCATGAACGTCCTCAACGCCGTCCTGACGGTGACGTTCGTGCTGGGCCTCGGCTGGGGCGTCACCGGCGCGGCCTGGGGCTCGGTGATCGCCGAGGCCGCGACCACCGCGGGCGTGGTCGCGCTGCTGCTGCGGCGCGCGCCGTACTCGGCCTGGCGCGCTCAGTGGCCGAAGGTCTTCGACGCCGCGGCGTGGCGGCCTCTGCTCGCCGCCAACGCCGACCTGGTGATCCGCACGCTGCTGATCAGCCTCAGCCTCGCCTTCCTTAACGAGCGCAGCGCGAGGCTCGGCACGCTCACGCTCGCCGCGAACCAGGTGCTGCTGCAGGCCTACCTGCTGGTGGCGACGCTGGTCGACGGGGTGGCGATGGCCGCCGAGGTCTACACCGGTCGCGCGGTGGGCGCCAGGGACGCCAGGGCGCTGAGGCACGTGGTGACGCGCAGCGCGTACATGGCGCTGGCCTGGGGAGCGATCATCGCGGTCCTGGTCTGGGCCGCTCGCGACCTCTACCTGCCGGCGATGAGCGTCAACCCCGAGCTGGTCGCCGAGGCCGGGCGCTTCTGGGGCTGGCAGGTGCTGCTGCCGCTGGCCGGCGTGTGGGCGTTCATGTGGGACGGCGTCTTCTTCGGTGCGACGCGCACCCGGCCGCTGCGCAACTCGATGATCGTCGCGGCGGCGGTCTTCGCCGCCACGGCCGTCCCGCTTGGCTCGCTCTACGGCAACCACGGCTTGTGGCTGGCGCTGCTGATCCAGCTCCTCACGCGCGTGGCCACCCTCAGCCTGGCGTGGCCGAAGCTGGCGGCCGCGGTCGGGGCAGGTGCGCCGCAAGCGGGGGAGATGGCGCGTTAGCTGCGCGGTTTGGACGGAGACGCCGCGCCCACCAGCCGGCGCCGCCCCCACCGGTCGGCGCAGCGCCTGGCGGCGTCGAGGATTCAGGTCGACCCCGCCGCCAGCGCTACCGCGGCCTGCCGCCCCAAGCGCCCGCCGATCGCAGCTTCAGCCTCGTACCCTGAAGGTCCCAACGCGCGCTCGCAGGCCTCGCGCGCCGCGTCGACCGGCTTGCTCCACGAGAGCGGCAGGGGCGCGCCGAGGTCCTGGCGCAGCGCTGCGGCTGCGCCGAGCAGCGTCGCGGCTCGCCTGGGATCGCCGGTGCGGGCGCTTAGCGCCGCCCTGGCCTCGAAGGAGTAGGCGAGCCCGAAGTCGTCACCCAGCCTTGACCTGATCGCGAGGCTCTCCGAAGAGGCGGCCTCGGCGGCGGCGAGGTCGTCCTCGGCCAGCGCCAGGCTCGTCAGCGCGTTGAGGACATCCGCGACGACCCGCTGCGCTCCCGCGGCGCGGGCCCGCGCCAACGCCTCTCCCAGGTAGTGCGCCGCCTTGGCGTTAGCGCCCCTGAGCAGCTCGGCCAGTCCGAGGTTGTGCTCGAGCGTCATCTGCAGCAGGTCGTCGCCCAGCGGCCTCACGACGGCCAGCGCCTCCTCGAGCTGGGCCGCGGAGAGATCGGCTTCGCCGTCGTCGAGGTTCAACGCCGCCAGGTTGGTCAGCAGCCGCACCAAGGTGTCAGGGTCGGGATCGGAGCGCATCAACTCCATCCCGAGCCTCAGGTGCTCGCACGCGTCGTCGTGGAGCCCGCGGCGCACCGCCGTGGCGCCGAGGGTGCCGTGCGCTCGAGCCAGGGCGGCGTCGTCGCCGGCCTGGGACGCGACATCGAGGGCGCGCATGAGGTACGAGGTCGCCAGGTCGAACTCCGCCAGGAACATCGAAAGGGCGCCGGCGATGATCAGTGACCGGGCCAGCGCGCCGGAAGGCCTGAGCTCGCCTGCGGCGGACAGCAGCGCATCGATCCTGGCTCGCCCTTCGCGCAGGTTGCTGCTCGCCACCCACAGGCCGTGGAGCTGCGCCGCCAGCCTGAAGCCGAGCTCGACGTTCGCCTGAGAGCGTCTGGACGCGGCCCACTCGAGCGCAGCCATCAAGTTGTCGCTGTCGGCGGCCATGCGCTCGCGCCACGCCGCCGAGACCTGACTCGCGCCGGCGCCGGAGGGACACTCGACCAGCGCCACGTAGTAGCGCAGGTGCCTGTCGCGAGACGCGGCCGGCTCCTCGTCCATGCCCGCCAGCTCCTCGAGCAGGTAGGCGCGCAGCAGCGAGTGAACGTCGAACCGCCCGCCACTAGCGCGGATCAGCGAGCGATCGACGAGCGCCGCGAGCTGAGCCAGGTTGGTATCGGTGACGGAGGCGGCCGCCGCATGCGTGAACCCGCCGCGGAAGACGGCCAGACGGGCGAGGCTCCGCCTCTGACCTGCGTCCAGGAGCGACCAGGTGTAGTCGAAGACCGATCGCAGGCTGCGGTGGCGCTCCTCGCGGTCGGGGGCGCCATCGGCGAGGAAGTCCAGCGACTCCTCGAGCTGCTCGGTTATCCCACTGACGGGGAGCACCCGCGTCCAGGCCGCTGCTAGCTCGATCGCGAGCGGCGTGCCGTTGAGCAGGCGGCAGAGCCTCTCGATCGCGCCTAAGTCGGCGGCCGAAGGCTCGAAGTCGGGCGAGGTGAGCCGGGCCCGTGACACGAAGAGATCGACGGCGCCCTCCGGTCCGCCGCTGGACAGCGGCAACCCCTCGACGCTCAAGACCCACTCCTGCGCCAGGCCGAGGCGCTCGTGGCTCGTCGCCAGCAGCCGCAGCCGTGGCGCCGCAGCCAACAGCTCGGCCACGACCGCGGCGGCACCCGACAGGTGCTCGAGGTTGTCGAGGACCACCAGGACGTCGGCCTCGTGAAGCGCCGCGACGACCTCGGTCAGGCCGTTGCCCGCGCCGCCCAGAGAGATCCCGAGCGCCTGGGCGAGGCGACGCGGGAGGTCGTCGGCCTCCTTGGCGTGCAGCAGCTGGACGAACGTCACCCTCTCGAAGCTCCCGCCGAAGATCCTCAGCGCCTCGCGGGCGAGCCTGGTCTTGCCGATGCCGCTGGGCCCGACCAGCGTGACGAGCCTGCCGTCGTCGCGACCGAGACGCTTCCCGATGAGACCCAGCTCCCTGGTCCTGCCTATGAACGAGGTTCCGGGCTTGGCGACGCCCGCGTGCCCGACCGCTGCCGTCGACGCGGCGTCTGCCGGCGGCCGGCTGGTCCCGCGCGGGGTCGGCCGGCTCTCCACTGCCGCCAGCTCCTCGGCCAGTCGGCGAGTCGCGGCCGCGGGCTCCATGCCTAGCTCGCGCCCTAGGCGCCTGGCGAACTCCCGGTAGACGCGCAGCGCGCCCTGTACACGCGGGTGGTCGCGGCCCAGCTCGAGGCGCAGCGCCACGGCCTCCTCGTCGAAAGGATCGCGCTCGATGACGCGCTCCAGCAGCGCGGCGGCCGCCTCGGGGTCGCCGTCGGCGGCGCTCTCGCTCGCCAGCCCGAGGAGGCTCGTACGCGAAAGCGACCAGAGCTGCTCGCGCTCGAGCTCGAGCCAGGTCGAGAACTCGCTCGCCTCGTAACCCTCCACGCCCTCGAGCAGCGGCCCACGGTCGAGCTCGGCGGCGGCGCCGAGGTGGCCGCTGCTCAAAGCCTCCCTCAGCTCGGCGACGTCGGTGCGCACCCGCCACCGCACCCGCTGCCTGTCGACCTCGAGGTCTGCTGCCCACGGCAGCCGTTTGGCGCGGCCGACGAGCTGCCTGAGGTTCTGCGAGGCGGTGTCCTGCGGCGAGTCGCCCCAGAACAGCTCGGCGAGCCTCGACCGTTCGACCCACGTCCCCTGATACGCGAGGTAGGCGAGGAGCTGATGACGCCGGTCGGCTCGCAGCTCGATGGCCTCTGAGGTCTCGGGGTCGGTTCCGACGCGCGGCCTGCCGAGCAGCGAGGCGCGAGGTCCGGCGGAGGGCTCCGCCCCGAGGCGACCGGCCGTTCCTCGCCCTCCAGCTTCGCGCACGAGCGCATCATAGGGGCTTCTGAGGTCGTGGTCAGGGTAGTCGGCTCGCGGCGTGGCAGGAGTGCTCGTGAAGAGATTCACGAGTGTCACGGAGTGGCGACGCCGGTGTCACGCACCCGGGAGCATCCTTCTCGCGAACGGCAGGCGCACAGGCGCCTGGCCGCAAGAAGGAGCAAGACATGCGATTCGAAACGCAAGCCCTAGAAATCTCCGAACGCCTCAGGCGTCCGGCCCGCCGGCGCTGGCGCCTGGTGGTCCTGGCCGTGATGGCGACGATCCTGGCCGCCTGCGGCGCGCCGCAACCGCCGGGCCCCGACTACCCGACCCTCGACTGCCAGGCCGCCCTCTACCCGTGCCGCTTCTCGGACGTCGAGCTGAGCGTGATCAGCCGCAGCCTGACGCTCGCCGAGCAGATCGCCGACCTGCTCGCCTCCGGCGGCAGCACCGACGAGGCGCTCGAGCTGCTCGACGCGCTGCCCGACCTCGCCGAGGCCGGCGCCAACGACGCAGCGGTCGTGTTCCGGCTGGAAGGCGGACGTCCGACCGTCGTCGATCTGAGCATCGATCAGCCGCTGGCGGCCTCGGGTGGCTTCGTCGCGCCGACGGCAGCCGCGCAGGCTCGCAGCCAAGCGGCCGGCACGCTGAGTCCGGCCGTCGTCGCCGGCGGCACGGGCTCGCCCAAGAGCGCCCTGGTGCTGGCCGCGTTCCCCTACGACTTCGGCGGGATGGATTCGGCCGCCGACGTCGCCGCCATGCTCGCCGACACGCCCGACTACCAGGGCCGCGTCGAGTACCTCGCCTCGCTCAGCGGCGCCGACCCACAGGTCTTCGCGTCCGACCTCCTCGGCCTCGACGCCTACGACGTCGTCTACATCACGACGCACGGCGGCACGCTGTGCACCGACAAGAAGGCCGGACCCAAGCCGCTCGGCACTGGAGCCGGGGGATCCGGCGACTGCCGGACCGACTTCCTGGTGTCGCGCTTCGATGGCGACGCCGAGGACCTCCTCGCCCTCGACCTCGTCGGCGTCGTGCTCTACCAGGGCAGCAAGCACCGCTCGATCGCCGTGACCGCCGACTTCTTCCGCTACTACTACCCGCAGGGCCTGGCTGACACGCTGTTCGTCCTCGTCTCGTGCAGCACGTACCGCCCCGACTTCGTCTCCGCCATCGCCGGCTCGAGCGGCATCTTCGTGAGCTGGGACGGCCTGGTCGACGCCGATTGGGCGCAGCGCTCCGCTGACTTCATGCAGTTGATGCTCGAGCAGGGCCTCAGCGTCGGCCAGGCGATGGAGGCCTTGGGTGTCGCCAAAGATCCCGTCAACGGCGGTGCGCTCAGAGCCAGTTGGCGTGCCGTGGGCGGCGACCTGCGCATCCGCGACCTCGTCACCGCGAGGGACGCCTTCAGCGGCGACGACATCCGCACCGCCGTCGAGATCCAGGTCGAGGACACGCCCGACGACGGCATCCCCGACACGATCGTCCTCGACGTCGAGGTGCTCGGCTTCTTCGCCGATCAGGGCGACGACGTGCGCTTCACGGTCAGCGTCGACGGCAACCAACGCGCCTCAGACACCCTCGCCAACCTGGGCGGGATCCAGGGGCTCGCCACTTGGCGTCTGACGGTCGACGTGCCGCTGGGCCGCGACGTCAAGGAGGGCGAGGAGATCGAGGTGCGCGCGTGGGTGACGCTGCCAGAGGGCGGCTCGAGCGTCGTGACGGGGGTTCCTCGCATCGCCGGAGAGCCCGACTCGAGCGCCTTCTACTCAGGCACCGTCGAGTACTACTCGCAGTCGCTGACCGGCGGCATCAACAGGAGCATCCTCGCTAACGTGGTCTTCCAGCGCGACCCGGGCACGCCGCCAGGTTCCCAGTACGTCTTCTACAACCTCGTCGACGGCACCGCGGCGATAACCATCGACGGTTTCGACGCTCAGAACTGCACCGTCACCGGCGAGGGCAGCCGCTCACTCGAGAACTCGAACGCCGGCATCCGCTTCGACTACACCGGCTCGAGCCCGCTGGTGACGGGTTGGGGTACGAGCCAGACGACCCCGCTGAACGGTCTCGTCTCATGCCCGGACGGCTCTTCGTACCCGCTCTCGCTCAGCACCAACGAGGTCTTCTTCAACATCCCGGAGGCGTACGGCTTGCGACCGGTCGGAGGCACGCTGTTCGGCAACTGGGTGGAGGAGAGCGCCGTGCGGCGCACCGGCTGGGCTTGGAACCTCAGCGGCGACGAGTGATGAGGCTCTGAGAGCCGAGACCTCTTGCCACAGACTCGGCGCAGAAGCTCGTCGACAGGCCACATGGATCGCGGCGGCCCCTGCAGAGGCAGGCGGGCCGCCGCGAACGGTTGAACTCGCCCGCCCTGCTGAGCTATACTTCTTGTTCGGTTGTGCGCCACCCTCGGAACTGGGGTGAGCGCTGGAGGTTCGTGATGTTCGCGATCGTGCAAGCGGGCGGTAAGCAGTACCGCGTGGCCGAGGGTGACGTGCTCCGGCTTGAGAAGATCGAAGCCGAAGCCGGTACCGTGGTCGACCTGCCCGTGTTGCTGCTCGGCGGCGAGTCGACGGTCGTCGGCTCCCCGACGGTCGAGGGCGCCAGCGTCAGCGCCGAGGTCGTGGGCCACGGCCGCGGCGAGAAGATCCACGTCTACAAGTTCAAGGCCAAGAGCAACTACCGGCGCCACACGGGTCACCGCCAGTCCTACACCGAGGTGAGGATCACCGGCATCAAGGGCGCCAAGTCCGGGAAGAAGGCCTGAGATGGCTCACAAGAAGGGCGTAGGCAGCTCGAAGAACGGGCGCGACAGCCAGTCCAAGCGCCTCGGCGTCAAGCGTTTCGACGGCCAAGTGGTCCTCGCCGGCAACATCTTGGTGCGCCAGCGCGGCACCAAGTTCAAGCCCGGCATGAACGTCGGCGTCGGCTCGGACTTCACGCTGTTCGCGCTGAAGGGCGGCACGGTCCGCTTCCACGACAAGGGCGCCAAGGGCCGCTTCATCAGCATCGAGACCTCCTCTCCCGCCGTGGCGGCGGACTGAGGCATTCGACGCCCCGCGCGCCCTTGGGCCGCGCGGACGACATCCGCAGGCAGCGCGCGGCTCCATAGTCAGGAGCCGCGCTTTCTTCTCGCGGCATCCTCGTATCAGCGCGCAGCCACGCGCGAACGGGCAGTTCGGGGTCGAGACGTGGGTTTCAGAGACGTACTAGACATCACCGTGCAGGCGGGCAAGGGCGGCGACGGCGGCCTCTCGTTCATGCGCCTTAAGTACATCCCCAAGGGCGGGCCGGACGGCGGCCACGGCGGCAGGGGCGGATCGGTGTACTTGAGGGCCGTCGACGACGTCACCTCGATCGACAGGCTCGTCGGCCGCACCTCGTTCAAGGCGCCGGTCGGCCAGCAGGGCGAGGGCAAGAACCGCGCCGGTCAGGCCGGTGCGGACATCTACGTCGACGTCCCCGTCGGCACCATCGCGACGGACATCGAGACCGGCGAGGTCGTAGGCGATCTGCTCGAGGTGGGCGAGAGCGTGTGCGTGGCCAAGGGCGGCGAGGGCGGGCGCGGCAACGCCTCCTTCGCAAACTCGGTCAGGCGCGCGCCGCGCTTCGCCGAGTACGGCACGCCCGGCGAGAGGCGGAAGCTGCGCCTCGAGCTGAGGATCATCGCCGACGTCGGCCTGGTCGGCTACCCGAACGCCGGCAAGTCGAGCCTGCTCGCCGCCCTCTCGAACTCGCGGCCGCTGGTCGCCGACTACCCGTTCACGACGCTCAGCCCCAACCTCGGCGTCGTCGAGCTCGACCACACCCGCTTCACGATGGCGGACATCCCGGGCATCATCGAGGACGCTCACCTAGGCAAGGGGCTCGGCCTCGACTTCCTCAGGCACATCTCCCGCACCAGGCTGCTCGTCTACGTGCTCGACGCCGCTGCCGATCCCGCCACGATCTTCGATGCGCTGCGCACGGAGCTGGAGGCCTACGACCCCGCGCTGCTCGAGCGTCCGTCGCTGATCGCGCTGAACAAGCTCGACCTGGTCGAGCCGAACGAGCTGGCCGCCGCCGAGAGCGAGCTCTCCGGGCGCGGCCTTCCGCTGATGTCGGTCTCCACCCTCACGGGCGCGGGCTTGAACGACCTCAGGCGCGCCCTGTTCGCGCTGCTGCCGCCACGCCCCGCGCCGGTCTCCACCGTCTCGGCCAGGCGGCAGGAGATCACGCCGTCGACGGTCAAGCGCGACATGTCCGGCCTCGGCTGGGTCGTGTTCGGCACCGAGATCGAGGCGGTGGTCAACCGCTTCGATCCGATGAACAAGGACGCCGTCGCCTACCTACAGCACCACTTCCGCTCGCTGGGCATCGACAAGCTGCTCAGGCGCGCCGGCGCCGCCAGCGGCGACGAGGTCAGGATCGGCGACGCCGTCTTCGACTACCTCGACACCGAGGCGGCGGCTGGCGGTGCCGAGGACGATGCCGGTCCTGACGAGCCGGCGGCCGTCGATCCCTTGGCGGATGACTACGACCCCTCGGCAGTCGCCCAGGACGACGCCTGACCCTCATCGACGCGTGATAACTTCACTGCGAGCGCGGGCGGTGCGGGCTTCGGGCCGGCCGCTGCGCGGCCTGGGATGGGGGTAGCGCCGCCGGCATGGTAGCTGCAGCACCACACGAAGATCGAGCCCTCCCTGCGGGCTTGCGCCAGCGCGTCAAGAGCCTCGTGACCGAGGACCGGCTCCAGCACATCGACCGCGTGACGGCGCTGGCTCTCGAGATCGGCCGCGCCAACGGCTTCAGTGCCGCGGAGCTCGAGCAGGTCGCGGTCGCCGGCATCCTTCACGACGCTGCCCGGGACCTGCCGGAGGACGAGCTGTTGCGCCTGGCTCCCCCCGAATGCCAGGTCGAGGTGGAGCATCCACTCGCCGTGCACGGGCGCGCCGCCGTGGTGCTGGCCAGGTCGTGGGGCCTTACCGACCCGGTCGTTCTCGGCGCCATCGAGGGCCACGTCTGGGGCGTCGATCCGTCGGACCGCGTCGGCATGGCCGTCTACGTGGCGGACGTGAGCGAGCCGGCACGCGGCGTCAACGCCGACATCAGGCGTCTGGCCATGCGCGATCTGGCGGCGGCTTACCGGCAGGCGGTCGCCAGCAAGGTCAGTTATCTCGAGGGCGCCGGGATCGCAGTCCACCCGACGACCAGGAAGGCTTACGAGGCTCTGCATGACGCGCCGTGACTCGCGCCTGATCGCCCTGTTCGGCGTGCTGCTCGCCGTCGCGGGCCTGGCGGGCTACTGGCTCTCCCGCGACGTCGAGCGTGCCACGCTCAGTCGCGACCAGCGCGAGCTGCTGGGGCTCTCGGAGGACGACTTCCACGTCAGCATGATCGTGGCCGGGCGTGACATCTTCTCGTCGAACGACGGCGCCGACCCGATCTACAACCAGGCTGGCGACATCGTCGGCTGGCGGCCGATCAACCAGGTGTTCCACACCGGCGGCACTCAGACGGACACGATCCTCTACGTCGACATCCAGGGCGACGACATCGCCATCGTGGCGCTGCCCAGAGACCTGTGGATCGACGACCTCGGTTACAGGATCAACTCCGCCTACAACCTCGGTGGCGCCGAGGGCCTGAGGCGCAGGGCCGAGACCGTGCTCGGCGTCCCGATCGACTACTACGTCATCGTCAAGCTCGACATCTTCCAGAACGTCGTGGACGCCCTCGGTGGCGTCGACATAGTCGTGCCGTACGAGATGCGCTACAGGGACGTCGTCGGCGGGCTCGACATCCGCTTCGATCCCGGACCGACGCATATGGACGGCGTCGACGCCAGCAAGTTCATCCGCTACCGCAACACCTTGCGCGGAGACATCGACCGCCTGGACAACGTCAAGCGCCTGGCGTACGCGATGATGCAGCGCCTCAAGGAGCTCAACGTCCGCGCCGTGGCGCTGGTGCCGAGCCTCGTGGACACGTTCCTCTCCGACGTCGAGACCAACATCAGCCCTGCTCTCGTCAGGCAGCTGGCCTCGCGCCTCGGCAACCTCGAGCTCAAGATCACCGCGACGCTGCCGGTCGAGGAGGCGCACAACCGCGCAGGATCGGTGGTGCTCCACGACCCGCGGGTCGTCAACGAGTTCATGGCCACCACCTTCGGCGGGGTAGCCAGGGAGTTCACCGAGGCGCCCGAGCTCGACCTGCTCATCACCGACCGCAGCGGCACACCCGGCCTGGGCGAGTGGTACCGAGACCGTCTCATCGCCCTGGGCGTGCCGGAGGAGCGCGTGATGCTGCGCTCGTTCGCCGAGGCTGACACGAGCGGCACCCGCATCCTCGCCACGCTCGCCACCTGGGACGGCGCGGACTACTACGCCGACCTGCTCCACGCCAGCAAGCAGCAGGTCGATCGCTTCCAGCCGTACCAGCGCCGCGCCGTCGAGCTAGAGCTGGTGCTCGGCACCGACGCCGCGCAACGCTCGTCGTTCGGTCCCGGCGTCATCGCCGCCTCGGAGCTGCCATGACCCGCCGCGACCCGGCCCCACAGGAGGCCTAGTGACAGACACGCAACCACTGCCGACCACCGTCGATGGCGTCCCCGTCGAGCTGCAGACGATCGTCGACGCGCTCGACGACAAGCGCGCCGTCGACATCGTCGTGCTCGACCTGCAGACGGCCTCCGAGTCCCTCGACTACTTCGTCATCGCCTCGGGCGAGTCGAGCCTCCAGCTCAACGCCCTCGAGGGCTCGGTGCGCGAGCGCATGAAGGCGCTGGGCCACTACCCCAAGGGAGTCGAAGGGCCTTCGAACCGCTGGGTGCTGCTCGACTACGGCCACGTGATCGTCCACCTGATGAGCCCCGACGCGCGGAGCTTCTACGACCTGGAGGGTCTATGGGCGGACGCGGCCAGGATCGAAGTCGTCCCGAACTGAGCGCCGAGCCGCCCCGGCACTGGGCCGAGCGGGTCGCGCAGGACTTCCTCGAGGCCCAGGGCTGGCGCACCCTCGCGACCAACTACCGGCTGCGCGGCGGCGAGATCGATCTGGTGATGGAGGCCCCGGCCGCCGGACCTGGTGACGGCGTCGTGGTGTTCGTCGAGGTGAAGCAGCGCGCCAGCCGCGCGCATGGAGACGCCGCCGAGGCCATCGGCAGCCGCAAGCTGGCTGCCATCAGGCTCGTCGCCGGCCACTACCTGGCCTACCGCCTGCGGGACGCCGACGCGCGCACGCGCATCGACGCCGTGCTCGTCGACGGCTCGGAGTCGCGGCACGTCGTCAGGCACCTGCCGGAGATCGAGTGACGCCGGGTCGCCGCTATCTGAGGATCAAGGTCTGCGGCCTCACCCGCCCTGAGGACGCCGCCGCGGCCCAGGACGCCGGCGTGGACGCCGTCGGCCTGATGTTCGCGCCGCACTCGCGCCGCCTCGTCACGCTCGAGCAGGCGGAGACAGTCGTGGCCGCACTGGCGCCGTTCGTCACGCGGGTCGGCGTGTTCGTCGACGCGCCCATCGCCGAGGTCGAGGCGGCCATCGCCCGGCTGCGCCTCGACGCGGTGCAGCTGCACGGCTCCGAGGGCGAGGTGTACGCCGCCGCGCTGCGCCGGCGCGTGAAGGTGATCCGGGCCTTCGCGTTCGCCAGCTTCACCAGCCCGCAGGCTTACCGGGGCGCCGAGCACGACGCGCTGATGCTCGACGGCCAGGTGCCGGGCTCGGGAGTGCCCTTCGACTGGGAGGCGGCCAGTGCCTGGGCCGGCCGGCCGGGGCTGATCGTGGCCGGCGGCCTCGACGCCGCCAACGTCGGCGCTGCCGTGCGCGCGCTGGAGCCGTTCGCCGTCGACGTCTCGACCGGCGTGGAGACGGCG
The DNA here is from genome assembly GCA_964473205.1 of uncultured bacterium. Lineage (GTDB taxonomy): Bacteria > Deinococcota > Deinococci > Deinococcales > Trueperaceae > CAYMRL01. The sequence continues at coordinate 23,187 of CAYYOK010000004.1, read as the reverse complement.
CCGGGGATCAAGTCCGCGGAGCTGATCGCGGGCTTCGTGGCCGCGGCGCGAGGCGCCTGAGGCAGGCCTCGGCGGTCCGGCGCCCCGGCCCGCTTCATGAACGTTCCGTGGGCATCGCAATGCCCGGAGTTATCCACAGAAACGGCCAGTTCTCCACACCGATGTGGACAAGCAGAGAGGCTTCTCGAGAGCCCCGTCCCCACCGGCGCTCTCGAAGGGCGTGCGTCCTGGACGGCATTTCTCGCATGCGTGTGAAATCGGCCGCATTACCAGAGGCGCGGGACGCTTGTCAAGCCCGGCCACTTTTCCACAGCCTGGAGCGCTCTCTCGCCGGTGCGCCAACGGCTAGACCCGTGGGACAGCCCACGGCGGCCGTCGCGCGCGGCGATGTAGGCTGGACGAGACCGCAACACCGACTCGTGGGCGGCTAGGCCGCCAGCCGACTCCAGGGAGGATCCCAGCATGAACGTAGTCAACATCTCCGCTGCCAGGCGCTTCTCGCTGGAGAGCGTCCAGCGCAAGGAGCTGGCGGCGGCCGGTGAGCTGCGCTGTGAGCTGCTGTGCTTCGAGGCCGGACAGATCGAGGCGCAGCCGGCCGTGAACGACGCCGTCTACCAGGTGTTGGAGGGCGAGGCCCTCTTCCGTCGCAGCGGGCAGACCGAGCGCCTCGGCAAGGGCAAGCTGCTGGTGGCCGAAGCCGGAGACGCCCTGACGATCGAGAACGCTGGCGGCGGCCTCCTCGTCGTGCTCTGCACCGCCTGCGGATGAGCCGACCGCCGGCGCGCCGCTGAGGGCCTGACGGGCGGCATGAGCGAGGGACCGGTTTCGCGCGGAGCCAGCGGAGGCAAGGCGTCGGCCTGGCGTGACGTCGGCGAGCAGTTGGGCCTCCAGCGCGAGACGATCGCAGCCGGGGGCGGCGCGCGCGCCTTGGAGCGCCAGCACGCCAAGGGCAGGATGGGCGCGCGCGAGCGCATCGCGGCGCTCTGCGACGCAGGCACTTCCTTCGACGAGCTGATGGCCTTCGCCGGCTGGGAGATGTACCAGGACGAGGGCGGCGCTCCTGCTGGCGGGGTCGTCACCGGCCTGGGGCGCGTGCACGGCCGCGACTGGCTGATCATCGCCAACGACGCCACCGTCAAGGCGGGGGCGTTCTTCCCGATCACCGCCAAGAAGGTGATCCGCGCGCAGACGATCGCCTACGAGAACCGCCTTCCGACCATCTACCTCGTCGACTCCGCCGGCGTCTACCTGCCGATGCAAGACGAGGTGTTCCCGGACCAGGACGACTTCGGGCGCGTCTTCTACCTCAACGCGCGCATGAGCGCGGCCGGCATCCCCCAGCTCGCGGCGATCATGGGCAACTGCGTGGCCGGCGGCGCCTACCTGCCGGTGATGTGCGACGCGCTGGTGATGACCGACGGCTCGGGCCTCTACCTGGCGGCACCGGCGCTGGTCAAGGCCGCCATCGGCCAGGAGGTCGGCAGCGAGGAGCTCGGCGGCGCTCGCATGCACGCCGAGATCTCCGGCACCGTCGACTTCCGCGAGCCCGACGACCCCAGCGCGATCGAGCGCCTGCGGCGCCTCGCAGCGAGCTACGCGGCTCCCGCGCTGGCGGCCTGGGCGGTGGGGCGAGGAGAGAGCGTGTCACCGGCCAAGCCCGAGGGCGAGCTGGAAGACCTGCTGCCCGCCACGGGCGGCACGCGCCCCTACGAGACCCGCGAGGTGCTCGCCCGACTCTTGGACGGCTCCGGCTTCGACGAGTTCAAGCCCGACTACGGCGCGACGCTGATCACCGGCCTAGGACGTCTGGGCGGTTACCCGGTGGGCGTGGTCGCGAACCAGAAGAGCGTGGTCAAGAGACCGGGGAAGATCGAGGTCGGCGGCGTCATCTACGCCGAGGCGGCCGACAAGGCCGCGCGCTTCGTGCTGAACTGCAATCAGGCCGGCGTGCCGATCGTCTTCCTGCACGACGTCAACGGCTTCATGGTCGGCCGCGACAGCGAGCAGCAGGGCATCATCCGGCGCGGCGCCAAGCTGGTCAACGCCGTCTCGAACAGCGTCGTGCCGCGCATCAGCGTCATCCTCGGCGGCTCCTACGGCGCCGGCCACTACGCGATGAGCGGCAAGGCCTACGCCCCGCGCTTCATCTTCGCGCTGCCCAGCGCCAGGTTCAGCGTCATGGGCGGCCAGCAGGCCGCCAAGACCGTGCTGGACATCCAGGTCGCGCAGCTCAAGCGCGCGGGCCTCGAGCCGGACGACGAGACGCTCGTCGCGCTGCATCAGCAGATCACCGCCGACTACGAGCGGGCTCTCGACATCCGCTACGCCGCCGCGCGGCTGTGGGTCGACGAGGTCGTCCTCCCCGGCGAGCTGCGCGCGCGCCTGATCCGGGCGCTCGAAGCCTGCGCCTGCAACGCCGAGCGCGAGGAGCTCAAGCTCGGCGTGTTCCAGGTGTGAGCCTGAGCGCGGCTGCGGCCGCGGTGTACGCCTGCGCCGCAGCGGGCGAGGTCCGCGCCAGGCGCGGCGCGGGCTAGAGTCGAGAGCGTGGAACTAGGCTTCGCCGCCCCGCAGTTCTTGTGGCTCCTGGCCGCCCTGCCGCTGGTCGTGCTGCTGCACTACCTGAGGACGCGGCGGCGGCGGCAGGAGGTCGCGGCGCTGTACCTGTGGCGGCGTGCTCAGCAGGCCGTCGTCAGGCGCAGGCGCTTCTCGCCGACCTGGTTGCTGGTCTTGCAGCTTGCGTTCGCCGCGCTGGCGGCGCTGGCGTTGGCGCGCCCGTTCCTGGGCGAGAACGAGCCGCCGCCACGCGTCGTCATCATCGACGCCTCCGCCAGCATGGCGGCCCGTGTCGGCTCCGCCCTGGACGGCGCTAAGCGCATCGACGAGGCGGCCGGCATCGCCAGGCGCCTGCTGACCGGCGCCGGCCGCGTCGCGCTGATCCGCGCGGGGCTCGAGCCGACCCTGTTGGTGCCACTAGACGCCGACGCGAACCAGCGCGCGGCCGCCCTGAGTGAGCTCGCGGCTGGCGACGCCAGCGCCGACGTCTCGCGCGCTCTCGACCTGGCCGCCGCGCTCCTCCCTGGCGCCGAGGTCCACGTCATCACCGACCAGGAGCTGATGCTGGGCCTCTCGACCCTGCACCGCGTCGGCGAGAGCGTGATCAACGCCGGCATCAGCGCGCTCGACATCGGCATCGGCCAGGTCTACGTCGGGATAGTCGGCAGCGGGGGCCGGCCGTTCGAGGTGCGGGTGACGCTGTCGCAAGACGGCGCGCCGCTCGCCTCCGGCACCGTGCTCGTGCCGGTGACGGGCGCCGGCAGCATCACCTTCCCTCTCGACGACGTGAGAGGCATCCTCGAGGCGCGCATCGACCCGCCGCCCGGCGACGCCTTGGCGCTCGACGACGTCGCCTACGCCGGCGCCGAGAGCGTCAGGGTCATCAGCGACGACACCTACGGGCCGCTGGTCAGAGCCCTCACCGCCGTTCCCAACGCCGAGGCCAGCTACAGCGTCGGAGCGAGGCTCCTCAGCGCCGACCTGCGCGTGCTGCGCAGCGCCGACGCCGAAGGGCTGCTTCCCGGAGCGCACCTGCTCTTCGCGCCGCCGGCCGCGCAGCCGAGGTTCGCGATCGTGCGCGACTGGGACAGGGCGCATCCGCTGACCCGCTTCGTCGACCTCCGCGACCTGGTCGTGGGGCTCGGACCCGTCGAGAGCGCCTGGACCGAGGAGAGCGGCTGGCAGGTGCTGGCGCGCACCTCGGAGCTCGAGCCGGTGCTGAGGGCGCGTCAGGTCGACGGCGCCTGGCAGGTGCAGGCCGCCTTCCACCCCAGCCAGAGCGACCTGGTGCTGCGCTCGGCGTTCCCGACCCTCATCGCCAACGTCGTGGCCGCGGTCCACACGACGGCCAGCGTCCGCCTGGGCGAGGCCCTGCCGGGGCCGGAGCTCGGGCAGAGCGGCGCGAGGTCGGATGCGAGCGAGGCGCGCGTCGTCCTGAGCCCCGGCGTCTTCCGCGTCTCCAGCGAGGTCGGAGGTGTGGCGGGCGAGATGGGCGTCGTCGCCTCGCTGCTGTCGGCCGCCGAGTCGCGGCTCGAGACCGCGCCGGTGGCGGGGCTACTGAGCCCGACCCAACCGGCCCCCCCGACTTCCGGCGCAGTAGAGATCGACGACGCCGACGAGGAGCGCGCCCGGCGCGCGCGGGAGGCGGGGTCTCCGCCCAGCCCGCTGGCCCTCGCGCTGCTGGGTCTCGCCCTGCTGCTGCTGATGGCCGAATGGCTCGTGTTCAGCGGCTACCCCCGGCGCCTCCGTCGGGCCTCGGCCGGCTGACCTCGCCGGCCGCTCCATCCGTTTCCATCTGTTAGCTTGGGCTCGTGGGACGGCACGATTTCAGCCTGCCTATCGTCGCCGCGCTGATCCTCGCGGTCGGCCTGGCCACCCTGCGCAGCGCCGCTCCCTCCGACGAGTTCACCCGTCAGCTCGTCTTCCTCGCCGCCGGCCTCGTCGCGTGCGGGCTGCTGGTGTGGGTGGGCAAGCGCCGCGTGGTTCTCGCCGTTCCCTACCTGTACCTGGCGAGCATCGCCCTGCTTCTTGTCACCCGCGTGATGGGCACCGTCGTCAACGGCGCCCGGTCGTGGCTGTACCTAGGACCGCTGCCCGGCTTCCAGCCGTCGGAGCTGGCGAAGCTGGCGCTGATCCTCGCCCTGGCCTCCATGCTGGCCGACCGCCCCATCCGCCGGATCCCCGACTACCTGAGGCTGGGCGCGCTGGTGCTGCCGCCCGTCGGCCTCGTCTTCCTCGAGCCTGACCTCGGCAGCGCCCTGGTGCTGGCGGCCATCGGCGCCGGCGTTGCGCTCGTGCGCGGCATCCCGCTGAGGCAGCTCGCCCTGATCGTGGCGCTGGCGGCCGTGGCGGTCCCGACCGTGCTGCTGCCCAACCTCGAGGCGCATCAGGTCGACAGGCTCGTGTCGTTCCTCGACCCCGCCGCCGACCCCAAGGGCAGCGGCTACCAGGTGATCCAGTCGACGATCGCCGTGGGCTCGGGCGGCCTGCTTGGCAAGGGCTACATGCAGGGCACGCAGTCGCAGCTCGGCTTCATCCCCTACCGCCAGACCGACTTCATCTACCCGGTGCTGGCGGAGGAGGGCGGCTTCGTCGCCTCGGTGGCGTTGCTGCTGCTCTACGGGCTGCTGTTCTGGCGGCTGATCGCGATGGCGTCGGAGTGCCATTCGGAGCGCGACCAGCTGATCATCGTCGGGGTCGTCGTGCTGCTGTCGTTCCAGGTGCTCGTCAACATCGGCGTGACGCTGGGGCTGGCGCCCGTCACGGGCATCACCTTGCCGATGGTGTCTTACGGCGGCACGAGCCTGGTATCGACGCTGCTGGCGCTCGGTCTGGCGTTCACCGTCCACCGCGACCGCTACGCCCAGTGGTGAGCGCATTCCGGACGCTTGGTCCAAGCCGGCACCTCGCCCGCCCCCGGAGTCTGTTAGCTTGGACGCATGACCGACGTCACTCCCGTCGACGAGCGCGGGGCCCTAGCTGAGGAGAAGGAACGGCTGCGCCTGGAGATCTTGGAGGCGCTGAAGATCGTGAAGGACCCCGAGATCCCGGTCAACGTCGTCGACCTCGGCTTGGTCTACGAGGTCCGCGTCGACGACGCCGGCCAGGTCGGCATCGACATGACCCTGACGAGCATGGGCTGCCCGGTGCAGGACCTGATCCAGACCGACGCCGAGCTGGCGGTGATGAAGGTCGAGGGGGTCACGTCCGTGACGGTCGACTTCGTGTGGTCGCCCCCGTGGAGCCCGCAGAAGATGACCGAGGACGGCAAGAAGCAGATGAGGATGTTCGGCTTCAACATCTAGCGCGCGATCGCCTGTTCGTACGGCCAGCCCGGGTTCAATGGTTGAATGTGCGCCATGCGCCTGTGGCAGCGCCGTCGCGTCGACGCGAGGACCGAGCAGTGGCTCGGCTTCGCGCGCGAGCTCGAGCTCGAGGAGAGCGGCGAGCTCGAGGGGCGCCTCAGGGACCAGCTGGATCTCGGCCCCGGCAGCCTCGCGCCCGTCTACGCCCTGAGGCGGTCCGGCCAACCCCACCTGGTGCTGTTCGACCAACTGCGCGAGCGCAGCGGCCCGACCGGGGCCGTGAGGCGCCTGCGCACCTGCGTGCTGCTGCGGACCGTCACCGACGCGTTGCCGGTCTCGTGGCGCGCCAGCGCCAGGCGCAACAGGGTCGTCGAGTCGCTCGAGGCCAGCCGCTCGGGCGGGGTGAGGCTCGAGCTGGGCGAGGACCCCGACTTCGACGCGCGCGTCAGCGTCTACGCCCGCGACGCGGCCGAGGTGCGCGCCGTGCTGGCGCCGGCCGTGCGCGAGGTCCTGCTGCGCCTGCTCGAGTCGTTCGACGGCGCCGGCCGGACCGAGGCGGTCGACCCGTACGACCTGCCCACCAACACCTCGGGCTCCGCCAACCTCGTGGTCGGCGCGCGCAGCCTCCTGCTGTGGGCCGAGCCCGACGAGCCGCTGCCGTTCGACAGGCTCCTCGACCTGACCACCGGCATGCTCAGCCTCTACGCCGCTCTCGACGCGGCCGCGGGATCGACCGACGTCGGAGAAGCCTAGCCCGCACGCCTAAGCGCGGTGGTAGGGGTGGCCGGCGCGGATCGTCTCGGCGCGGTAGAGCTGCTCGAGCAGGACCAACAGCGCCAGCTCGTGGGGCAGCGTCAGGTCGGAGAGCCGCCAGCTGTCGTCGGCTCGGGTCCGCAGCTCGGCCGCATGACCGTCGGCGCCGCCGATCAGCACGCTGATGCGGCTCACGCCCGAGGTCTCGAGCCGCCCTATCAGGTCGGCGAGCCCGCGAGACGAGTGCGTCGCGCCGCGCTCGTCCAGCGCCACGACGTAGCCGTCCGCGGCCGCCAGCAGCCGCTCGGCATCCTCGGCTCGGCGGCGTTCGACCTCGCCCGCGCGGCTCTCCCTGACCTCGATCAGCTCGGAAGGCGCCAAGCGCCCCAGCAGGTCGAGGTAGCGCTTCGAGCCGTCCTTGGCGAAAGGACTCCTGACCTTCCCGACGCAGACGACGCGGTAGCGCACGCTCGGCAGCTAGGCGGTGTCAGCCGGGTTGCCGCTCGCCGGCCGCGCCCTCGACCGCCGGCAGCGCCGACTCCTCGATGCCGAGCTTGGCGAGGAGCTCGGCGCGGCGCCGCGCCCGCATGCCGGAGGCGGCGAGAGCCTCGGCGAGCCTCAGCGGGTCCAGCGCCTGCCGCAGGATCTCGAGCTCGCTCCTGGCCAGCTCGCGGCCGTGGAGGATGTGCTCCTCGAACGCCTGGAACGCGACCGGGCAGACGGCCTTGACGACCTTGGCGATCGCGTCGCCGTAGGCGCGGATCTCGTACTGGGCGTGCCAGTCGAGGCGCAGTCTCAGGAAGTGGAACAGGTTGTTGAGGTCGCACTGCCAGTACATCTCCGTGTAGAGGCTCAGCGGCAGGTTGACGCGCGCCAGCTCCCGCGCGACGTCGTGCTCGAGCAGCTCCTCGTACTCGTCGTAGCTGCGGCGCTGCCCCGAAGCGAGCAGCTCGACGACCCGACCCGCGAGCTCGGCGTCCACCTCGCGCTCGTCGGAGCCCTGCTTGTTGTTGGCGCTCTGATGGCGCACCTCGAACGCGCGCGGCAGGTAGAACTCGTCGCGCATGACGCTGTAGCGGCCGCTGATCTCGTTGAGCCTGGCGGTGCGATGGCGGATCCACTGGCGCGCGACGAAGATCGGCATCTTCAGATGGAACGTGATCACGACCTGCTCGAACGGCGAGGTGTGCCTGTGCCGCAACAGGTAGTCGACGAGCGCCGAGTCCTCGCGGACGCTCTTGGTGCCCTCGCCGTAGGAGACGCGCGCTGCCTGCACGATGCGCGCGTCGTTGCCGAGGTAGTCGACCAGTCTCACGAAGCCGTGATCGAGGACCGGCAGCGGCTTGTCGATCAGCTCGTCGGCGGCGGGGCTGCTCAGGCGGGACATGTGGCGATCCTAACAGTCAGGAACGGCTTCCCGGAGCCGGTCGAACATGAGAGCGGAGCATGGCTTGGGCGACGCTATCATGAGACGTGGGTGAGGAGGCGTCGCGACGTTTCGGCACCTGAGCCGTTCAGAACGGTGCGGATTGCGTCTCATCTGAGCCTAATCCGGTTGACACCCCCGGGTACCTGTGGTCTACTCTAGGCTGGACTCTCGAGGGTCCTGGGCCGTACTGGAAGGAGGTGTACCCACTTGACGCGGCCGAGGTACCGAGAGGACCAGCAGGCACACCGGATATTCGGCTCCCTGACGAGGAAACTAGGACACTCCCAGGTAGCCGCCTCCCCGGAACGCCCGCTGAGCAAGGCAAACTCCAGAAGCTCAAGGGGTAATCCAAACATGAAAAGAATTCTCATCACGCTCCTGGCAGCGGTGGTGGCCTCCGGCGCCTTCGCCCAGTCCTCGTTCCCGGACGTTCCGGCGAACCACTGGGCTGGCGACGCCGTCGACCGCCTAGCGGACCTGGGCGTCATCATCGGTTTCCCCGATGGTACGTACCGCGGTAACGAAGCCTTCACGCGTTACCAGGCCGCCCTGGTGGCCAGCCGACTGATCGACGTCCTTGGCGCCGAACTGAACGCTGCGCTCGCCTTGACCCGTGCCGACATCGAATCCCTGCGCAACGCGCTGCAGGAAGTCGCTTCCGACGTGGCCGCCCAGGGCGTGCGCCTGTCCGCCGCCGAGAGCGCCATCGCCGGCCTCTCCGACGACGTGACCGGCAACTCCGCCAGGCTCGATGCGCTAGAAGCCGCTCTGGCTTCCGGTGCAGGTGGCGTCGACCCGGCCGTGCTGCGTGATCTGCAGAACCAGATCGCCTCGCAGCGCGTCGCCATCGACACCGCCCAGGCTCAGGCCGACGCCGCCGCTGCGCGCGCGGACGACGCCTACAACCTGGCGAACCAGGCCAACGTGCTCGGCCGTCAGAACGCCGCCGACATCGCCGCCATCAACCGCGTGCTCCAGCTCATGGGCAACGACATCGCCGACCTGAAGAGGGCCGGCGGCGGCACCGTCGTCGGTGGCACCGTCGATCTCAGCGGTATCGAGTCCGACATCGAGCGCAACCGCAGCGACATCGCGAACCTGCGCGAGTTCGCCATCCTGCTCCGTCGCGAGCAGGTCGGCATGCGCGACCAGGTCGCCGCGCTGCAGGCCGCTTCGGCCGAACAGCAGGGCCAGATCGACGATCTGACCGCTCGCGTTCAGGCGCTCGAGACCAACCCGCTCGGTATCAGCGGCACGATCTCGATCAACTACTTCGTTGGTCGCATCATCGGCGATCCGTTCGACATCGACCGCGCCTACGGTCTGAACAACGACCGTGACATGGGCGCCTCGGTGTTCTCCTCCGGTGCCGTGGACCTCGACGGCGACGCCACTACCAATGCGGGTTACCGCACGGAGCTCGGCGAAGTCGCTCAGGACCGCCACGACATCGAGCAGGAGTCCGGCGCCGCCACCGCGAGCCTCAGCCTCAGCCTGTCGCAGGCCTTCGGCTTCGACGGCACGGGCAGCCCGCGCGCTCTGAACAGCTTCGCGGCCGTGGTGCGCATCGACATGCACACCCAGACCATCGCCGGCCCGCTGGGCTCTGGCGGTAGCGGCCCGCTGAACCTGTTCCACGTCCACAGCTTCACCACCACCTTCTCGCCGATCGGCGCCGTGCCGCTGACCTTCTCGTTCGGCACGAACGTTCGTACGACCTTCACGCCGTACCTCGTCCGCACCGATCACAACGGCTTCATCGCCACCGTCAGCGCTCCGCCGTTCCTCGCGTTCCTCGATCCGACCCTGACCGCCGTCTACACGACGCCGGCCACGGATTCGTACCTGCGCGCGGCCCGTCTGACGCTGTCGCCGCTCGACGGCGTGACCATCGGCGCGAGCTTCGCTCAGCGCGCTGACAACGCCGCCGACAAGGATGATGTGCTGGCCGACAACTTCACCCGTACCGTGTACGGCGTGGACGGCGCGGTCTCGCTCAGCATCTTCGACCTCGGCTTCGCCTGGGCCCAAGGCTCCGACGGCACCAACAGCGACTCGATCCTCTACGCCACCCTCGGCGTCGACGGCTCGGGCCTGCCCATCCTCAACAGCCTGGCCGCGAACTACCGCGCCATGGGCGACCAGTGGGATGCCCTCGGCTTCAACCTCGGCTCGTCCGATGGCCGTCCGTTCGCCATCGACCAGACCGGCTTCGGTGCGCGCGTCTCGCTCGGTGTCTCGATCATCGACCTGATCGGCTACTTCGACAGCTACACGATCGCCGCCGGCGACTCCGCCCAGGCCTTCGGCGTGGATCTCGAAGCCGACCTGTTCCGCGCGATCAGCCTCCACGGCTGGTTCCACCAGGCCTCCGTCAACGGCGCCGCCGTCGACAGCCTCACCGCTGCCGGCGTCAACCGCGCCAGCACCCACCGTCCGTCGAACGACACCAGCTTCGGTGTCGAGCTCGACCACGACGGCAGTGCTTCCAACGCCCTCATCAGCGGCCTGAACATCAACGCCGGCTACATGCAGGACACGGCCGACTTCAGCCGCACCACGATCTGGGCTGACGCCGACATGGAGCTTTCGGTCTCGATCCTGACTCTGACCCCGTACGTGGGCTTCGAGTCGCGCAACGATTCCGACGCGGGCACCGACGACACCACGACCATCAAGGTCGGCACTGGTCTCGTCACCACGCCGCTCAACGTCTACACCCAGCCGAGCCTGATGGCCGCGGTCAACTACCGCACGACGAGCCACACCGACCTGGCGACGTACACGGCCACTGAACTCCAGTGGAGCGTCGGCCTCGTTCTCAACGAGTTCATCTTCGAGAACAGCACGCTGACCGCCAAGTACGGCTCCTGGACTGGCACGAACGTTCGCGCCATCAACACCAACTCCGGCACCCACCCTGACCCGAACGACTTCGCTTCGGACATCAGCTTCGGTGACGAGAACAACGGCATCACCCAGTCGACCAGCGGTTGGGAACTCATCTGGGATTACTGGGATCTCGTCTTCGCCTACGGTGTTTACCAGAACAACAACGGCGGCACGACGAGCTCGGCCCAGGCGTTCTCCATCGCCTACGAGGTCAACTTCTAAGATCCGCCAGGCTTCGGGGGCCTAGCTCCCAGCCAACGGTGACAAGAAGCAGAACTACAGAACCCCGCCTTCGGGCGGGGTTCTTCTTTGGTGTCTCGCCTCGAGCGTCTCGCCTCGAGCGTCTCGACCCAAGCCTCATGAGCGAGCACCCTGGCCGGGAGCCTCGACCTGGCTGGCCCCAGCGAACCTAGCGCAAGACGTTCCGAGCTCTAGCGCAAGACGTTCAGAGCAGCGGGCATCAGCTTGACGTGGAACTCGGTGCCGAGCGGGAGAGGCTCGCCCTCCGTGTGGGCGTGCCGCGGGCGCTCCCAGCGCTGACGCAGCTCCTGGCAGCGCAGCAGCGTGACCTGCGGGTGGCCGACGTGGGTGCCCTTCATGACGCGAGGCAGCAGCGCCAGCGTGCTGGCGACGTTGAAGTCACCGGCTATCACCACGTCGAGCCAGCCGTCGTCGATCACGGCGTCGGGCGCGAACAGGAAGCTGCCGCCGGTGCGAGGCCCGTTCTGCGTCGCGACCAGGAGCGAACGCCCGCTGTACACGACGCGGCCGTCGACCTCGACCTCGACGTCGCTGGTGTCGAGCCGCGAGAGCGAGGCGAAGGTGGCGTACAGGTAGCCCGCGAGCCCCTTGAGGAAGCGCGGCGAGCGGGCGAACCTCGCGCCTACCTCGGCGTCGAAACCCACGCCGAGGGCGTTGACGAACGGCGCGCCGTTGACGAACGGCAGATCGACCTTCACGGGCGTCCCGTTGAGAACGCGCCTGACGGCGGTGGCGAGGTCGCGGCGGTCGATGCCGTTGGCGTGCGCGAAGTCGTCACCGGAGCCGACCGGGATCACGCCGAGGGTGCGGTCGTCCAGTCCGGCGCGCCACATGCCTGCCACCACCTCGTGGACGGTGCCGTCGCCGCCGACCGCGACGATGGTCGCACCGGCCGCGGTCGCTGCCGCGATCTCGGTGGCGTGCCCAGGCCCTTCGGTGACGACGATCTCGAAGTCGGCGCCGGCCGACGTGAGGGTATCGGTCACCTGCGCGATCGCAGCAGGTGCACGTCCCCGTCCCGCGAGCGGGTTGTAGATCAGCTTCAGCACGGTGTCTGAGGAGATTCTAACCTTGCCGTCGCCCGGCCGGCATGACCTACACTGGTTGCCATGCTGACCTCCGAGCTGTTCGACCTCGCGCGCGTCGGCGACCCGATCGCGGGACTGCTAGACGTGGCCCGACCTTGGCAGGCCCTCGCCCGGCTCGACGCGTTCGGTGCCGGGCTGCTCGACGACAGGCGCGGCCGCGTGCATCCGAGCGCGATCATCGCGGGTCCACTCGTCATGGAGGAGGGCTCGGAGATAGGGCCGTACGCGTTCCTGGAGGGGCCGGTCTACCTCTGCGCCGGCGCCGTCGTCGGCCATACCGCCTACCTCCGCGGCCCGGTGGTCCTCGGGCCGGGAGCCAAGGTCATGCACGCCAGCGAGGTGAAGCGCTCGATCTTCCTCGCCGGCGCCAGGGCGCCGCACTTCAACTACATCGGCGACAGCGTCGTCGGCGCGGACGTCAACTTCGGAGCGGGCGTCAAGGTGGCCAACTACAAGGTGTTCGGCAGCGAGGTCAGCGCCGCGGGCGAGGCCACGGGCATGCGCAAGCTCGGCTGCCTCGTCGGTGACGGCGTCTCGGTCGGCTGCAACGCCGTGCTGGCGCCGGGCACCGTCATCGGCAGGCGCAGCATCGTCTACCACGGCGCCAGCGTCAGGGGGGTCGTGCCGCCAGGCACGGTGGTGAAGCTGCGTCAACAGCTCGAGCAGGCGGAGCTGCGCGCGTCCGGGCGCGACGAACCGAGTTGATCCCGCTTCACGACCGCAACCCGCCGCACGGCAGGCCGGTGCTCGCCTACGCGCTGATAGGCATCAACGTTCTCGTCTTCGTCTACCAGCTGTTCCTCGGCGAGGGGTTCCGGGCGCTCGAGTTCATCTTCGACTACGCCTACGTGCCGGCTCGCTTCGCGGCGGAGCCGTTGGCGGCCGCACACACGCTGGTGACGAGCACGTTCCTACACGGCGGCTGGATGCACCTCATCGGCAACATGGTGTTCCTGCTGGTCTTCGGGGACAACATCGAGGACCGTATGGGCCACTGGCGGTTCCTGCTGTTCTACCTAGCGGGCGGCGCCGTGGCCTGCCTGCTGTTCGGCTTCATCACCGACGAGCCGCAGGTGCCGCTGGTCGGCGCCTCGGGGGCCATCAGCGCGGTGCTGGGCGCCTACATCGTGCTGTTCCCACGCCAGCAGGTGCTGACCTTCATCCCGCCGCTGTTCGTGCCGTGGCTGCTGGCGTCGGTGTTCTTCCGGGTCCCGCGCTTCTTCTCGCTATGGCTGCCGGCCTGGGTGTTCATCGGCTACTGGGCGCTGATACAAGTGCTCGAGGTGGGCAACGGCGCCGCCAACGCCAACCCGGAAGCCGCCAACGTCGCCTGGTGGGCGCACATCGGTGGCTTCGTGTTCGGGCTGCTGGTGGTCAAGCTCTTGGCCAGACCGGCCCCCGGTGACTACGCAGGCTCGATCAGGCCGTAATCGCCGTCTGCCCGCAGGTAGATGACGTTCACCTGGTCGGTGCCGGCGTTGCGGAACACGTAGAAGCTATGGCCCAGGGCCTCCATCTGGATGGCGGCGTCGTCCGGCGTCATGGGACGGAGCACGTGGCGCTTGACGCGCACGATGCTCGGCTCGCCGTCCTCCTCCTCGGGCTCCTCGACGAGAGGCAGCGCCTCGGTGCGCTTCGCGATCAGCCTGCCCTTGAAGCGCTTGAGCTGGCGTTCGAGCTTCTCGACCACAAGGTCGACGGCGGCGTAGGTGTCCTGGGCGCGCTCCTCGGCTCGGATGACGCCGTTGGGAAGGTTGATCTGAACCTCGACCTTGGCCGGGCTGGCAGCGTTCTTGTTGGTGTCGTAAGACATCGTGACGCGCGCGTCGACGATCTGATCAGAGAAGCGGTCCAGCTTGGCGAGCTTCTCCTCGGCGTACTGGCGCATCGGCTCGGTGATCTCGAGGTTGCGGCCGATCAACTGGTAGATGTTCATCGCGCTCCCTTCTGGTCACGGACGGTATGCGCGGGCCGTCCGTCAAGGCGAGTCTATCACCGGCGCCGGCGGGTCAACGAGGGACCTGCGGCCTCTTCTCGCGCCGTGTATGACGTGCTATACGCGAGTTCTGGCCGCAGTGGTAGAGTTGACGAGCAGTGGCGATAGACCTCGGCCTAGACAGCTCGCGTCAAGGCGTGGCGCCAGACGAGTGCGTCAGCGTCAGGAACTGTCCGGCCGGGGAAGCGATAGAGATCTTGCAGGAGAAGTGGACGCTGCACATCGTTCACGCGCTGCTGACGGGCCCCAAGGGTTTCAACGAGCTCGGCAGGGAGATCGGCGGCTGCAACCCCACCACGCTGACGCAGCGCCTGGCCCGCCTCGAGTCGCTGGGTCTGGTTCACAGGGCGTCGTCGCCGGAGGCGTCGCTGCGCTGCGGCTACGCGCTCACCGAAGCGGGCTTGGGCCTGAGCCGGGTCATCGCCGCCATCCGTAGCTGGGCGGCCAGCAACCTCAGAGCGAGTTAGATCAGGCGCGCCTAGTCTGCCCGCCGGCGGCCGAAGGGGCCGCGGCGTCGCTGCGGCTCGCGCTTCAGCTCGGCGATCTCTTGACGCAGCCGGTCGACCTGCTGCCGGAGCTGCGCGACCTCGAGCCTGAGCCTCTGGTTCTCGGCGGCGAGGTCCGGCGGCGGCTGCGCGCCTGGGTCGGTCGTCTTGGCCGGGCTGACCGGGAGATCGCGGATCGTCTCCTCGATCACCTGCGTCGAGCCGCCCGGCCCGGCCTTGGGCCTGGCGCGCGGCCCGGCCGTCATCAGCCGGCGAGCGCGGTCGCGGAAGTTCTTGTCGCCCAACGGCTTGGGCAGGAGCAGGTCCACGCCCGCCGACATCGCGCGGTCGCGCAGCAGCTGCGGCAGGACCTGCCCTTCCGAGTTGACGGTCAGGATCACCGGCACCTGGGCGAGGCGGGCGACCGCCTTGACCCGCGAGGCCACGTCGGTGCCTTCCAGGTCGGGAAGCTCGTGTGCGACGACGATCAGGCTCGGGGTGTGCTCGCGCAGGTACTCGAGCAGCGCGCGAGCGGTGCTCACGCCGATCATCTCGGCGCCCTCATCTGCCAGCAGCAGGTCGATGAGCTGGCGCTGGAGCGGATCGGGATCAGCGACTAGGAAGAAGCGCTCCGCCATCAGCGTTTGACGCTAGCACGGTGGGTCGGCTCGGCAGCCAGCAGCCGTCACCCTTGCTGGACCGGCAGGTTGGCCACCAGGATCATCCGGTCGCCCTGCTGCTCGACGCGCACGTCGTAATCCTGCTCGGCAGCGGGGAAGTACTTCTGGATCACGGCCAGCAGCTCGCGCTTAAGGTCCTCGACCTTGCCGGGGGTGAGCTTGGCGCGGTCGTAGGAGAGGACCAGCTTGAGCCGCTCCTTGAGATGGTCCTTGCTCTTGCGGCGGAACAGCCCGAACATCAGCTCCCGCCTCCGAAGATGCGCCTCAGCCCGGCGAGGAAGCCTCCTTGCGGCTGCAGCACGGGGTAGGGGACGTCGTCGCCCCTGATGCGCTTGGCGATGTCGCGGAACGCCGTGCCGGCGCCGAGCTTGCTGCTCCCCTCCTCGAGCGAGGCCGGGTTGCCGATGTTGGTCGAGACCAGGATGCGCTCGTCCTCGGGCACCACGCCGATCAGCTTGACGCCGAGGATCTCGAGCACGTCGTCGATCTCGAGCATGTCGCCGCGCTTGACCATGTCGGGGCGCAGCCGGTTGATGATCAGCCTGACCTCGGCGATCTCGCGGGCCTCGAGCAGGCCGATGATGCGGTCGGCGTCCCTGACGCTGGAGACCTCGGGGTTCACGACGACGAGCGCGCCGGTGGCGGCGCTGGAAGCCGTCTGGAAGCCGGACTCGATGCCGGCCGGGCTGTCGATCAGGACCCGGTCGAACTCCTCGTCCTCGAGCAGCGTCTTGACGGTCTCCTTCATCCTCGACTCGGACAGCGCGCTCTTGTCGCGCGTCTGGGAGGCGGCGAGGAGGTGGAGGGTGTCGACCCGCTTGTCGCGGATCAGCGCCTGACGCAGCTTGCAGCGGCCCTCGAACACGTCGATCAGGTCGTAGACGACGCGGCCTTCCAGACCCATGACCACGTCGAGGTTGCGCAGCCCGACGTCGGTGTCGATGACGCAGACCTTCTCCCCGAGCCGCGCTAGCGCGGCGCCCACGTTGGCAGTCGTGGTCGTCTTGCCGACGCCGCCCTTGCCCGACGTCACCACTATCGCTTTGGCGTTCACGCTCTCTGGCTCCTCCTAGCCCGGGATAACAGACACAGACGGCATTCAAGCCGCAGTAACGAGACGCTCTCTGGAGCCGCCCACCCCTCCCAAGGGTTTCGGCTGCACTGGGGCGAACTATACCACCGCGACCGGCGACGACTCTGGTGGCTTGGGTCGTGCGCTCAGGCCGGAGCCAGGCTCGCGTACTTCAGCAGCAGGCGCTTGGCGCCGGCGCTCTCGAACACGACGGTGATCTCGGTCTTGGAGCCCTCGCCGCTGAGGCCCACGACGGTGCCGACGCCGAACTTGGGGTGCTTGACGCGCTCCCCACCCCGGAAGGTCGCCTCTTGGGCGCCGTTGCTCGCGCCTGCGCCTCCCGCTGCCGCGCTCGTCACCGGCGCGCGCGGCGGCTGCCACAGGGTCTGGCTGTAGCGGTTGCGGCCCGGGCTCGCCGCCAGCTCGCGGCCGAAGACGTCGGTCTCCAGCAGCAGCTCGCGCGGGATGTCCTCGAGGAAGCGGCTCGGGCGCGCGGGCTCGAGGCGGCCGAACGTCAGGCGCGACTCGCAGTGCACCAGGTAGAGCTCGTCCTCTGCTCGCGTCAGCCCTACGTACAACAGCCGCCGTTCCTCCTCGAGCTCCTTGAGGCTGCTGGTGGTGTTGCGGTGCGGCAGCAGGCCTTCCTCCATGCCGACGAGGAACACGACGGGGAACTCGAGGCCCTTGGCGTTGTGCAGCGTCATCAGCGTCACCGCCGCGCTGGGTGTCTCGCCGTTTACGGCCTTCACGGCGCGATCGTCGACGCTGGCGAGCAGCGCCGCCTCGTCGAGGAACTCCGCGATGCTGCCCTGCTGCTCGGCCTGCCACTCGGCGACGGCGTTGACCAGCTCGTCGAGGTTGTCGATGCGGCCCTCGGCCTCGTGGGTGCCTTCGCGCTTGAGCGCCGTCAGGTAGCCGGTCTGGTCGAGCACGGCGCTGAGGAACGTCGCGGCCGGCAGCTCCTCGGCCGCCTGAGAGAGGTCGTCCATCAGCTGCATGAACTCCTGCAGCCGCTTGACGGCGGGGGTGCCGGCGAGGACCGTGTCGGCGTTGCGGACGGCCGCCGAGAAGGGCTCGCGGTTGCGAGCCGCCCAGGCGGTCAGGTTCTGCTCGCTGGTCGCGCCGACGCCGCGCTTGGGGCGGTTGAGGATGCGGCGCCACGACACGTCGTCTGCGGCGTTCAGAGCTGCCCTGGCGTAGCTGAGGACGTCCTTTACCTCGCGGCGCTCGTAGAAGCCGACGCCGCCGACGATGCGAGCGGGGATGCCCGCGCGCCTCAGCGCCTCCTCCATCACGCGCGACTGCGAGTTGGTGCGATACAAGACCGCGAAGCTGTCGGGCTCCAGGCCTTTCTCGGCCTCGAGACGCTCGATGGTGCGCGCCACGAACTCGCCCTCGGCGCGGTGGTCGGCGGCGCGGTAGAGCTTGGTCTTCTCGCCCGCCGGCTTCACCGGCTTGAGCGTCTTCTCGATGCGAGCCTGGTTCTGGCCGATGACGGCGTTGGCGACCTCGAGGATCCCGCCGTTCGAGCGGTAGTTGAGCTCGAGGCGGAACACCTCGGCGGCGGGGTAGTCGCGCTTGAAGTCGAGGATGTTGCGGACGTCGGCGCCGCGGAAGGCGTAGATGCTCTGGTCCGGGTCGCCGACGACCATCAGGTTCTCGTAAGCGTCGGCGAGCTGGCGCGTCAGGCGGTACTGCGCCGCGTTGGTGTCCTGGTACTCGTCGACGTGGATGAACACCGCGCGTTGCTGCACGCGGTCGAGGACGTCGGGGTGGTCGTCGAACAGCTCGACGGTGCGCCCGAGGATGTCGTTGAAGTCGACGACGTTGGCCTGCCTGAGGCGCGCCTGGTAGAGGCGGTAGACCTCGGCGATCACCGGCAGGGGCAGGCCGGAGACCATGCGGCCCCAGTCGCGCTCGCCGCGCTCTGAGAGGATCTCGGGTGTCCACAGGTTCGACTTGGCGCGGTCGATCAGCGCGCGCAGGGTGCGCGGGTTCGCCTCGCTCATGCCCTTGACCTCGCCCAGGAGCTCCTTGAGCAGGTCGAGCTGGTCGCCGTCGTCGTAGATGCTGAAGCCCGTCTTGAGGTCGATGCGCTCGCCGTAGGTGCGCAGGACGCGCAGGCAGGCCGAGTGGAAGGTCGAGACCCACAGGTCGCGGGCGCCTTCGCCGATCAGCGTCTGAACGCGCTCCTTGAGCTCGCCGGCGGCCTTGTTCGTGAACGTCACCGCGAGGACCTGATGTGGCAGCACCTCGTGCTCCTGCATCAGGTACGCGATGCGGTGGACCACGGTGCGGGTCTTGCCGGAGCCGGCGCCGGCCAGGACCAGCGCGGGGCCACGATGGTGCTCCACCGCGGCTCGCTGCTCGGGGTTCAGGGGCGCTAACAGGGGGTGATCGGGCACAACCGACTCAGCATACCGCCTGCCGGCGGACCCGGCCGCAGCGCGCGAGGCGGCTCGCCCGCTGCCTGCGGACGAGGGTCGTGCGCGCGGACGCGCTCGGCAGGGCGCTTACGTCTCGTCCGGCACGAGAACGTGGTGCGCACGGGGTAACCTGGCGAGCGATGGCGGCTCAGATCCAAGGCGTGTGCTTCGACCTAGACGGCACCCTGGGAGGCTACGTCGGCGACTTCGGCGGCCTGCTGGCCCTGGCGCGCAGCGAGCTGATGCTCCACGCCTGCGACATGAACCGCTTCGCCGCGATGATGCGCGAGGAGCTCGGCAAGGACGGGCCGCTCGACCTGACGATGGTCCTGTCCGCCGTGCTGGACAGGCTCGAGCAGCGCCCGCCGCCGGACCTCGACTCGATCGTCGCCAGGATCGTCGAAGCCTACGCCGCCGAGGTGCGCCCAGCCCCCGGAGCCGCCGAGTTGCTCGGCCGCCTCAGCGCCGCCGGCGTCAGGCTGGCGCTCGTCTCCAACGGGCCCGTGGACATGCAGCGAGCCGCCCTGCGCAGCCTCGGCTTCGAGCGCCACTTCCGCGCCGTGCTCATCTCCGGGGACCGCGACGTGGCGGCCCGCAAGCCGGCTGCCAGGATCTTCTCGCTGGCATGCACCGGCCTCGAGTCGGTTCCCGAGCGGACCTTGATGATCGGCGACAACCCGGAGGCAGACATCGCGGGCGCGCTCGGGTACGGGATGCACGCCGTGCTGATCGGCTCCGAGCAGGCCGGCCGCGCCGCCGGCGTGCCGGCCGTGGGCGGGCTGGTTCCGCTAGGCACGCTGCTGAAGTCGCGCTACGGCCTGTGAGCAGAGTCGGCTAGGCGGCGGCAGGCGCTGGACTAGCGTCCCGGCGGGACCGTGCTGACAGCGGTTAGACTTAGCACCATGAGCGACAAGGACCGTGCCTTCTACGCCGCGTGGGCAGAGCTGCTCGGTTGGCTTAGGGAGTACGCCGAGGGAAGCCAGCAGGCGCACTTCACCAAGGAAGCTGACTTCACTGACTACATCTACCGCATGCACCGCCCCTACGACCTCCCGACGACGGTGATGGTCGCCAGCCTCTCGGACGCCAACGGCAAGCCGGTGCTGATGCTCAGCGCCAGCCAGCGCGCGGCCGTGTTCAAAGAGGTGGTGCTGCACCCGTACGAGAGCCACGTCTACCGCAAGCTGACCTTGGCGCACGACGGCGCCGGCCTGGCAGAAGGCAAGCGCAGGTTCACCAGGGAGCGGCTGTTCGAGCTAGCCGATGACCTGTTCGCGGTGACGGCGGCCTGAGCCTCGGCTCTGGCCTGCGAGCAAGGCCGAACGTTCAGCTCGCGGCGAGACGGGCGGCCAGGCGCGCCGCCAGCAGCGGCCCGACCAGGAACCCGCGCCCGCCCAGAGCGCCGAACAGGTAGACGCTCGGAGCGATCCTCCGCGCGACCGGCGTTCCCGATGGGCGCTTGGACCTCACGCCGCTCCAGGTCGTGACGACCTCGGCCTCCGCCAGCGCGGGCAGCGACCACGCCGCGCTTCGAAGCAGTCCAGCGAAGTCGATCTCCGCCGCCGGAGCGACGTGCCCGCCGGTGACGACGACCTCGTCGCCCGAGACGGCGACGGCGCACACCGGCCCTGCCAACGCGCCGAAGCCCAGCGGCAGGGCGGCGCCGGCCGGCTCGGCGAGGCGCACGCGCACGGCGCCGCCGCGTTCCTGCAGCAGCCGCGGCAGACCGGATCGTGCCGCGTCGTAGGCGCCCAGGCACAGGACCAGGCGCCTGGCGAGGTAGGTCCCGCCGCTCGTCTCGCAGCGCAGCGCCGGGCCGGTCCGCGCCGCCGCGGTCCGGCGGTAGGAGAGCAGACCGACGCCCCGGTGGAACGCGGCCGGCTGCCCGCCGTGGGAGCCTCCCGTCGCGGCCGAGCGCAGCGCTGCGAGCAGCCGGGACGGCTCGACCCAGCCTCCGTCCGTCACGCGCATTCCGCCGAACGGTGAGTGGAGGGCGGGGCCGAGCTCGCTCGCCTCGAACGGCTCCAGCCCCGGACCCTCGCGGCCGCGGCCGCGCCAGGCCTCCGCCTGACGAGCCGACCCCGCCACCCTCACGACGTCACCGCGGTGGACGCCCGACGCGAAGCCCAGCTCAGCGAGCCTCTCGCCCAGGGCGAGCGTGGCCGCCGCTCCGGCCGCGTCCAGAGCCGTCGCTCTGGCGGTGCGGCCGCGGTGAGCGTTGATTACGGCGGCCGGCAGCCCCGATGCGCCGCGCGCCGGGTCCTCGCCCTCCAGCAGCGCGCACGCCACACCCCTGGCGACCAGCTCGAACGCCAGGCTGCTGCCGGCGATGCCTCCACCGGCTATCAGGACGTCGGTCTCGCCGAGCAGCCGGTCGCTCGCCGCCGCGCTCGCCTTCGCGGTCGCGACCGCGCTCATGGCTGCGCTCGCTGTCGTTCTGCCGAGCCTGGCCGCCGCGCGACCAAGACCTCGGCCTTGCCGCCTGGCGGGCCGGCGACCTTGCTGACGACCAGGCCGTGGGCGGCGAGGGCTCTTCTGACCTCGCCGCTGACCGTGAAGCTGACGAGCCTGCCGCCCGGCGCCAGGCTGCTCGCCAAGCGCCCGAGGAAGGCGGGCTGCCACGCCTCGGGGTTGGCTTTGGGGCTGAAGGCATCGAGGTAGACGGCGTCGAAGCCTGCGGCGCCGCCGACGGCGGCGTCGTGCGAGACACCCTGGGTCGGGGCCGCGGCGGATCCCGCGCTCGGCACCAGGTCGTGGCTCGTAGCCTCGCCCAACACCAGCTCGAGCGCCACGGTCGGCGACGACCTGGGAACGAAGCCGTGCCGCCCGGTAGTCGCAGCGCTGCGCTCCAGCAGCCGCAGCCAGGCGAGCAGCTCTGCAGGCAGGGGAGAGGGCGCCAGCAGCCCGGCGTAATCGAGGCGAGCGAGGAGGGCTGTCGGCGGCAGCTCGCGCTCCAGCGCCGCGTAGCGCAGCTTCGGTGCGGGCGCGCCCGAGACTGCGCTACTGGCGGAGCTCGCCGCGACGTCGTCAGCGGCCGCTGCGGCCGCCACGGCCGTGACGAGGAAGTTGAGCCCCGTGCCGAAGCCGACCTCGAGCACCGCGCAGTCTTCTCCCGCGGCCAGCCGGTCTGCGGTGCCGCTGCCCTGCAGGAACACCGCTCGCGCCTCGCTCAGGGCGCCCCGCGTCGACCTGTAGCTCTGGCCGTACCTACGCGAGTAGAGGGTGCGAGACCCGTCGCTCGTGATCAGGACGTCGGCGGGGACATCTGGACCTGTCCGCGTCACCTCGGGAGCATCCTCCACCAGGTAAGGCTAATCCGTGAGCGGCTGCATGAGGGCGCCTCTAGGGCTTCTCACGAAACCTGCCGCTATGGTTGAGCCAGATCCTGGCGCCGAAGCGCGGCCGTGTGCTCCACGGTCGGGCGGTTGGCTGCCTGTAGTGGGAGGGTAGAGACCGTGCAGCGCGTGGGCGAGCTGATGTGGCAGGCCGTGCAGGAGTTCTACCGTGTCCTGGTCGACTGGGTCGCGGGGCTGCCGATCGTGCTCGATGTTCGTGCCTGGCCGCTGCAGGTGTGGTTGATCGTCGCCGGTGTCCTCCTGACCCTGCTGCTGCTGATGAGGCGTCCGCGCCGGGCGTCGGGCAGGAGGAACTGGCCTGAGCTGATGATCTCGCACGGTGAGATCGTGCTCCTCGACCCGGCCCCACTCGCCGCGCAGGCCGACGGAGGCCGGCGCCGCGCGGCGCTGCTGTCGGCCCCGGAGGGCGCTGCCTTCCAGCTGCGGATGGCGGTCAGCAACCTCAACTCCTACCCGATGCAACTGCTGGAGCTGGTGCTGCGCGTCTCGGGCCGCAGGCAGCCGGTCGTGGCCGACGCCTCCGCCGTCGTGCCGCCGCACGGCGCTGTCGACGTCATCGCCGACCTCGCCGACCTGCCGGGCGACTCCGGCACCTTCGAGCTCTACCTGCACGGCACGCGCTCACGCCCCCGCACCGTCAAGCTGATCGTCCCGGTGGAGTGGGAGCCCTGGAACCAGCGCTACCGCCTGCGCGCCACCGGCCAGCGCGTCGAACGCGCGGGCGCCCTCCCGTCGAACGCGCTGCTGAGGACCGAGCGCGGCCGCCGCCGCTCCGCGCGCCTCGCCAACGCCGTGCGCGGCGCGGCCAGCGTCACGTCCAGCGCGATGGCTAGCGGCTTCGATAGGCTCGCGCACGAGGTGAGACGGGGCAGGTCGCGTTTCCTGGACGCG
>CAYYOK010000003.1:0-94306 GCA_964473205.1 uncultured bacterium | reverse complement strand
CCCGGGACGAGCCGCCGGCGCACCACGCTGCCGACGCGCGCCCGCTGGTCGAGCAACAGTCCCCGCAGCCGGCTGGCCGCCTCGGCCAACCAGACGACCGTGTGCACCGGCGCGACCGACTCGAAGCTCTCCACCTGAACCGGGATCAGAACCGCGCCCAGCTCCTCGAGGCGACCAGCGGCCCGGAGCAGCGCCTCGGATACCTCGGGAGCCACGCCGTCAGCGAAGAGCTCGTGAGGAACGCCGATCCTGACCGATCTCACATCCTGCCTCCCGGGGTCGGACGCCACCGGGTCGTGGCCCCCGAGGCTGGTCAAGCGGTCTCTGGCATCCGGGAAGACGAGCTCCCGGTACACGAGCTCGGCGTCTTCGGCGCACCGGGTCAGAACGGCTGGATGGTCGAGGGTATAGCTGATCGGGAAGATGCCGTGGCGGCTCACCCGCCCGAACGTCGGCTTGAAGCCGACCGTTCCGGTGAACGCCGCCGGCACCCTCACGGAGCCGCCCGTGTCGCTGGCGGTGGCCGCCACGACCAGACCCGCGGCGACGGCAGCCGCCGAACCCGAGCTCGAGCCGCCGGCGGCTCTGCGGACGTCCCAGGGGTTGCGCGTCACTCCGTAGCCCTCCATGGCCCCGGAGGCAAGCTCGTGGCAGTGCGTCTTGCCGAGACTCACGGCGCCGGCAGCGGCCAGCCGCTCGACCACGGCCGCGTCCTCCCGAGGCACGTGGTCGTCGAGCGCCCTGCAGCCCGCTGTCGTTCTCACGCCCTTCGTGAAGTAGATGTCCTTGTGGGCGATCGGTATGCCCGTCAGGTCGCCGGCGCTGCCGTCGCGCAGCCTGGCCTCGGCCGCGGCCGCCTCGGCGCGCGCCTGCTCGAAGGTCGGCGTCAGGAAGGCGTTCAACACCGGGTTCAGGCGCTCGATGCGCTCGATGCGATGCTCGAGCAGTTCCACCGGAGAGAGCGAGCGGGCGCGGAACGAGTCCGCGAGCCTCAAGATCGTCGTGGTGCCCGAGAGATCCATCGATCCGTCCCCTCAGTCCCGCTGGCGCGGGTCGAGAACGTCGCGCAACCAATCGCCGATCAGCGACACGACCATGGTTATGGCGACGATCACCAGGCCGGGGATCGCCGGAAGAGTCCAGTTCGACATCATGTAGTCGCGGCCCGCTCCGAGCATCGCTCCCAACGACGTGTTGGGAGGCTGCACACCGAGACCGAGGAACGAGAGCGCCGACTCGAGCAGTACGACGTAGCTGAAGTTGACGGTCGTGAGGACGATTATCGGCGAGACCACGTTCGGCAGCACGTGATGAACCGCCAGGCGCCAGTGTCGGGCGCCGAGAGCCTGTGTCGCCTCGACGAACGGCAGCTCCTTGACCGCCAGCACCTGCCCTCTGACCACGCGGGCATGGATCTCCCAGCCTGCGATCCCCACCACCAACACCAGCACCAGCAGGCTCGTGTCGAGAAGGGCTATCACCGTCAACGCGACGAGCACGAAAGGCAGCGACATCTGCACGTCGACCAGGAACATCACCAGGTCGTCGAACCAGCCTCCGAACATGCCGGACAGCACGCCCAAGGTCACTCCGATGAGCATGCCGATCACCGTCCCGATGGCGGCGATGCCGAGCGTCGTCCTAAGAGCGAACAGGGCTCGCGACAGCACGTCCCTGCCCAACTGATCGGTGCCCAGCCAGTGGTCGGGAGACCCGCCCATGAACGAAGGGGGTTGCAGCCGGTGGAGCAGGCTCTGCGTCCGGATGTCGTGAGGTGCGATAGCGGGAGCGAGGACGGCGAGCAGCACCATCACGGCGAGCAGCGCCCAGCTGAGCAAGATGGCAGGCGGTACCTCGGACAGGATCCGCCTGACACGCCCGCGGCCGACGCGTGGGCCGACCTCGGCGCCATGAGCTCTCATGCGACTCGCACCCGGGGATCCAGCACCGTGTACAGCGCGTCCGTCAGGCTGTTGGCCACGACGACGCTGGCCGAGACGAGCACGATCGCGAACTGCAGCACGGGAAAGTCGCCGAACGTGACAGCCGTGACGATGAGCCTGCCCACACCTGGCCATGCGAAGACGGTCTCGACGATCACGGACCCGGCGATCATCACCCCTGCCTGCATGCCGAGCACCGTCAGCACCGCGAGGCAAGCGTTGCGCAGGGCGTGCTTGGCGACGACTCCTACCGTCCGCACCCCCTTCGCTCTCGCTGTTCGCACGAAGTCCTGGCGCAGGACGTCGAGCATGCCGCTGCGCATCAGCCTGGCGATGCTGGAGGCAGAGCTGGTGCCCAAGGTGATGACGGGCATGATGAAGCTGCGCCAATCGCTGTGGCCGCCGCTGGGCAACCACTGGAGGAAGAGACTGAACACGAGTATCAGGGTGATGCCGAGCACGAAGTTGGGCAGCGCCTGCCCGACGAACGTCAGCGACATGATCAGCCTGTCGAGCGGTCCGTTGCGGTTCAACGCAGCCAGGACGCCCGCCACTCCCCCGAGTCCGACGGCCAGGACCAAAGCTCCGGCGGCGAGCTTCAGCGTGGCCGGCAGGCGCTCCACGAACGCTTCGGTCACCGGCCGTCTCTCGCGGAAGCTGTCACCGAAGTCGCCTCTCAACACCCCGCTCAAGTAGCGCAGGTACTGCGTCGGGAGCGACTGGTCGAGGCCCATCCGTTGCCTGAGCTCCGACCGCTGCGCCGAGGTCGCGTTGTCCGGCAGCAGGAAGTCGACGGGGTCGCCGGCCATGCGCAGGGCCAGGAACACCGCGCTGACGACGAACCAGACGGTCAGTACCCCACGTAGTAGGCGTTTCAGGACGAAGTGATGCATGCCAAGCGTGCTCGCTCCTCGTCGACCTTAGTTGCCGAATGATTGTACCAGGGCAAGAAAGAAAGTTCGGCGCGCGACTCGGCGCGCGTGCCGGACCGAGGGCCTCCTAGCCCGCCGAGGGGGCGGCCGCCTCGAACCTCGACGGGCCTCGCGAGGTCCTGTGCGCGACGAAGTCCAGGCTCGACACGCCGGCAGCGAACTCGACGTCATCGCCGAACCCGAGATCGCGCAGCGCGTGGGCATGGTGAGAGCCGGCGAGCGTAGCCTCGATGCCCTCCGGAGCCCCGGCGAGCGCCAGCGCGATCCTGGCCGCGTCGCTGAGCCGGACATCGGGCCGAACGGCGACGATCTCCGACGCTATGCAACCAGCCCCCAGCACGTCATCGAGCGACACCCTGTCGTCGGTTCCAGCACACACCAGGGTGATGCTCCCGGTCGCCAGCTCCAGGGCCAGTCGAGCGACCGCCCGAGCGTTGACGATCGCTCCGAGCAGGAGGTGTCGCGCGCTCTGCACGGCCTCGACCGCTCTCGACCCGTTCGTCGTGCAGAGGATCGCAGACCGTTCACCGTAGTCGGCGGCCGAGTGTTCCACCGGCGAGTTGCCCCCGTGGAAGCCAGGAAACGGCAACCCGTGGCGCTCCCCGAACAGCAGCGCGCCGGTGGCGGACGCCAGCTCCAACGCCTCGCCCGTCTCCGCCACTATCGTGAGCTGTCGCATCCCGCGCGCCAGCAGGGCGGTCGCGGTCGTCGTCATCCGCAAGACGTCGATGACGACGGCGACGTCATCGGGTTCACCGGCCGGTAGGAACGCCACGTCAAGCTCCATGGCAGCAACATGTAACACGGCGCCCAAGGTGTCGGAGTGGCGGATGGTACAAAATTCGGCGCCAGCAAACTTTGTCTTGACTTCCCGTCGGCCACCGCATACTGTGAGGCCAGGATGGCGACCGAGCTTCCATCACGCCACTGCCTGCAGCGACTGCGTCAGAACTTCCCACGATTGTCAGTCGCTCAACAGCGTATCGCTGAGTACATCCTCCAGCAACCTACGGTGGCGCTCAACTCCTCGGTGCACGAGCTGGCCGCCCGTTGCCAGACCAGTCCCAGCACGGTGGTGAGGTTGGCCAAGGATATCGGGTTCCAGGGCCTCAAGGAGATGAAGCTGGCCCTCGCTCGCGAGATCGGCACGCTCCTGCCGCACTTCGAAGCTCCGGAACGCCTGGACGACGAAGGGCATGTCACGGACGTTCTCGAGAACAGCATCCTTGGGCTGCGAGAGACGGCTGCGGGCATGGACTTCGACGCGCTCGACCGCGCCGTGGCAGCGCTCAAGGGCGCGCGGCACGTCGACGTCTACGGCGTGGGCAGCTCGTTCCTGGTGGGTCACGACCTCGTCGACAAGCTCAAGCGGCTCGGCATCTACGCTTCGACCTTCGACAACAGCTACATGCAGGCGATCTCGTCGGCCGGGCTGGGTCCGGGCGACGTAGCCATCGCGATCAGCTACACGGGGGAGACGCGCAGCGTCATCGAGAACCTGGCCATGGCGAAGGATCACGGAGCCGCCACCATCGCCCTCACCAACTTCCGCGACTCGACGATCGTCCAGGTCGCTGACATCGTCATACCTACGTCCGTGACCCATCACCTGGTTCCCGACGGCAGCCTGGGCGGCCGCATCGCGCAACTGTTCGCTGTCGACCTGGTGTTCATCAAGCTCTTCGCGAGCGATCCCGAGCGGTTCAGGACCGCCTTCCACAAGTACAACCAGATCCTCCTCAAGAAGCTTGGCAAGCCCGACCCGCGCTTCGAGCTGAACCAGGGCTCGTGGCAGGACGAAGCAGGGGACGAAGGTCCACACGACGAGACCGGCGAGCACGCCGCGACTTCGGGAGGCGACGAGTGAGCGCGACGATGAGGGCGGCCATCTTCCACGGCGCCGGCGACATCCGACTCGAGGAGCTGGGCCGACCCGGACCCGATCCGAGCAAGGTGCTGGTTCGGGTCACAGGAACCGGCATCTGCACCTTCGAGCGCCGCATCTATGCTGGCTCCCAGAAGCACATCCCGATGCCCCTCATCGCCGGGCACGAGGTCGCTGGCCGTGTGGAAGCGGCGCCGGAGAGCAGCGGCTTCCAGGCGGGCGACAAGGTCGCCCTCGACCTCGTCTATCGCTGCGGGCGCTGCTACTACTGCGTGCGCGGCATGGACAACCAGTGCGTGCGCCTCTACAAGGAGGGGCTCACCTGGGAGGGGCGGCACGTGATGGGCGGCGGCTTCGGGGAGTACGTCTCCGTCGACCCGGCCAAGGTGTTCAAGGTCGACGAGTCCGTGCCCGACCACATCGCCGCGTTGGCCGAGCCCCTCGGCTGCGTGCTGCACAGCTTCGGCAAGACGACCGTCGGCTTGGGCGACTCGGTCGCGGTCATCGGTGCCGGCACGATGGGGTCGCTGCACGTGGTGCTCGCGCGCCTGATGGGCTGCAAGGTACTGGTCAGCGATCCCGACGAGGAGCGCCTCGAGTTCGTGCGCGACAGGTTGGGAGCCGAGGTCACGGTCAGCCCTGTCACCGGCGATCCGGTGGCGGCAGCCAAGGAGATGACGGAAGGCCGGGGAGTGAACGCGGTCTTCGTCACGGCCGGCGTCGCAGCGGCAGCCGAGCAGGCGATCGAGATGGCCGGCAAGTACTCGACGGTCGTGCTCTACGCCTCCACCCACCCGCCTGCCAAGATCTCCGTCGACTGGAACCGCATCCACTACAACGAGATCCGCATCGACGGGACCGAGTCCCGCGCGCGCGACGACGTGCGCCGCGCCACCCAGCTCCTGCCCAGCCTGAACCTCGAGCCGCTGGTGTCACGGCAGGTCCCCCTGGACGCGCTGCCGGAGGAGCTGAAGCTGGGCGTGCCGACCGGCGCGACGCAGCGCGTCGTCGTCAGCATGGACAGCTAGAGCATCGCCCTCACCCGGAGGTCTGAAGTGCAGAGCAAGCCAGCCAAGAGCCGCAGGATGAAGAGGATCTTCCGCGAGAACGGTCGCGCGCTGATCGTCGCGTTGGACCACGGATCGTTCATGAACGTCCTGCCAGAGAACGCCGACCCCGGTCGGACCATCGACGAGGTTCGCGAAGGCGGCGCGGACGCGATCCTCACGACGATGGGGATAGCCTCGACCTTCGCCGAGCGGATCGGCCGCATGAGCCTGATCATGCGCGTCGATGGCGCGGGGTCTTACCTGGACAAGTCGATGGTGTTCGAGCAGCGTTACACGATCGAGGACGCCATCCGGATCGGCGCCGATGCCGTCGCAGCCATGGGCTTTCCCGGGGTCAATCAGGGCCAGACGCTTCACAACCTCGCTCGCATCGCCGGGCAGTGCATCGCCTGGAACATGCCGCTGTTGGCCGAGATGATGCCCGGCGGCTTCGACGCCAGCATGCACACCCCCGAGAACATCACCCTAGCGGGACGCATCGGAGCCGAGGTCGGCGCCGACATCATCAAGACGCTCTACACCGGCGACGTCGAGTCGTTCTCGTACCTGACCAAAGGCGTGTTCGCGCCGGTCGTCGTCTTGGGCGGCGGCAAGAAGGAGACCGATAGCGACCTGCTGACCATGGTTCACGACGCGGTGCAGGGCGGCGCTGCGGGCGTGGCCGTCGGCCGCAACGTCTGGCGCCACGACGACACCAGAGGCATCGTGCGAGCGCTGGCCCGCGTGATCCACGAGAACGCCTCGGTCGAAGAAGCGCTCACCGAGCTTTAGGCGCTAGGCGACCGTGTCTGACCGCCTCTTCCTGGGCGTCGACCTGGGCACCAGTCAACTGAAGGTCGGTGTGTTGGACGCCGAGGGCTTCCTGCACGCCGAGGGACGGGCCGCTTACGGGCTGACATCGCCACGGACCGGCTGGGCGCAGCAGGACGCAGAGGATTGGTGGCTGGCGTTCACTGACGCGTTGGCGCAGGCCGGACGGCACGTCGACCTCGAACGGGTCGAGGCGCTTTGCGTCGTCGCTCAGAGTCCGACGGTCGTCCCGGTAGGAGCCGACGGACATCCGCTCGGCCCGGCCATCACCTGGGCCGACCGTCGCGCAACGGCCGAGGCGGCCTGGCTGGCGGAGCAGCTCGGCACCAGCGTGAGGGTCGAGTTCGAGGTGCTTCCCCGCATCCTGTGGTTGAAGAGCCACGAGCCGGACCTGTACGCGCGCACCGCATGGTTCATGCTGGCGTACGACTTCTTGCCGTTCCGGCTCACCGGCAGACCCATCAGCATCTTCGCCCACGATCGTCTGAGGCAGTGGACGCCTGAGCGTCTGGACGAGGCCGGCCTCGACCGCGCCCGCTTCCCAGCGGAGACCCTGCCTCCCGCCACTGTCGTCGGCACCGTCGCCCCCGCCATCGCGAGCGAGCTCGGGCTTCGCGCCGACTGCCTCGTCGTGTCAGGCACCGTCGATGCGTTCGCGCACTGGGTCGGCACCGACATGACGCGGCCCGGCAGGCTGTGCAGCATCGGCGGGACCTCCGAAGGCGTATCGCTGTTCTGGCCGGTCCCGCTCGCCGACCCCCGGTACCGCGTCTTCGGGATCCCCAGCCCGTTCGATGACGGATGGATGGTCGGCGGCTCGATGTCCAACGGCGGCAGCGTGCTGGATTGGGCTGCCGACGCCGTGCATGGCGGCTCCGATAGGGGCGCCGTGCTCGAGGCCGCCGCTGCCGTCGCGGCTGGGGCCGACGGGCTCATCGCGCTCCCCTACCTGCTGGGCGAGCGCACGCCCATCTACGACGCCGACGCTCGCGGGGTGCTGCTCGGGCTCAACCCTCAGCACGGACCCGCTCACATGACCAGGGCTCTGATGGAGGGCGTGGCTTTCGGGCTACGCAGCGTCATCGAGGTGCTCGAGGGCCTCGGCGCATCGGTCGACGAGGTGGTCGCCACCGGTGGCACGGCGCGCGCTCCGCTGTGGAACCGGATCAAGTCCTCGGTCACCGGGAAGCCGGTCAAGGTGCCGGTAGTCAAGGACTCGGGCGTGACCGGCGCAGCGATACTCGCTCGCAGCGCCTCTTCGGGAGAGCCTCTCGCGGTCTCGGCCGCTGCGATGGTCAGGTTCGAGACGACATTAGTGCCGGACCAGCGAGAGTCCGCGGTCTACGACCAGCTGTACCCGATCTTCGTCGACCTCTACCAACAGGTGAAGGGGCCGCTGCGGAAGCTCGCAGACCTCCGCCGAGAGCGCGACGACTCGGCGAGCCGGCTGAAGGAGT
This sequence comes from uncultured bacterium, assembly GCA_964473205.1. Lineage (GTDB taxonomy): Bacteria > Deinococcota > Deinococci > Deinococcales > Trueperaceae > CAYMRL01. Next base: position 86,209 of record CAYYOK010000003.1, on the reverse strand, counting down.
GATGCAGGACATGCGCGAGTTCGGACTGTACATCGGCGGCGAGTGGCGCGAGGCCACGGGCGGCGCCTGGTTCGATGCGATCGACCCGGCCACAGCCGAGGCCGTCGCCAGGGTCGCTCTCGGCACACCGGCAGATGTCGACCTGGCCGTGCGGTCGGCTGCCGCCGCGGCTCGCGAGTGGCAGGCCATGGCTCCCAGAGACCGCGCCGCCGGCTTGAGGCGCATGGCGGACGCGCTCATCGACGAGATCGCCGACCTCTCGGTCCTCGAGACGCTGGATGCTGGCGGAACGCTTGCCTACTCGGAGATCACCGTGCGCGACATCGCCGCGAGGCGCTTCGAGTACTTCGCCGGCATGGCCGACAAGCTCGAGGGCGAGCAGCTGCCGGTGCGGCAGGGCTATCACGTCTACACCGTCCGCGAGCCCCTGGGCGTGACCGGCCACATCGTGCCGTGGAACGGTCCGTTGTGGGAGGCTTCGCGTAGCCTGGCGCCCGCCCTGGCAGCAGGCAACGCGGCGATCCTCAAGCCCGCGCAGGAAGCCCTGCTCGGCGCGATCCGGCTCGGCGAGATCGCCAAGCTCGCCGGTCTGCCGGACGGCCTGATCAACGTCGTGCCCGGCCCCGGAGCGACCGTCGGCGAAGCGCTGGTGACGCATCCGGAGATCGGCGGTATCACCTTCACCGGCTCTGTGGCGGTAGGACAGCGGATCTTGGAGCGCTCGTCGGCCACGCTCAAGAGAGTCGTTCTAGAGCTGGGCGGCAACGCCGCCAACATCGTGTTCCCGGACGCAGACCTGGGCGCAGCGGTCGACGGCAGCATCGCGGCGGCCTTCTCCAACGCGGGTCAGATCTGCGTCGCCGGTCCACGGCTGCTGGTCCACGAGAGCGTGCGAGAGGAGTTCACCGATAGGTTCCTGGCGCGCGTGCAGCGGCTCAGCATAGGACCTGGCATGGAGAATCACGACCTGACCCCGGTCGTGTCCGAGCGGCACTTGAACAGCGTGCTGGCGATGATCGAGGTCGGACGACGGGAAGGTGCGCGACTGCTCACCGGCGGCCACAGGGTCACAGACGCCGGATTGGCTGCCGGGTACTTCATAGCGCCAACGGTCTTCGATCGAGTCACACCCGACATGCGAATCTCGCGCGAGGAGGTCTTCGGACCGATCGTCACGATCACGGGCTTCGGCACCGAGGACGAAGCCGTGGCGCTGGCCAACGACACCGAGTACGGTCTCGCGAACGGGCTGTGGACCCGCGATCTGAGCACCGCGCACCGTGTGGCCGCGCGGCTCGAGTCGGGCCAGGTCTACGTGAACGAGTGGTTCTGCGGCGACATCTCCTGCCCGGCCGGAGGCTACAAGCTCAGCGGCATCGGGCGTGAAGAGGGGCAGCAGGCCGTCGACAACTACCTGCAGCTCAAGAGCGTGCGCATCCGGCTTTAGCGGTGACTACCTGAGGTGACCGGCGAGGCCTGCCGTCTTATGCAGCCCCCGAGCACTCTGGCGTGTAGTATCGTTCGGCAAAGCCGGCTAGCGGCCAATCTACAAGTTCGCTAGCGCCAGCACATGGCGTCGGCTTGGCGGGCCCGCGGCAGACCGAGGTCGGGCATGCTTACTGAAGGATTAGGTTTGTGACTGTATGGCTCGATCTTCAAAGAGTTCCAGCATGCTAGAAGATGACGGCAGCGAACTGACTGCCACGAAACCATCGGTTCCCTCGAAGTTGGCTCGGATCGACTCTTCGAACTTCGAACCCGTTGCGGGCGCCGTCATGGCAGAGAACGTCTACCAGCGACTGCGCAAGACCATCGTGGAGGGAGACCTCGCTCCAGGAGTGCGACTCGTCGAGGAGACCACGGCCCGGCACCTCGGTGTCAGCCGGACGCCCGTTCGGGAAGCGATCTTTCGACTGGAGAGCGAAGGGCTCGTGCGCCGCGATCAGCGCGGCGGCGCGATAGTCGCGGAGCTGACCGGGGAGGAGATCGAAGAGGTGTACGCGGTCCGGTCGGCGCTCGAGGGACTGGCCGCACGGATGGCTGCATCGACGATGTCCAGCACGGAGTTCACCAGGCTAGAGCACACCCAGGCGCGGCTCGAGACCGCGACCAGGGAGGCCGGGCCAGAGGAGCTGGCGAGCCTGAACTTCAGCTTCCACGAGGTGATCCTGAGATCGACTCACAACTCCACACTCATCAGCTTCATGGCCCAGATCCATGCGTCGCTGCGACGCGCTACCCAGACCACGCTCGCATACCCAGGTCGCGCGGTCGAAGCCCTCAGAGAGCACCGAGAGCTGATCGACGCCATCCGGCGTAGAGACGAAGCCGGAGCCGAGCGCATCGCTCGTCAGCACATCGACAACGCTTTCCACGTCCGTCTGCTGCTCAACATGAAGGAAGAGCTCGGCTGAGATCGAGTGACGGTCTGGGGTGAGAACGAACCCTCAGCGGCGTAGCTGACGCGCATCGGCCGAGTCGCTTCGCGGTGGGGCCGTCTCAACGGAACAAGTCGCTGCCGGGATCGCGTACCAGGTCGCGATGCGTGCCCTCGCCCGGGCTGCGACGGTAGCCGCGAACTAGGACGACTGGCACGGCTTCAGCACCCTGCCCCATGAGCAGGGATGCCGCCGAGGCCAGCTCGTCTGCGATCGCCTCCTGAGAAGTCTGCAAGATCCGACCGTCCAGGTCCGCCTCGCCTTTGTAGGAGAGCAGTGGCTCCAGACCCGACACGCCGATCGCGATGCCGATCGCGCCGTTCCGAAACGGCCTGCCGTGCGTGTCGCTGACGATGACGCTCACGTTCACGCCGAAGCGATCGGCCAGCCCTCGCCGAACCCGAGCGGCGCTGGCGTCGGGGTCGGTCGGCAGCAGTACGGCCCGGTCCTTCGCGCCTGAGTTCGACATGTCTACGCCGGCGTTGGCACAGACGTAACCGAGCCGGTGCTCGGTGATCAGGTGCTGATTGGATATCCGCACCACCGTCTTGGACTCCTGGAGTATGACGTGAACGAGCCTGGGGTCCTTGCCGGTGGTCCGAGCGACCTCCCTGGCCTCCTCGCTGGGAACCACGGAGTTCAGGTCGACGAACGCGCCCTCCGCCTTGGAGACGAACTTCTGCGCGACGACGAGCACGTCGCCGTCCGCTGGCTCGTGACCCTCCGATCGGAGACCCCGGGCGATCAACTCGGCGAGATCGGCTGGCTCCGTGAGGATCGGCAAGGACGTGATCGGAAGAAGTTCTAGGCGGTCGGTCAAGGCCGTCGTCATTGTATGTGTGTGTTGCCAGCCGGTTTCCGCTCCGGTCGTGCCGACGCCCTGTCCAACCTAGAAGGGTGATGGTACTGTTTTCGCATGCAGTAGTATACGAATGTACGCGCTAGCTGTAGCGCCTCATGTGGGCGCGGCGCAGGGCGAGGGCCTCGGAGAAGCTGACTCGGAGACAATGGCTACGGAGGAGGAACCGTGACGACGATCGGATACGCAGCCGCGCTTGAGCAGTTCGGGCCGACTGAGCTGCTGAGGTACTGCGCCAAGGCGGAGAGCGTGGGCTTCACCGGCGTGATGGCCGCTGACCACTTCCAGCCTTGGGTGCCCGCGCAGGGCGAGAGCGCGTTCGTCTGGTCGTGGATGGCGTCCCTGGGCGAAGCGACCTCCAGCCTGAGCTTCGGGCCCGGGGTCACCTGCCCCTCGTTTCGTTACCATCCAGCCGTGGTCGCACAGGCGGCAGCGACGCTGGGGGCGATGTACCCAGGTCGCTTCTGGCTCGGCCTCGGGAGCGGAGAGGCGCTCAACGAGCATTTCGTGGGCGGCCCATGGCCCGAGCCCCACGTGCGACTGAAGATGATGCAAGAGGCGACCGAGATCATCCGCGTGCTTCTCACCGGCAAGGTCATCAAGCATCGCGAAGACGGCTACTTCAAGGTCGGAAGGGTCAAGCTCTGGACGGTTCCCGAGCAGCCGATCCCGATCCTGGTGGCTACGGCGGGTCCTGTCACCGCGCGCTGGACGGGCGCCAACTGTGACGGCATCATCCTGCCGGGAGCCGCGCCGGCCAAGCTCAGGATGCTGCTGCAGAAGTTCGCGGACGGAGCGAGGGAAGCCGGTAAGGATCCGGACACGATGCCCAAGCTGCTCCAGCTTCACCTGTCGTGGGACGCCACGCGCGAGCGAGCCGAGGCGAACGCGCTGGACCAATGGCCCAACGGCGGCATGGCGTTCCCGAAGCAGGACATCAGGTCGCCGGAGGACTTCGAGGCCATCGCCCGCCTGGTGCGCATCGAGAACTTCAAGGACCGTATGCTGATCTCCCCCGACCTCGACGAGCACCGCGAGCACATCCAGCAGTTCGTCGACCTCGGGTTCACCGAGATCCACCTGCACAACGTCGGGCGGAACCAGATCGAGTTCATCGAGGCGTTCGCCCGCGATGTCATCCCTAAGCTGCGCCCCTCTTCCGCGAAGGCATAGCTCAGGTCACCGGGTTCCGCGGCCTGAGCGCTCGCACGATGAGGCTTCCGGCGACGACCACCAGCGCACCCGAGAGGAACGCCGGTCCGAACCCGCCAGCATCGGCGACGAAACCGACGATCAGCGGGCCGACCAGCTGAGCGATGCGGTTGCCGGTAAGGCGCAGCCCCAGGAGGAAGCCCCGGTTGCCCGGATCGCTCTCTTCGATCACCGTCACCATGCTGACAGGCTGCGAGATGCCGAACCCTATGCCGAAGCCGATGGAGAGCAGCGCCAGCGGCACGAAAGACGAGAAGTAGCCGGTAACCCCGATGGTGACGGCGATGATCAGCATCATCGCCGATAGCGTGTTCAGCTTCCCGCCGAACGACCGGACGACCGCCGGCGTGAAAGGCCTGATCAGCATCGAAGAGAGGCTCTTGATCGACAGCAAGAGCCCGATGGTCGTGGCGGTGTACTGCAAGCCTTCGAGATACGCAGGTTGGAACGCCTGGAACGCCGTCATGGCGAACATCCCGCTAGCGCTCGCCACGATCCCGAGATGAATCCCGGGCTTACCGAGCAGCGAGCGGACCTTCAAGAGGTTGGCCCCCAGGCCCGCGGTCGTGTCCTCCGCCCTGCGGTTCCTCGGCAGCAGCAGCGCGAGCGACACTCCCACTACCGACAGAGCTCCTGCCACGGCGAAGGCCGCTGTGAACCCGAAACCGTCCGCCAAGATGCCAGCGAGCAGAGGGCCTACGAGCTGGCCGGCCGAGGCGAAGGTCGTGTACCATCCGAAATCGCGCTCGCGGTGCACGCCGGTAGAGAGCGAGGCGACCAGGCTCTGCGTGGCGAGACCGACCAGAAGGTGCGCCAGACCGACGATCACCTGACCGGCCGCCAGCGCGATGATGCTGGGCACTAACGCCACAGTCATGGGACCGAGCGCCATGAGCGCGGCGCCTACGGTGATGACGCCGGCCGAGCCGCGGCGGTCCACGAGGCTGCCGACAGGCAGGGCGAGGAAGAGCGGAAGAACGTACGAGAGCGCCACGAGAAGACCCACCACCGAGACGGGCATCCCGAGCTGGAGGCTGAACAACGGCACGAGCGGCGTCAGCATCGCCTTGGTCGCGAAGATGAAAGCCGTGCTGGCGCAGAGAACCCACAAGGCTCGTCGGCTGCCGGCACGGTTCACATGAGTCGCTCCAGTTCGGTGTGACTAGGATCGCTTCTCGGTGGTCGTGGTCGACCAACGGTCGTCGGTGTGCATCGCGTGGCGGGGTCGCCCCTCCCTGGCGGCCGCTACGCCTCCTCTCATGCCGCAAGCCGCCGCTGTGGAACGGTCGCTGCGCCTCAGCTGCGCTTCGCCGCCTCGCTCGCTGAGCGGCCGGCGATACGCCCGAACACCGCTCCCGCGGTCAACCCCGTGCCGCCCGGGTAGTTGTTGTAGAAGAGCCCGCCGACGAGCTCACCCGCCGCGAACAGGTGCTCGATCGGCCGCTCCTCGATATCGAGCACGCGAGCCTCGTCGGCGGTGATGCGAAGCCCGCCGAAAGTGAACGTGATCCCGCAGGTGATGGCGAAAGCCTCGTAAGGCGGCGCGTCGAGGGTGTTGGCCCAGTTGGACTTGGGCGGGTAGATACCCTCCGTGCCGCGACCGTCCTTCACGGTCGGGTCGAACGGCACGTCGACCTGGACCGCTCGGTTGTACTCGTCCACCGTCCTGAGGAACTCCTTGCGCTCGACGCCTTCCATCTTGTTCGCGAGCTCCTCGAGGGTGTCGGCCTTGACTCGTGTCGCCTGCCTGATCCGGTACTCGTCCCTGAGCAGGCTCTCTACCTTGGAGTCGAAGACCTGCCAGGCCGTAGCTCCCGGTTGCTTGAGCACTTCCCTGCCGTACTTCGCGTAGGTGTAGTTGCGGAAATCGGCGCCCTCGTCCACGAAACGCTTGCCCGCCACGTTGACGAGGATCCCCAGAGGATAGCTGAGCTTCGAGAAGCCGTCGCCGACCGCCAGATCGCCGAACGCGGGGGCGTTCTGATCCCAGAAGACGGCGTGTCCGCCCGACCACTCGCCCCAGGGCATCGCGTCGGCGGCGAGCGCCATGCGCACACCGTCGCCGGTGTTGAACCGAGTACCGCGAACCTTGACCAGATCCCAGCCCGGGCCCATGTAGCGTGTCCGCATCTCGCTGTTGGCCTGGAATCCGCCCGAAGCCAGCACGACCGCCTTGGCCGTCACATCCGAATCCTCGCCTCCGCTCCGAACGCGGACACCGGTTACTCGCGGTCCTTCCCGCAACAGGTCGAGGGCTCTGGCGCCGTACCGCACCTCGATGCCTGCGCTCCTCGCCGCGTCGTAAAGCGATTGCACGAGGCCCGGCCCGCCGCCCGACGTGTCGAGAACGATGCCTCCCCAGAAGCGCATCACGCCGTCCACCTTGAAGGCCTGCCTGCCGTTGGGCATGAACCGCACGCCGTGCGACTTCAGCCAACACATCACGTCGTAGCTCTGCGAGACGAGCTTGTTAGCCAGGTCCGGATCGGTCCTGTAGTGCGTGACGCGCAGCATGTCCTCGAAGAACTGGTCCTCGCCGTAGCTGCCGAAGTCGTAACCTTCCAGCTCCTCGGTGGACAGGTCCGGCACCAGCTTCCTGATCTGGTCGACCCCATCGAACGCGAACCTGACGGCGCCAGCCGTGAACCGGCTGTTGCCTCCACGCTCCTTCTCGGGCGCACGCTCTAGGACCAGGACTCGCTCTGACCCATGTTCTCGTGCCGAAAGAGCGGCGCACAGCGCGGCGTTCCCACCTCCTACGACCACCACGTCCCACGCAGATTGGCTCATCAATGCACCCTTCACCCAGACTCTCCAGACCGAAGATTGAGGACTATCAGACGCTCCTCGCTCATCTCTCGCATCGCGTACCGGGGGCCTTCCTTGCCAAGCCCGCTGGCCTTCGTGCCTCCGAACGGCATTAGATCCACCCTGCTGCTCGAGCTCTCGTTTATCTGGACCACGCCCGTCTTGATCCGGCGTGCGGCCCTGAAGGCCGAGTCGATATCGCTGGTGAAGATACCGGCGGACAGGCCGTACTCGGAGTCGTTCACGCCGTCGATCGCCTCGTCCAACGAATCGAACCGGTACAAGACCACGACCGGTCCGAAGATCTCTCGGCAGTGAACCGCCATGTCGGGGCCGACATCGCTCAGCACGGCCGGCCACATCAGCGACCGCCTGCGCTTCAGCTCCGTGTGCAGCGTCGCGCCCCCGTCGACGGCCTTCTGAACCCATGCCTCCACTCGCTGCGCTTCCCGTTCGCTGATCATCGGCCCCATCTGGGTCGCGGGATCTCGAGGGTCTCCCACTCTCAAGCTCGCGGCAGCCTCGGCCACCATCTGGGAGACCTCATCGAAGACACCGCTCTGGACGTAGAGCCTCTGAACGGACGTGCATACCTGCCCGGCCTTGCGAAAGGCAGCCGCGACGACCTTGCGCACGGCATCGTCGACCGAAGCATCTGCCATCACGACGGTCGCGGCGATCGAGCCGAGCTCCAACTGCGTGCGCCGCAGACCCGCTCCTTGGCTGATCAGCGAGCCGACCTGAGTGCTTCCGGTGAACGCGTAGAACGCGATCCGCTGGTCCGCGAGCAGGTACGAGCCCACGCCCTCACCGCTGCCTTGGACCACGTTCACATGACCTTCCGGCAAGCCGGCGTCGTACAGGATCTCTGCGAGCTTGATGGTGGAGAGCGGCGCCAGCTGCGACGGCTTCACCACCACCGTGTTGCCTGCCGCGATGGCCGGGGCTACCTTGTGAGCCACCGTGTTGAGCGGAGAGTTGAAGGGGGTGATAGCGCATACGACGCCGAGAGGCTCTCGCACGGTGAAGGCCACCCGGTGCTCTTGCCCGCGGGCACCGGCCATGGGGATCAGCTCCCCCTGAAGCCGCTTCGCTTCCTCGGCGCTGATGAGGAGCGTCTGCACGCTCCGGTCGACATCCGAGGCGCACTCTCCCGCTGTGAAGCCGGTCTCCTGAAGCATGATGGCGACCAGCTCGTCCTTGCGCTCCTCGATCAGCCGACCAGCGCGATGGAGCACGTCGTAGCGTTCGGAGGGCGTGAGCTCCACGTTCTGAAAAGACCGCAAAGCCGACTCCACCGCGGCGGAGGCCGTGGCCTCGTCCGCGGCGTGAAGAGCAGCTATGGGCTCGAGAGAGTACTTGTCCAGTACCGGCGTCGACTCGCCTGTCTTGATCTCGTCTCGCCCGATCGTGGAGCCATACGACCTCACGCGTTGCCTCCTCAGTCAGCGCCCATCCGGCACGGTCGCGGTTCCGTACTTGCTCTGGTAGAGCGCTGGCGCGCTCTTAGACGAAGGCGCTGCACCGACGTCACCAAGTCGCGCCCACGTGCTCGAGCAGCTCCTCGGCGTGCGCGAACAGAGAAGCGACGCCGCCCGTGTGGAAGAAGGCGACAGTGTCGCCAGGCTTCACGACGCCGTTCTCCACGTCTGCCAGAAGCGAAGCCATCGTCTTCGCCGTGCGATCAGGATCGAGCAGGAGCCCCTCCGTGCGCGCGACGAGCCGGAGCGCGTCCGCTGCGGCCTTCGTCATCACACCGTAACCGCCTTCCAACTGACTCTGATCAGTATGGACATCGGCTGCCGTGACGGCGAGCTGGCGACCGATCCTCTCTCCAGCGTCTACGACCGAGGCGACGATCTTCTCGGCGTTAGGCTTGCCGTGTGGCGTGACACCTACCACCCGCGCGCCGTAGCCCAAGATCTTGTCGGCCGCGAGGACACCGGCCTGGCTCTTGCCGGTCGAGGTTATGTAGATGTGATCGGGGCGGAGATCCGGCTCGGCCTCGTAGATCTCGAGGGTCGCTTCCAGGTACGCCAACGTAGGTCCGTAGCCGAAGAAGCTGGGCACACGATTCAACACGACGGGATTGCGGCCCTGCGCCCTGTACTCCTCGATCATCGCATCCACGAAGGGGTTGGATGCTGCCAGGCCACCGCCGTGGAACCTGCGGATCTCGATGCCGAACAGGTGACTCAAGAAGAGATTGCCCTGAAGGGTGGTCTCGGGTTGGTCGCGCAGCACGAACACGAGCGGAACGCCGAGCTTGTTGCATATCTTCGCGGTAGCGGGGGCTGTGTTGGAGAGACCCTCGACGGTCAGGATCAACGGGTCGGGGTTCTGCTGAAGGGCTTCCGCCAAGCGGAACTCGAGGGTACGGCTCTTGTTGCCGCCGAAGGTCTCGGCCAAGTCATCGCGCTTGATCCACAGGTCGATGCCCAGCTCGCTCGACAGCCTGTCAGCTCTCTGTACGGGGGTCGGTAGGTCATTGAACCTGACGCGAGGAACCTTCGAGATCGCTTCGCGAATCGGCGAGGTGAGCTGGGACGCGCTATCGGACGCAGCCTGTGTGAGTGGCATCTTGCCTCCAGTTGCCAAGTTCGTGTCGGTGCCCGACGGTTACCCGTTGATAGCCGGGATCACCGTCTCCGCCAGCAAGGTCATCTCGTCGACGACCTGCTCGACCGTGTGTCCTATGAAACCCATGCCTATGAAGTCGACACCCGCCGCTGCGAAGTCACGCACCTTCGCGATGATCGTCTCGGGAGAACCGACCAGGTTGGCGCCGCCGATGTCACGCGGGTTGTGGGTGCGCTTCAGCCAGTCGGCCTCTTCACGCCGCTTGCGTACGGTGGCTTCAGCCACGCCCTCGGCCTGCGCGTCCGTCTTGGCGATCGATGTCGGCGAGAGGCAACCCACTTCCAGAACGAGGTCACGTCCGTACTTCTCTCGGGCGATCTTATGAATCGTAGGCACCTTCTCGCGGTAGAAGTCGGCGGATCCGCCTACCAGCCAACCGTCCGCGAAGCGCGCGGTACGACGCAGCGCGGCATCGCTCTGACCTCCGTACCAGATCGACAAGCCCTCCGCCTTCGGATAGAGCTCCACGTCAGATAGGTCCCAGAACTTCCCTTTGAAGCTGACCGGGCCCTCGTTCCTCAGCAACAGACTCAGGATCTTCAGCGACTCCTCGGTGCGTTTGCCGCGCTCATCCCACGGGATGCCGGACACTTCGAAGTCCTTCTTGACGTTGCCCGCGCATACCGAGAGCACGTACCGCCCCTCCGACAGGTGGTGCAGCGTGGAGCCGAGGCGCGCCTCCATGGTGGGGTCTCGCCAGCCGAGCACGATCGATGCAGGGATCAGCCTCACACGCGGCACCTTGGCCGCCAGGTACGCGAGCACGGAGTGCGCTTCGTAGAAGTCGGTAGCGCGTTCGAGGCTGTCGACGGCCTCGACGGAGCCGGCGTAGAAGTGGTACCTGTCGAAGTCGCCCCATTGCACGTGGTCATGAACCATGACGGCGTCGTAGCCCAAGGCCTCCGCCGCCGTCGCCATGGTGTCGATAGCCTGCTTCGACGCGAAGGGCCCTGAGTGGGGAAGTCGTACACCGAATCGCAAGTCGTCCTCCAGAATCACGTCGTCGTAAGGCGGATAACGGGTCGGGTCGGCGCCCAGACGGCACCGACCCGACCTCGGTCCTCAGTCGTTGCCCTTGATGGACTCCCCCCAGAACTCGAGGGTCGTGTCGGGAGTCATGTCGGTCACGGGATCGCGCCAGGCTGCGACGTAGGCGCGGTAGAGGATCGGGATGATCGGAAGGTCGTTCATCAGTATCTCTTGGAGCTCCACGTAGAGCTGGTCGCGGCGTTCCGGGTCCAGCTCACCCCGCGCGGCTTCGATGAGGTCGTCCACGCCTTGATAGTGGAAGAAGTTCGAACCGTTCGGCGGCGTGGAGGCCGTGTGGAAGACGTCGGTGAAGAAGAGGTCGGGGTCACCGAACCGCGAGGTCGCGGAGAACGTCACGTCGAAATCACCGCTCTCCCGGTTGTCGAAGGCGGTCGTCGCGTCGAGGCCCTCGATACGCACGTTCACGCCGATAGCGCTCCACGACTCGCCCAGGATCTGCGCTATCGTCGTCTCCGGCTCTCTCATCTGGAACATCAGGGTCATGGCGAAGCCGTTGGGGTAACCGGCTTCGGCGAGCAGCTCGCGCGCCCGGTTCGGATCGTAGGGATACGTCGTCACGTCGTCGGAACCGCCGGCGACCTGGGACGGTCGCATCACGTCGGCAGGCTGATCGAGCCCTGGGAGGAACGCGGTGATCAGGTTCTTGTCGATCGCATGTGCAAGGGCTTGACGAACGCGAACATCCGCCGCCGGCTCGAAATACGGGCTGAACTGGACCTGCATCAGGTTGTAGTGCTCGACGACGGTCACCGCTCGTATCACGCTGTGGTTCAGCAACGACTGAGCCACTTCCGGGTTGCCTCTCGTGTAAGCGACGTCCAGCTCTCCGCTTTCGAGGGCGGCGGCAACGACGGCCTCTTCGCCTACGTGCACGAACGTCAGCGAAGCGAACGGAGGGGCGCCGAGGTAGTAGCCGTCGTGCGCTGCGAGCACCACCTCGTCGTTCTGGTTCTGCTCCACGAACGAGTACGGGCCGGTTCCGATGGGTCGCATCTGGAACTCGCCACCCCGCTCCTCCACCGCCGCCTGAGACACGACGAAACCGGGGCGGTAGGCGATCACGTTCCTGAGGAACGACGGCTGCGGTTGCGCCAGGGTCATCTGAACGGTGTAGTCGTCCAGGCTGACCACGCTCTCGACACCGGCCAGGAGGGCGTACCATGACGACTGAGAATCGTTCAGCTGCCGTTGAAACGTGAACACGACGTCGTCGGCCGTCATCTCACCGTAGTCCTCGTGGAACTGCACGCCGCGCCTCAGATGGAACGTGTAGACAGTGCCGTCCTCGGAGATCTCCCAGCTCTCGGCCAGGTCGGGGGCGAGCTCTCCGCCGCCCGTGCCGGGAACCATGCGCACCAGGGTGTTGAACACGGTCCTGTTGACGAACGAATCCGAGGTGTAACGCCAGTAGGCAGGGTCGTAAACGCCACCCGGCCTGGCGAACTGCAGGCGAACTCGGATGTCTTCCCTGCTCGCGTCTTGGGCGCTAGCCAGGCTTAGGAACGCAAAGCTCCCGAGCACCGTGAACGCTAGCAGCGCCACCTTCAGCCGCTTGGAAAAAGAGGTCCATCGGTATCTGCGCATAAACCATCCTCTCAAGGCGTGGCTCTACGGAGTGGCCCGTATACGGTCGTACACTAAAAACTTTCGCAAGGCTAACAGTTTGGGCGCTCTCGGGTCAAGCAGAAGCGGACGTTTCTTGGCGTGGAGCCCGCCTCGCGCACACCGCCTTCGGTTTTAGTATACGGTGGTACACCGAATACATTAAGGAGCTGAACTCATGATCAGACGGCATGGACAAGGCGACTACCTGCACCGGGCGGTCGAGTTCAACGGCGTCCTCTACCTCGTCGGCCTCACGCCTGGCGACAAGACGGCCGGCGTACGAGGGCAGACGGAACAGGTGTTGGCGAAGCTCGACAAACTGCTGAACGACTTCGGCAGCGACAAGTCCCGTGTTCTCACGGTGGCGGTCTACCTTACGGACATGGCTCACAAGGATGAGATGAGCAAGGCCTGGACGGACTTCTTCGCACCCGACGAGCTACCCGCCCGCTCCACCATGGGTGTGAAGGACCTAGGCCCGGGAGTACTGATCGAGATCGTGGCGACGGCCGCGCGCAAGTGAGCCCAGTTGGGCCGGCACGAGGCTTTCGGCGGCCGAGCGGGCAGGCGATCGAGGCCGCGGGCGCGTAGCGAACCCGCATTCGACATCAAATTGACACCGCAGGTAAGCCTTGCTAGACTCTCCCAACTGTTTCGTATCCGGCTGTATACAGTGCCTTCCGAGCTTGGCGTTGCCCGAGGGCGACGAAGGCTGTTCCCACGAATCCAGACGCAGCGAGAAGGGTCCTTCTAGATGGAAAAGCCTGCTAGATTCGCTGGTGTTCGCTTCGGCGTCCAGCTTCCCCTTTGGGACTACAACGTTCACGAGGAGGTCAGCTACGAGGTCATCCGCGGCACGACGCTGCTGAGCGAGGACCTGGGGTACGACTTCGTGTCGCTAGACGACCACCTCATGCGTGGTCGGGGGAACATCTTCTACGAGTCCTGGACCACGCTCTCGATGCTCGCGGCCGTTACCACTCGCGTGCGCTTCCAGAACTCGGTCCTCTGCAACATGTACCGTCCACCCGCTCTGCTGGCCAAGATGGCGGCGACGCTAGACGCTGCCTCGGGCGGACGTTTCGAGTTGGGCATCGGCGCAGGTTGGAAGAAGGAGGAGGCCGAGGCGTACGGGCTTCCTTGGGCCGGGACCAAAGAGCGCATGGATAGGCTGGAAGAGGCCTTGCAAGTCATCCGCGCGCTGTGGCTCGAGGACGTGGCCGACTTCGAGGGCACCTACTACTCGCTGAGCTCAGCGATGTGCGCGCCGAAACCGGCGCAGCGGCCTCACCCCCCGATCTGGATCGGTGGCGGCGGTGAGAAGCGGACGCTGCGGATTGCAGCGCGGTTCGCCACCGGCGCGAACTTCGCGGCACCGGGGATCGGAAGCGGTGCCGGCATGGATGAGTTCAGCTATTTCGAGCACAAGAAGAACGTGCTCGCTTCGCATTGCCGCGACATTGGGCGAGATCCCAGCGAGATCATGCTCTCGGCTGGCGTCAACCTGATGTTCTGGGGACGTGAGCGCGAGGAGGTTCGCGCTCGGATGGAGGCGGCTGCCAACGAGCGCAAGATGTCGCAGCCGGAGCGGGAACGGCTTCTGGCCGGCATGGGTAACGGCATCGATACCGTCGAGCAGTGCATTGAGCACGTGCGGCGTTTCGTCGATCTCGGGGCGCGCTCCATCAGCATCACGAGGGCCAGCCCGGCAGGCATCAGGAGGTTCGCAGAAGAGGTCGTGCCGAATTTGTGAAGCGTACCGATCGCACCGCCCGCGAAGCGGTTCAGCGGGCAGACGGGCGCTTAGCGGTCGATTAGGAAGGAGAGGAGCAGCTCATGTCCAAGTGCCAGCAACCTAGACGCGTGTGGCCAATGCGAGGGCCGTTACTGATTGCGCTCATATTGGTCCTGCTGACCCCTCTTGGAACGTCGCAAGAAGGTGTCGACACGAGGCCGGACATCCGGGCGCGTCTGCAGTTTGCGACGCCCGGGGGGATCTACGATCCAGCCTACTGGCGCTATACGTCCGACTGGTTCGTCTATCCGAACATCTACAACTGGCTCGTTCGATGGGTGCCGGGTTCCGGCGGGTACCGCCTCGAGCCCGACCTGGCCGAAAGCTGGGACGTATCGGACGACGGAACGGTGTACACGTTCCACCTCCGCGAGGGAGTCCAGTTCCACGGCGGCTACGGCGAGCTGAGCGCCGACGACGTGGTGTTCAGCTATCAACGTCAGATCGACGACGAGACCGCATCGTTCCACTCGAATTTGGAATCTGTGGTGAGCATCGAAGCGTTGGACCGCTACACGGTGCGGCTTGAGCTGGCCGGTCCCGACGCGGCCTTCCTCGCGACCACGGTCGCCTATCGCCCAGGGATCATCGTATCGAGGGCCGCTGTCGAAGAGCTTGGAGAGGGCTTCTCGTTGGCCCCGATCGGGACGGGACCTTACGAGTTCGTCGCGTTGACTCCGGCCAACGAGGTAGTGCTGCGCGCCTTCGACGACTACTACAGAGGACCGCCCGAGGTGGCCACGCTGACCTTCGCTCACATCGGCGAAGAGCAGGTGGCGGTAGCAGCTATCCAAAGCAACGAGTTCCAGATCATATGGACGCGCGGCAATCCGGAAGCTGCAGCCGCTCTGGAGGCCGATCCTGCGATCCAAACCGAGACGATCCTCAGGCCGGACTCG
This sequence comes from uncultured bacterium, assembly GCA_964473205.1. Lineage (GTDB taxonomy): Bacteria > Deinococcota > Deinococci > Deinococcales > Trueperaceae > CAYMRL01. The sequence continues at coordinate 70,903 of CAYYOK010000003.1, read as the reverse complement.
GTCAGACACGTTGCGATGAGCCCCACCTTCGTACCCACTCAGGATGTGAGGGTACGTCAGGCGCTGTCGCACGCGATCAACCGCGAGTTCATCAGTCAGGCTCTGCCGGGTCTCGAAGTTCCGGCTGACAAGGTCTACGCGGCGGGTGAGGGGGAGGTTGCGACCTACCCTTATGACCCCGAGCGTGCGAGGGAGCTGTTGGCGGAGGCAGGCTACCCGAACGGCTTCGCCGTCACGATCATGTTCCAGACACGGTCGCCAGAGGACATCCTCGCTGAGATCGTGAGGACCTCCTGGGAGGAGATCGGCCTCTCGGTGAGCTTACAAGGCATGGAGGCCACAGCGGCTTTCGATCGCCGCAACGCGTTCGACTTCGACGTTACGATCTTGTCAGTCGGCCGGCCGGCCGATCCCGACCTGCTCTTCAGCGACTTGTTCAGCTCGGCATCCGTCCCTCCGGGCGGCTCGAACTACTTCCAGTACTCTGCGATAGATGACCTGATCCTGGCGGGACAGCGCGAGAGCGACCTTGCAACGAGAGCTCAGATCTACGATCGAGCACACGCTCGCGTGATGGACGACCTGCCGATCATCCCGCTCTCGTACCAGGCATTCACGGCCGCCTGGCGCGCCCCGGTACTCGGCATGGCCCATGGACTGAACAACAACTTCTGGGGCGAGACGATAGACATAGAGGGAGTGGGTGACTGAGGGCAGAGAGGCCTAGGAGCTCCGATACTTCAGATCGCGATGAGACCGGACGTCCGAACCACAGGGAGCGGACGTCCGGCAGCTACCACGAGCGGACATACCGCAGACGGTCCTCCGGGAGGCCAGATGCCAGCTTGGGATCAGCTATTGACCGAACGAGACCGAGCCGTCTTCGGTGAAGCCGGCTACGGACAGAAGATCGGTTTTGGCATTCGGCCTGCCTTGCTGGTCATCGACGTGAACTACGCATTCGTGGGCTTGCGCGCTCCGATTCTGGAATCGATAGCCTCTTGGCCCCAGTCGACCGGCGAGGAGGCCTGGGAAGTGGTCGATCGACTCACCAGCCTGCTGGAGCTGGCCCGACATAAGCGTGTTCCCGTCATCTACACCACGAACATGAGCGGCCCGGTGGGACGTGCGGCTCGCAGTCGCCGCCGGCTGCCCAAGCGACGCGAGGAGCTGGCGCCAGAACTGGTAGAGCAAGGCAGGCAGATCGTTGCCGAGATCGCGCCTCAGGTGGGAGATCTCGTGATCGAGAAGCCGCATGCGTCAGCGTTCGCGGAGACACCGTTGCTTTCTGTGCTCAACGGGCTCTCGATAGATACGGTAGTCCTTACCGGAGGCACGCTGAGCGGCTGCGTCCGTGCCACCGCCGTCGACGCCGCGGCCGCGAACTTCAATGTCGCGGTGGTGGAGGACGGAACCTTCGACCGCGGTCAGGCGTCCCGCCTCCTCAGTCTTTTCGACTTGAACGCCAAGTATGCCGACGTGGTACCGCTCTCCGAGGTCTTCGCCTATCTCACAAGTCTCGACTCCGAGAAGGACGGCTCTGAAAGGACTTACAGTGGCTGACGACAACAAGAACTCGACCTGGGAGGAACGTCGCGAGGAGATCCGACGCTACTTCGTTGACGCGATGGGCAAAGAGCCGATCAGCGTCCCGTCGCTCGAGCAGTACAACCCGGATGCTCTCGAGGCCTTCTTTCTGCTTCGCAAGGCGACGTTGAAGGAGCCCCCCGAAGGAACGCTCAGCAAGAAGGTGCAAGAGCTCATCATCATCGCCGTGGAGTCGGCACTGAAGAAGGACGCGATCGGGCACGCTCGCATCGCGGTAGATGCCGGGGCGACGCCGCAAGAGATTCATGACGCCGTCGGCATCGTTCTGTGGCTCGCCGGGATGCCTGCGTATCATCACGGTATGCGGGCGGTGCAGGCGGCGGAAGAGTATCTGAAGGAGAAGACCGGGACTTGATTCCGGGTTACCAGATCTGATGCGCCGCAGCCTGCCTCCAGCCAGACGCAATGTAGGGATGGATTGACATGACCTCCTACATCCTCAGCCGTCTACTCTCCGCGATCCCTTTCCTGTTCGTCGTCCTCGTCCTCGCGTTCATCCTCATCCGGGCCACGCCAGGAGATCCGGTCAGCGCCTACCTGGCGCGACTCGGTGGCGAGTCTGCGGTTTCGGAGCAGTTCGTCCAGAATCTCAGGCGGGAGCTGGGTCTAGACCAACCGGCTCCGGTTCAATTCGTTCGCTACGTGCAGCGGGTGTTGACAGGGGATCTTGGCGTCTCGTTCAGCAAGAACAGACCCGCCCTTACGATCGTGCTGCAACAGGTTCCCTTCACGATCCAGCTCGCTTTCGCTTCGATACTCGTCGCAGTGATCTTCGGCATACCCATAGGGATCATGGCTGCGACGAGGCGAGGCAGCGCAATCGACTACGTGAGCTCCAGTGCCTCAGTGTTCGTGTACTCGATGCCTAACTTCTGGTTCGGCCTGATCCTGATCAGCGTCTTCGCGGTGGAGCTCCGGTGGTTCCCGGTGCTCGGGGTCGGCTCACCTACCCTGGGCAGCCGACTTCAACATCTGGTTCTACCCGCGATAACGCTCGGGCTATCTCAAGCCGCCTATATCGTGAGGATGACTCGCAGCGCGATGGTCGAGGTCCTGGGAGAGGACTACATTCGCACGGCCAGGAGCAAGGGCGTCACCGAGTTCTCGGTGGCTTACAAACACGCGATCCGCAATGCCCTCATCCCTGTCGTGACCGTCATTGGCTTGACTCTCGGACGAGCGCTGGGAGGTTCCGCCGTCGTCGAGATCCTCTTCGGTCGAATCGGGATGGGAAGCCTGCTGGTGGAGTCGATCACCCAACGGGACTACGTGATGACTCAAGCGGGAGTGCTCGTGTTCGCCGCCGGTGTCTTCATCGTCAACCTGCTCGTCGACATCACTTACGGAATCCTGAACCCGCGCATCAGGTACTCCTGAGGGGTATATCGTGGACTCAGCTCCCACTTCCGATCCATCTCGCGACGCCAACCTGTCGCTGACGACCCGGCTTCTGCGCGCGGCGAGGCACCGGAACCTAGTGGCCGGCGTCGTGATTCTTGCCTTCTTCGTGGTGATCACCACGATAGGTCCGCTGCTTACGCCGTATGAGCCGAATCAGATCGCGCCGGCGGCTCGCCTACGGCCACCCAGCGCCGAGCATTACCTCGGAACCGACCACCTCGGGCGGGACATCTTCACGCGCATCCTCTATGGAGCGCGTTACTCGATCGCCATCGCGGTGGGTGCCATCGTGGTCGGCGGCGTCGTGGGCTATCTCGCGGGCGTCCTGGCCGGCTACCTCCAAGGCCGAGTCGACCGCGCGGTCGTGTTCACCATCGACACGTTCCTGGCGTTCCCGATGGAACTCTTCGCTCTGGTGATGATCGCGACTCTGGGCCCGGGCCTGACCAACCTCATCTTCGCGATCGCGTTGGCGGTGTGGCCCAGGGTGGCGCGCGTGGTCAGAGGCGAGGTCCTCAAGGTCGCGCAACTGGAGTACGTGGAAGCAGGCAAGGCGCTGGGTGGCAGGACCTACCACATAATCTTCAAGCACATCTTTCGCAACACGTTGGGCCCTACCACTGTCGCCTTGAGCTTCTACGTTGGAACCGCTCTGCTGGTAGAAGCGAGCCTGGGCTTCCTGGGACTCGGCGTTCCACCACCAACTCCTACTTGGGGTCGGATCGTGAGCGACGGACGCAACTACATGCAGGCAGCCCCATGGGTTATCACATCGGGTGGTTTGGCGATCGGCCTGATGGTGCTCGGCCTCAATCTCTTCGGTGATGGGCTGCGGGACGCGATCGACCCGAGGACCATGCGGGCCACTAAGAACAAGTAAGGGCTGGTCGGTCGTAGGCCTCCGAGGTGTGGCAGGCCTGTAGCGGCGCTTATCTGCACGCAAGCGGCTTCCGCGCTGGCAGAATTACCTATCGTTCACAATCGCATCTCACCGGATGCGACGGTATACACTAGTTCTTGACCCTCATACGGGAAACGGTGCCAAGAGAGGAGGCTCGCTGACGCTGGTCGAACCACCGACACTTGTACGTGCTCACTAGCTTTATATGAAGCGAGGTGCGGATTGAACGCACGCCACTGGTTGAGAGTCGGCCTCCTTACGATGCTTGCAATGCTGTTCTTGCAAGTAGCGCCTTCCGGCCTCCGGTCGGCACACGCTCAAAGCTCCGGAGGGAGCAGCGGACCGGATCTAGCGGTCCGCCTCCACTACGGCAGGGCCGGTGGCATCTACGACCCGGCATACTGGCAGTACACCTCCGATTGGTTCATCTACCCCTCGATCTTCAACTGGCTGATCAGGTGGGTGCCAGGGAGCGGCGGCAGCGAGCTCGAACCCGATCTGGCGGAGAGCTATGAGCTGTCCGCCGATGGTCTTGAGTACACCTTCCATCTGAGAAGCGGGGTCCAATTTCACGACGGCTATGGCGAGCTGACGGCGGAAGACGTAGTGTTCAGCTACCAGCGCCAGATCGATGACCCGGACGCTTCGTTCGGTACGGACCTCAGCAACGTGGAGAGCGTGACGGCCCTCGATGACCTGACGGTCAGGATCACCTTGCGTGAGCCTCAGCCGTCGTTCCTACCGATGGTAGTCGCCTATCGGCCTGGATTCATCGTCTCGAAGGCAGCCGTCGAGGAGCGCGGAAGCGAGTTCACGAACCTTCCTGTTGGCACTGGCCCGTACGTCTTGCGCGGCATCAACCAGGCTGACGAGGTCGTGGTGGAAGCGCATATGGATTACTTCGAGGGTGTTCCCGCGGCCGGTTCGATCCGGTTCGTGCATGTTGGCGAAGAGGCCGTGGTCGCGGCCGCACTAGCGAGCGGCGAGCTTCACTTCATCCAGACGCGAGGCAATCCCGAGGTGGTGCAGCAACTCCAGGAGAACCCCGAGATTCGCGTCGAACGCCGTATCCAGTATGACAACCTCCTGCAGGTGCAGTTCAGCCCATTCTTCGAGCCGGTTCAGAACGTGCTCGTCAGAAGGGCGATGGCGCATGCCCTCAACCGCGACCTGTTCATGCAAGCCCTTCCCGGCCTTGACGAAGCGGCCTACGTCGCGCGTCCTGACACGATGTACGGGGGCGTTTCGCCGGATGAGGTGCCGACCTATCCGTACGATCCGGCAACTGCGATTCGGTTGCTAGAGGAAGCCGGCTATCCCAATGGCTTCACGGTCAGACTCATGCACGCGACATCAGCCACCGAGGCGACGCTCGCAGCCATCATGGCCGAGAACTGGAGAGCGATCGGACTCGATGTCGTGGAGGAGCCCACCGAGCTCACCGCGGCCTTCGACCGACGCAACACCGGCGATTTCGACATCACCTTCTCCGCCACGGCCCGGCCGGGCGATCCCGACCTGCTGTTCTCGAACGTGTTCCACTCGAACAGCGGCAGACCGCCGGGCGGATCGAATTACATAGGGTATTCGGCTGTCGACGAGCTTATCGATGCGGCGCGGGTCGAGCTCGACCCTGATCTGCGCGCGGCCCTCTACCGTCAGGCACAGACGCAGATCATGACCGACTTGCCGATAATCCCCCTCGTCTATCGAGCTTTCGCGGCTGCGTGGCGCGATCCGATCGTGGACATAGTCCCGGGAGTCGTGAACAACTTCTGGGGCGGGACGATCAGGGTCAGGTAGCAGCACGCCGGTAAGCCAGCACGGAATCGATCCCACACGCTTCCAAGCGTAAGGAGAACACATGAGACTGCATCAGAGATTTTGGCTGTGGCTGATCTGCTTCGCCCTTCTAGGAGGGCCGCTGGCAGTCGCGGCAGCGCAAGATTCCTCGCGTCCCGAACTGACGGTCAGGCTTCACTTCGGACGACCTGGCGGGATCTTCGACCCGGCATACTGGCAGTACACGACAGACTGGTTCATCTATCCGAACATCTACAATTGGCTCGTCCGATGGGTCCCAGGGACGGGCGGCGCGGAGCTCGAGGCGGATCTGGCCGAGAGTTGGCAGATCTCCGATGACGGCCTCGAGTACACGTTCGTGCTGCGACAGGGCGTCCAGTTCCACGGTGGCTATGGTGAGGTCACGTCGGAAGATGTCGTGTTCAGCTTCGAACGCCAGATGACGGATGAGACGACCTCCTTCTACTCGCAACTGTCCGATGTCGTCAGCGTCGAGGCGCTCGATCGCTACACCTTCCGGCTGACGCTCAGGGAACCCAGCGCCTCGTTCATGGCGACGGTGGTCGCGTACAGACCGGGGATCATCGTCTCGAAAGCCGCGGTCGAGGACCTTGGCGACAGGTTCAACGAGACGCCCATCGGGACCGGCGCGTTCATCTTCCAGGAGCGTACGGCAGCGGATGAGATCGTGCTCGTCTCGAACGACGACTACTTCCGCGGCCCGCCGCAGGTGGCCAAGCTGACCTTCGCTCATATCGGCGAGGAGCAGGTTGCGGTCGCCGCTCTCCAGAGCAACGAGTTCCAGATCATCTGGACGCGCGGCAATCCGGAGGCCATCGCAGCGTTGCAGGCGGATAGCGACCTGACCGTCGAGGTGATCAGTGTCCCATCGTCGGTGCGTCACGTGGCGTTCAGCCCCAACTTCGAACCGACACGCGACCCGCTGGTAAGGCAGGCGCTGGCCTACGCGATCGACAAGGACCTGATCGCTCAAGCCCTCCCGAACCTCGAGATCCCGGCCCATGTCGTGTACTTCGAGGATAGTGGAGAGGTTCCAACCTACGCCTACGATCCGGCTCTGGCGCGAGAGCTGCTCGCCCAAGCCGGCTATCCGAATGGTTTTCCCGTCACGATCATGTTTCAGACCCGACCGCCCGAGTCGATCCTCGCGGAGCTAGTCGGCGCGAACTGGCAAGACATAGGACTGACGGTGACCCTAGAGGGGATAGACGCCGTGTCTGCGTTCGACCGACGGAACGCCCTCGAGTTCGAGGCGCACACGACTTCCGTCGGCCGGCCGGATCCAGACCTGCTGTTCACCTCGCTCTTCCTGTCCACGTCACTACCGCCAGGCGGATCCAACTACATGGCATACGATGTAATCGACGACCTCATCCTGGAGGCGCGCCGCACCAACGACCTGATCGTACGAGCCGACCTCTACAACCGAGCGCACGCTCAGGTGATGGAAGACCTACCGATCATCCCGTTGTCCTACCAAGCCTTCGCGGTTGCTTGGCGCGGGCCTGTGACAGGCATGGCACACGGCCAGAACAACAACTTCTGGGGCGAGACGATCCAGATCGAGGCTCCCTAGCGCCAAGGAGCTCCAAGATCCACCTCTATGCCCGTGGAGGACGCTCCCTACTTCGGAGCGTCCTCCACCAGCCGTTCGTCGAGAGAGGAGCCACGTACCCGTGGATGTGAAGGCAATTGGAGAAGGAGAAGGGTCCGAGGCTGGACCAACCGAGCCGCTCGGTGCGGGGGATAAGGCTGAGAGCCTCCGCTTCGGCTCGGACTACATAGTAGACGTACTGAACGACCTCGGGATCGAGTTCGTGACGCTCAACCCTGGAGCGTCGTTGCGCGGCTTGCACGACTCGCTCGTGAACCACGGGGGTCGCGGCGCTCCCAAGCTGATCTTGTGCGCGCACGAAGAGATCGCCGTAGCCATGGCCCAAGGCTACGCTAAGGCCTCCGGCAAGGTCATGGCCAGCATGATCCACAACATCGTCGGCTTGCAGCACGCATCCATGGCTATCTTCAATGCCTGGGTGGACCGGGTTCCCATGCTTCTGATCGGCGGCGGCGGGCCGATGGACGCTGAGCACAGGCGCCCCAGGATCGACTGGAACCACACCGCCTTGGTCCAGGGAAACTTGATCCGAGACTTCGTGAAGTGGGACGATCAACCAGCCAGCCTTCCGGCTGCGGCCGAGGCGATGATTCGCGGCAGCCTCATCGCCAGTACCCTCCCGCAGGGGCCCGTCTATGTCTGCATCGACACTGACCTGCAGGAGGCGGTGATCGATGAGGATCTGCCAGTCCCAGCCGCCGCTGCATACACCGCGCCTTCTCCCGTCCAGGCACCCGCCCGCCTCCTCGACGAGCTGGTAAGCGACCTGCTCGCCGCGAAGAACCCGGTGGTGCTGGCTGATCACACCGGTCGCAACGAGAACGCGGTCGGCTGGCTGATAGAGCTGGCTGACCTCCTGGCGCTCCCGGTGATCGACATCGGCAACCGGTTCAACCTGCCTACGACCCACCCGATGAACGTGATGGGCGAGGAGCAGGTCGTCTTGCCCGAGAGCGATCTGGTGCTGGCACTCGATGTCAAGGACCTGTTCGGCGCGCTCTCGGTGACGGACCGGAGCACGAGGGAGTCTCGTACGGTGTTGCAGCCGGGCACCAAGATCGTGACAGTGGGACTCGACCACTTCCTCGCCAGCGGCTTCGTGGCCGACTATCAGAAGCTGTACCCCGTTGCCGTCAACATCTCCGCTGACACTGGGGAGTTCCTCCCTGAGCTCCTCGATAGGCTTCGAGCTGCGGTACGCGAGCTCGGGGCGGAGGGCACCGAGGCGATCGAGAGCCGTAGAGTCAAGGTCAGCGGTCTACACGAGCGACGTCGGACAGCGTGGCGCGAGCAGGCGCGGGCGCAGCGCGATCAACATCCCATCGCCGTGTCTCGCCTGGCTGCGGACCTCTGGTCGGTGATGGAAGACGAGGAGTGGGTGCTCACCAACGGCACGCTGGCCGACTGGGTGAAACGCCTCTGGAAGATCGAGCATCCCAGGCAGTACCTCGGTCCGAGTGGTGGCGGAGGGCTCGGTTACGGCGTGGGCGCAAGCCTTGGAGCGGCCCTCCATCACCAGGCGACAGGGAAGATCTGCATAAACCTGCAAGGCGATGGGGACTTCATGTACACGCCCAATGCGTTGTGGACCGCCGCTCACCACGAGATCCCGCTGCTGACGGTCATGTTCAACAACCGCTCCTACTACACGGATGAGATCCATCAAGAGCTGGTCGCAAAGACACGCAACCGGCCAGTCAGCAACAAGACCGTCGGGATTCGAATAGAGAATCCAACCATCGACTACGCGAAGATGGCCGAATCGATGGGAGTACGGGGGTTCGGTCCGGTAGAGAAGCCCGAGGCTTTGCTGCCGGCTTTGCGCGAAGCTCGCGACTACGTGAAGACCAAGCGGCTGCCCGCCTTGATCGATGTCGTGACGCAACCGCGATGAGAGCGGGTCGATCAGTCAATGCGCACTTCAGATAGACCTTTCACCTTTCCAGACTCCCCGCTGATGTTGATCGGCGGCGAGTGGTCGGGGTCGAGCACCGGCGCAGAGTTGGAGTCGATCGATCCGACCACTGGTGAGGTGCTCGCCAAGGTGCCGTCCGCATCGCCTTCGGACGTGGACCGCGCGGTTCGAGCCGCTCATGCCAGCTCGAAGACGTGGGCGCGCGTCGACGCGCGCGAACGAGCCGCTTTGCTCACCGAGATAGCCGGCCGCATCAGGAGCAGGGCCGAGGAACTCGCGTACCTGGACTCGCTCGATTGCGGCAACCCGCTCAAGGCGATGCGCGAGGACGTACTGAGGTCAGCCAGCTCTCTCGAGTATTACGCGGGCCTCGTGCTCGAGGTCCGAGGCACCACCGTGCCGGCGACCAGCGCCAACCTGCACTACACGAGGCGCGAGCCTTACGGGGTCGTAGCCAGGATACTGGCCTTCAACCATCCGTTCCTGTTCGCTGCCGGCAGCCTGGGCGCCATACTCGGCACCGGCAATGCGCTGGTTCTGAAGCCGGCACCACAGACACCGCTCTCGGCGCTGGTGCTAGGCGAGATCGTCTCGGAGATCCTGCCTGACGGCGTCGTGAACATCGTCACTGGCGGCGCCGAGGCGGGGTCGGCCCTGGTTCGGCACCCACTGGTCCGCCGCATCCAGTTCACCGGAAGCCTTGGCACTGGCAGGGCGATCCTCAGAGACGCCGCCGCCGGCGACGTTGTCAAGCACGTGACGCTCGAGTTGGGCGGCAAGAACCCGTTGATCGTGTTCCCGGACGCCGATGTCGAGAAGGCAGCTCGCGGAGTCATCGACGGTATGAACCTGACGAAATGTCAGGGGCAGTCATGCGGATCGACCTCTCGTGTGCTCGCTCACCGAGACGTTCAGCCGGCGCTGGTCGAAGGGTTGAAGCGCGAGCTGGCGCGCATCCGTCTTGGCGTGCCGACCGAAGAGGACACCGACATGGGACCGCTGGTGACGCGCGAGCATCAGGCGCGGGTACTCGGTTTCATCCGCTCGGGTGTCGAGCAGGGGGCGAGGTTGCAGCACGGTGGAGAACCGCCGAACGAAGAGGCTCTGAAGGCCGGCGCCTTCGTCGAGCCCACCCTGTTCGACGAGGTAACTCCGGAGATGACGATCGCGTCCGAGGAGATCTTCGGTCCGGTGATGTCGGTCCTGACCTGGACCGAGCCGGAGGAGATGCTGAGGATCGCGAACGACAGCCAGTACGGCCTTACCGCAAGTATCTGGACTCGGGACCTCTCGCTGGCGCTCCGGACGGCGCACGGCATCGAAGCCGGCACCGTGACCGTGAACGGCGTCAGCCGTTGGAAGGGAATGCCCTTCGGTGGCTACAAGAACAGCGGCCTCGGAAGGCAGAACGACCTCGATGAGATGATGAGCTTCACGCAGGTGAAGTCGGTCAACGTCATGCTTTGAGCACGAGAACGCCGTTGAAGAGTCGAGGCTGAGCACGTTCTACAGGGAGAGCGGTGACTCTCGGTCAGAGTCACCGCCCTCCCTGTAAGGCCGCGGGGCAAATCCGCTATGTGCTCAGGAAGCCGACTTCTGCTTCAGGTGCTCTTCAGCCGCCTCGACGGCGCGCATACCGTGGTGGTACGCGGGCATGCCGGCAAGCCAGAGTACGATTCCGACTGCATCGTGGATCTCCTGAGGTGTGGCGCCCGCGTCCACAGCGATTCTCGCGTGTCCGACTGGATCCATCTTCAACGCCGCCTCGACGGCGATGATGATCAACTCCTGCGTCTTCTTGCTGAGCGTGCCTTCGGGGGGCTCTCGGAGCGTAGCTTTGCGAAGGAGGTAGAAGCCCTCCATGGCGGCCGGATTGTACTTCTCGAGGAAAGGAATGCTCTTGGGAGCTCCGCCCATCGCATCTTCGAAGTAGCTATAGATCTCATCTCGCAGCGCGTCTGACTTTGGTCTGTTCTGGGCGTCCACCTAAGCTTCCTTTCTACTCCGGTTCACCTGTTTGGTGCCGGGTAAGAGCGCGATGTCTACCGTCTCGAATGAGGGGAACGCCATCATCCCTTTGAACCGTACTGACCCTTCCTGACCATCCTCCCTACCACTAGCGCGAGATCTCGATCGTCTCGCCCCAGAAGTTGTTGTTCTGGCCGTGGGCCATGCCGGTGACCGGTGCGCGCCAGGCGACGGTGAACGCCTGAAACGAGAGCGGAATGATGGGCAGGTCCCGCATGACCTGTTCGTGAGCCTCGTGATAGATCTGGCTGCGCCGCACGGGATCGCTGATCCGCCGACCTTCGAGGATCAGATCGTCGATCGCGTCATAGCCGAAATAGTTCGAGGCACCCGGGGGGCGTGAGGTGGACAGGAAGAAGTCCCTGAAGAGCAGGTCGGGATCTGCCGGACGACCAACAGAGAGGATGGTGACATCGAAGTCGAAGGAGTTGCGCCGGTCGTGGGCCGCTGTTGCCTCCATTGCCTCCAACTGCGCGTCTAGCCCGATATCCTCCCAGGCGCTGCGCACTATCTCCGCCAGGATGTCTTCGGGAGAGCGGGACTGGAACATGATCGTGACCGAGAAGCCGTTGGGATAACCGGCTTCGGCAAGCAGAGCCCGCGCTAGATCAGGATCGAAGGCATGACTCGTCACCTCTTGAGTATCCAGCGCGAAGAAGACGTCTGCGGGCACCTCTAGGCCTGGAAGGGCCAGCCTGATCAGGTCCCGATCTATCGCGTGGGAGAGGGCGCGCCTCACGAGAACGTTCTGAGCCGGTTCGAAGTTGGGGTTGAACGCCACGTGGCGGACCGATGTCGGCCTACTAATGGTCTCGGTTTGTATGTCCGGATCCGCTTCTAGCGCAGCTACGGCTTCTGGATTACCGCGAGTCCAGATGATCTGTAGCTCGTTACTGCGGAGGGCGGCGACAGCGATCTGCTCTTCGCCCACATGCGCGAACGTAAGCCTTCTGATCGGTCTCGGGCCGCGCCAGTAGTCGTCGAACGACTCGAGCACGACTTCTCCGCCGCTGGTCAGCTCGATGAACTGGAACGGGCCCGTGCCCACTGGCCTCATCGCGAAAGCTTCGCCTAGCTCCTCAACCGCGCGCTTGGAGACTATGTACCCGGGAATGTGCCCGATGATGGTCGAGAGAAAAGCCATGTTCGGCACATCCAGGGTTATCTCGACCGTTTGGTCATCGATGGCTCGAATGCCTGATATCTCCTCGAGAGCCGAGTAGTAGCTCATGGACTCGTCTTCCATCTGACGAGTGAAGGTGAAAACCACATCCTCGGCCGTAAGCTCTCCGTATCCATGATGGAACTGGACTCCCTCGCGGAGATGGAACGTGTAGGTGAGACCGTCTTCGGAGATCACCCACCTCTCGGCAAGGTCCGGCTCGAGCTCGTACCCGCCCGATCCTGGAACCCAGCGCACCAACCAGCTATAAAGGTTAGGTAGGACGAACTGATCCGAGGTGTAGCGCCATAAGGCCGGATCGTAGACTCCGCCCGCGACGGCGAAGTGGAGGCGAGCACGGATGTCGGGACGAGAGGCGAGGTCGGCCTGAGCTGAGGCGAAGGGCAGCGTCAGAACGACCAAAAGCGAAGCGGCTGTAAGGCTCCGGCGAACTGCGATGAGGTGCGGATCTCTGCGTAGCTGGCTCATATTGGTATCTCCAGTGTCGAGTACTGACATGCGAACCTAACGTTCGGAACCGCGTCTCACGGACGCGGTCAGGCGGCAACGCTCGTTCGGTCTCACCTCCTTGATCGGGGCTAGAGAGCCGGGCGAATCAGACGAGTCCGTACGTGTGGCGAGGTCAAGCGAGGATCGCGGAGATCGATGCCTTCAACCTGGCAAGCACGTCTTGACGGTTCCAGATGGACCCTAGCGATCTCTCGATAGCCAGCCCGGCTCTCAGCACTAGGTCGTCCGAGAACCGCCGACCTATTAGCTGAACCCCGAGCGGCAGGTTCTCTCGGCTGATGACCACTGGCAGTACCAACGCCGGGTTGCCGGTCAGATTGAACAGGGTCGTGTAGGCCTGCCTGGCGTCGCGGAGGGCAGGTCGTTGCTCGAAGGGGTGGGCCACTACTGGAACCGCCGGGGTCAGTAGGAGATCCACCTCCTCGAACGTCAGGTCGAGAGCAGCCCTAAGGTCTTCCCGCGTTCGACGAGCTTTCAGATACGTGCTGGCGTCGGTCTTGGACGCCCGGTCCAACGCCGCGCGCATGCCCTCGCCGAAGTCGTCCAGCCGAGTCATGTTCTGCTCCTGATCGACGAGTAGCTCGACCGCCGCCAGCGTCCACATGGCCGACCGGGCTGCTGCGCGGTCGGGGATCGTGACGGGCCTGGGCTCGCAACCGAGAGCGACCAGCGCTTCCCGCGCTTGCTTCATGCCGACCAGAGCGTCCGGATGAACGCCTTCGAGCTCATGATCGGGTAGAACGCCGAGACGTAGGCCTCTGAGGCCCGACTCATCCATCTTCGCCAGACCGGCGCGGCCTGACCAGTCGGAGCGGGCGATCACGTCAAGCACCATCGCCACGTCCTCGACCGTACGAGCCATGGGCCCGACGTGATCGAGCTCTAGACTGATAGGCACGATGCCTGCGGACTCCACCAAACCGAACGTGGGCTTAAGGCCGACCAAGCCGCACAAAGATGAAGGGATTCGTATCGACCCGCCTGTGTCTGTTCCTATGGAGGCGTAACCTATGCCAGCAGCCAGAGCAGCGGCAGATCCACTCGAAGATCCACCTGTGGAGAGCGACCGATCCCAAGGGTTCAGCACGTCTCCGAAGTCGGGGTGGGTCGAGCCGAAAGCGAACTCGGAGAGATTGGTCTTGCCCAGTATCACCGCGCCAGCGCTCTTTAGACGCTGAACCGCAGGCGAGTCGGCGGAGGGCACCCAATCGGCTAGTACCCTGGAAGCGGCCGTAGTACGCACCCCAGCACACCCGACGTTGTCCTTGATCGTCACCGGCACGCCGTGAAGCGGGCCGAGATAGTCTCCTTCGCTTGCCTTTCGGTCGAGCTCCGCGGCGCGTTCTAAAGCAGCTTCCGGAGTGACAGTAACGAAGCAGTTGAGAGCGGATCCCACCCGCTCCGCTCGCAGTAACTGTCTCTCCACCAACGCGCTGGGCGTGATGGTACCTTCGCGTATGGCCTTGCCAACGGCAGTCAACGACGAATAGTCGAGCCGTTCGTCGCCTTCGACCGCGGTCGAAGGCCTCTCTCGGTCAGCAGGATGCGCTGGCGACGCTCGCCCAGTGCCATCAGCGCCGCCGCTCATCGCGACTCTGTGACGACGGATATCGTGTGCGGCCAGAACTGGATCGTGCTGTCCGGCACGAGACCTTCTATCGGCTCTCTCCAAGCAGCGACGTAGGCGCGGAACAGCAGCGGTATGACGGGCAGGTCGTCCATGACTCGCCTCTGAATCTCGCTATACAACTCTTGCCGCCGATCGGCGTCAAGCTCATAGCGGGCCTCTTCTATCAAGTCGTCGACGGCGGAGTAGCCCGAGTAGTTCGAGCCGCCCGGTCCGATCGAGGCGGAGTGGAGCACATCGGTGAAGAAGTAGTCCGGATCTCCGTCGCGCGAAGTGGCCATGAAAGTCACTTCGAAGTCGCCTGTAGTGCGCCTGTCGTGTGCGGTGGTCGCCTCTGCACCTTCCAAGGTCACGGTGATCCCGATGGCGCCCCAGCTCTCTGCGAGCCACTGGGCGATAGTCGCCTCGGGCTCCCGCGTTTGGAACATGAGGTTCAGTCTCAATCCCTCTTGCCCAGCCTGTCGCAACAACTCCCGCGCCCTGTCGGGCTCGTAGCCGTATTGCGTGGTCTCACTGGTACCGCCCGTCAGCTGCTCAGGGCGTAGTACGTGCGCCGGCTCGTCCAGGCCGGGAAGCAGTAGCGAGATAACGCTCTTGTCCAAGGCGTAGGCAAGCGCGTGGCGCACCCTTGCGTCGTTCGCCGCCTCGAAGCTTGGACTGATGGCGATATGCATGATGTTGTAGTACTCGACGACGGTGCGCGCCTGCACCGCTGGCGAGTCCAGTAACTGCTGCGCGACCTCCGGGTTGCCTCGTGTGTAGATGGCCTGGAGCTCCCCGCTCAGTAACGCCGCGGCTGCAACCGCCTCCTCCGCCACGTGCACGAAGGTGATGGACTTCGCGCTCGGTCGGCCAGAGAAGTACTCGTCATGGCTTACCAAGATGACCTCGTCGGTGGCCGTCAGGCCCTCCAGGACGTACGGCCCGGTGCCGACAGGGCGCGAGGCGAAGTCGGCACCCAACTCCTCTACCGCCCTGCGAGAAACGATGAAACCCGCTCCGTTGGGATTGGTCAGTGCGGCCAACAAGAAGGACGGCTGAGGCTCCGAGAGGACGATGCTAACCGTATAAGGGTCGATGGCTAGAACCTCCCGGACGTTCCGATAGGTCGCATGGAACGTTGCATCAGGGTCCTCGATCTGACGCATCAGGGAGAAGACCACATCGTCGGCGGTCAGCTGTCCGTAGCCGCGATGGAACTCCACGCCTCGACGAAGGTGGAACGTGTACACGGTGCCGTCTGGCGAGATCTCCCAGGACTGGGCGAGATCAGGCTCCAGGTCGCCACCGGTCCCGGGAACCTTGCGAACCAGCTGATTGAACAGCGCAGGGTATACCCAGCCATCGGACGTATAGCGCCATTGGGCGGGGTCGTAGATCCCCCCAGGCCGCGCGAACTGAAGCCGGATCCTGAGATCGGGACGGGTATCGACCTCTTGCGCACGAACGGACGGCGCCAGGTACGCCAAAGTCAGTAGAACCCCGCCGAACAGCGCGGATGCTACTCGCGCTGCCCGGACCCTATGAGAACTCAGGCGTCCGATCATGTCACGACCTCCCTAGAGCGTGAAACCTTCGTGCTGATGATGGTATCCAACGGTATACTAAAGGGTGCGAGCCTATCACGTAAAGCCGCCGTAGCCAGAGGATCCGCTCCTCGATGACGCAAAGCGCGCCTCCACGCTTGTCGCTTGTCGCATGAGAGCATCGACTAGGACCGCATCTGGGGGTCAGTCGCGTCGCGAAGGGCGTCTCCCAACAGATTGGTGGACAGCACTGCGAGCATGATCGCGGAGCCCGAGAAGACGGTGGCCCAAGGCGCCTGCCGCAGATATGCACGGCCGTCACCCACGATCTGCCCCCACGTCGGAACGTCAGCACCCAGTCCCAAGAAACCAAGAGTGGCCTCTGCCAAGAGAGCTCTACCGAAGCTGAACGTGGTTGCGACTATGATCGGCCCCAAGGCGTTGACGATTATGTGCCGTCTCAGGATGTCCACCTGATTGATGCCAAGCGCGATCGCCGCTTCGACATAGGTGAGCTGTTTGAGCCTGAGAACCTCGGCCCTAGTGACCCGAGCGATCTGAGGCACGGTTGCTATCGCCAGCGCGAGTATCACCCTATCTGTTCCAGCCCCTAGCGTCGCGACGACGAACAGGGCGATCAGCACCGTCGGGAACGTCATTAGCGCATCGACCACGCGCATGATCAAGCCATCGGCGAACCCCTTTGCCAGAGCCGCGATGCTCCCAAGCGCGACCCCTGCAAAAGTAGCGAAAGTAACCGCGGCGAAGGCAACACCCAACGAGTACCTAGCGCCGAAGAACAGTCGGCTCAAGAGGTCACGGCCCAGGTGGTCCGTTCCAAAGGGTGATTCCGGCGATGGCGGACTCAAACGCCTAGTGATGGCCAGCGCGTTCGGATCTGCTGGACTCAGCTGTGGTGCGAGCACGCCCACCAGCACCAGCGCCAGGAAGATACAGCAACCTATCCACAAAGCCGGGTCGCGACGAAGGCGTGCCGCGACGGTCACTTCGCCGCCCGATCTTCCGTCGCCGTTGGCCTCCTGTTACTCATATCTGATCCGCGGGTCAACGGCACCATAGGAGATGTCGACCAGGAGGTTGACGAGGATTATGCTCATCGCGAACGTGATGATTCCTCCCTGCACCACGGTGTAGTCCCGTTGGTTGATTCCCTCCAACAGGAGCTGGCCGACGCCGGGACGCACGAAGATCGCCTCGATGACGATCGAGCCGCTGAGCATGCTGGCGAGACTGAATCCCACGACCGTGACCACGGGAATGGCGGCATTTCTCAAGACATGTCGCAGTACGACCGCACGAGGGTTCTGACCCTTCGAGTGAGCGGTACGAACGTAGTCCTTCCGCAGCTCCTCGATGACGGCGCTGCGAGTCATGCGTGTCAGGAAGGCGGCCTCCGAGAGCCCCATCGCGATGGCCGGTAAGGCGAGATGCCTCAGGACGCTTATGAGGTTTCCCTCCTGCCCGGCACCGATGACCGGGAACCATCTCAGCGTCACGCTGAAGAGAAGCACCAAGAGCATGGCCAGCCAGAACTTGGGCATGGAGTAAGCCATGACCGCAATAACGGTCACCACTCGATCCGTTACCGAGTTCTGCCGGAGCGCCGCAAACACGCCAGCGGGTATGGCAACGATGAGCGCGATCGCCAGGGAGACGACTGCTAGCTGCAAGGTATAGGGAAATCTGTCAACTATGAGCTGCATGACCGAACGCTGGTTGATCAGTGAACGCCCTAGGTCCCCCTGAACCAACAGTGACGTGTAACGCACGAACTGGACGAGTATGGGCTCGTTCAGCCCTAGTCTCTCCCGTGCCCGTTCCAGCTCGGCCGCGCCACCACCACCCTCGATGTAAGCCTGTGCCGGATCCCCTGGCGCAAGCCTGATCAAGACGAAGGTCATGATGAGTATGGCGAACACGGTTGGCACGGTGATCGCGAGCCTGCGTGCTATGTAAAGTGTCATGAGTAGCGCACGTCAGCAACCTGCGCTTCGGGGCTTCTCATGGCTCTAGACGGCGCTCGGGCGCGTGTAGCCCCTCTGCGCAGTTCGCGCAGGTAGAACGCCGTCTAGTGACCATGATCATCTCGGTCCGCGTTAGGAAGCTGACCTCGGCCCTCAGTCCTCGATGATCAACGTGTAGCCGTGGAAGTCGTTGGTAGCCCCGTGGGTGAGGTCTACGATGGGAGAGCGCCACGCCACCACGTTCATCGAATAGGTCAGCGGCAAGACCGGTAAGTCCTCCATGATCCGCCTTTGGATCTCGAAGACGATCTGCCGGCGTTCCTCCTCGTCGAACGTGAGTCGAGCCTGCGCGATGAGGTCGTCGACCCCGTCGTAGAAACCGATGTTGGAGCCGGGTGGGTAGCTCGAGGAGTGGAAGGCGTCCTGGAAGACGATCAACGCCTCCAACGGCCGGCCCAGGCCCGTGATGGTCACGTCGTAGCCGCCGGCGTTACGTTGTGCGGTGTAGCCGGCGTGATCGCGTCCGTCCCTCACCACGTCAACCCCGATGGCTCGCCACTGCTCCACCATGACGTCGGCGAAGATCTGGTCCGGGCTTCGGAGCGAGTGCAGGAACACGATGCGAAGGTCGTTCGGGTTGGGGTAACCGGCCTCGGCGAGCAGAGCCCTGGCGCCCTCGGGATCGTAGGAGATCTCCGGAAGGTCGGGGTTCACCCAGCTCCCATACTGGACGCTCAGCGGGCCGCTGGCCGCCTGCTCCATGCCTACCGTAGCGGCTTCGATCAGGTCGCGGTCGATCGCCATGGCTAGAGCGCGCCTGACCCGAGCATCCGCCAACGGCGGGTAGCTCGGGTTGAAGCCGAGGAACCTGGTGGTGGAGCTCAGCACATCGGCTGTCGTTATCGCCGGGTTGGCCTTGAGCTCGTCGGCCACCTCCGAGTTGCCGCGTGTCCAGATCAGGTGGATCTCGCCGACCTCGAGCGCCGTTGCAGCTACCGTCTCCTCGATGATCGGAATGAAGGTGATACTGGCAACCGATGGAGGCCCCTCGAAGTACTCGTCGAAGGCCCTCACGATCACCTCGTCCGCCGGGGTTCTGCGCACGAACTCGAACGGCCCGGTGCCGACCGGGTTCTGCGCGAAGTCCGCGCCTCGCTCCTCGAACGCTGCCCTAGAGATCACGAAGCCGTAGCGATGGGCGAGCTCCGACGACGGGAACGTCGCATTGGGTTCGGACATCCTGATCTCGATCGTGTACCTGTCGACTACGACGATGTCCTCCACGGCCGCCCAGCCGGACGCGGCTCCCGAACCGGTAGCGGGGTCACGCAGCCGGTCGTAACTGAACTTGACGTCTTCTGCCGTCAACTCTCCATAGCCACCATGAAACTGCACGCCTTCGTGTAAGCGGAACATGTACGTCAAGCCGTCCTCCGACACGCTCCAATCTGCAGCCAAGTCGGCCTCGAGATCGGCCGTGCCAGGCCGGAACCGAATGAGTCGATTGAAGATGTTGGTCGCGACGAACTCATCAGGTGCGATCTGCAAGAAGGCGGGGTCCCACTGTCCAGGGCCGGAGAACTGCAGCCTAATCCTCAGGTCCGGTCTACCGTCGGTCTGCGCGTGCGCCATCGACGACATGGCGAGCACCACGGCTCCAATTATGAGAAAAAACTTGACCAAGCGCTGTTTCATGTGCGTTCGCCTCGCTCTCGTCCCCGTCTGCAACATTCCTGTCGACATCTGGGCCTCCGAACGTGACCGGCAGCCACTCTTAGGCGGTCAACACCGGCACGGTTTCACAGGCATCCAGCTCTCTGATCAGTTGTTCGATCCGGCTCGTTCGCGCGACGCCTGAATCACCACCCTCCTCCACGAGCTCAGAATGCTTATCTCGGACGTCCTCCCAACCCATGGGATTCTTTGGGTGCCCCTTGGGGTAGACGACCTCTTCGGTCAATACACGACCATCGGCAAGCATTACTTCCACCTGCCCAGGTCTGGAGGAATCGGGCACTTTGGCGCGCAGCTCGGTCAACAAGCTGACGTCTACTTTGTCCATGGCCGCAATTACTTCTGCATCGTGTAAGTCGTCCTCTAAGAACATATGTGGCCGGGGACGACCCTTCACCAGGGCCAGTGCCATGCAGTAATGAAGGCTGAACTGAGCGTTTACGGAGCTAACTGCCGAAGGTCGGCCGTGCAAGCGGGTGGCTTTGGCGATCTTCGTATCTAGTCGCTTTACATCGGCGTGGGAGAAGCCGTGCTTGTCTTGAAGGCCAAGGAAGGCATCGAGCGGAGCTTGGAACAAGCCGTTACATGCGTAGTTCTTGAGCCACACGCCGTCGGCAGCCCAGTCAGTCCCCAACCATTCTGTGATGGCGTTCATGTCACTCTCGCCCTCTGCGTAGCTGGCGTAAATGCCGAACTCCCCTTCTAGGATCTCGTTCGGACCGGTGAATCCCTCGCGGGCGAGTAGAGCTGCGGTCACTCCGATCTCAGCGGCCCTGCCAGCGTGGAGACGACGTGTCATGGTGCCTTCCTTGTGCGCTTGCATCGTTCCGAAGGCATGTGAGCCCGCTATGCCGAGTGCGTGAGCGGTCTCGGTCGCATCCAACGAGAGGGCACGCGCCGCCGCCGCCGCTCCTCCAAGGACTCCAAAGATCGTTATCGGGTACAGGCCTCTCTCGGGCCACGGCGCTTGCCGGCGATCGAGGCCATAGCTGACCCGCACTCCTATCTCATAGCCGGCGATCAAAGCAGCAAGAAGGTCCGCTCCTGAAGCGCCACACGACTCGGCAGCAGCAAGCGCCGCTGGACCTACTATCGCGAACGGGTGACCATCGCCGCGCTGATGCATGTCTTCGTACTCGAAACCCATCGCCAAAGTGCCGTTGGCGAGGGCCGCCATCGGTGCAGAGCTCTTCACGGTGGTCCCTAGAATCTGCGAGCTCGCGCTGCCCTCGGCTTGGGCCTCTGCAAAGCGGATGACCGCTTTGCCCCAAGGCGTGTTGCGCGCCACGAACTGCGCGATGCCTTGCTGATCCAGCAGCATGCACTTGATTCGATCCACACTTCGCTCGGGAACGTCTTCCAGCCTCAGGCTCGATGTGAAGGTCGCTAACGTCTTTGTAGGCATCTCCAGCCGGTCCATACTCGCGTTACGGTTGATACGGCTGAAGGAACCAGTCAGTTGGGAACTCCCGACCTATGCCAGCGTCTCGGGCTGCTTTCATCAACGCCGCGCCGACGGCTGAGAACTGAACAGCGGCTCCCATGGTGATGAAGGCGGTGATCTCGTCGGGGGATCTTCGAGCCACAGAGCGCTCGTTTATCAGGTCTCCCAACGAGACCATCTGATCCCAATGGGCTCGGTTGTGCCACCAGCCCGATGTGAACTCGTCCTCGTGCACGTCCTCGGCGTAGCCGTCGGCGATCGCGGTGTTCGATTGCTTGGGACCGTGGTTTCTGGACGTTCCCACCGTCGTCGCCTTGCCGAGAAGCTCTTCGCCGATCTCCTGAACGCTGATCACGCTGACATGTGAGCCCGGCGACAGCCATTCGGCGCTCAGTACCGGTGATCGCGAGTTGGTCGCAGCGTGCACGATGTCGGCGCCGCGAGCTGCTTCCTCGGCCGTCGCCACGGGCCGAACCTCAGCCTCGAGCATTCCGTTCAAACGGGATGCCAGGTCTTCTCGTGACGCAGGGGTCGGGCTGAAAATGCGTACCTCGCTGAGCTTACGCACCTCGGCCAGCGTCAGAACCTGGGCCTCGGCCTGCCAGCCTGCGCCGATGATGGCTACGACGCTTGCGTCCGGCCGAGCCATGTACTTGGTCCCGAGTGCAGAGGTCGCGCCTACGCGCATCCGCTGTATCAAGCCGTCGGGCATGAGCGCAGTGGGCTCGCCCGTATCGGTGTCGAATAGTATTACGAACCCACAATAGAGCCCGCCTGTGGCGGCCGGATACTTCTTCCTCCTGTAGCTGCCGTTCACTTCGGGCCAGAACAGCACGTCTGACTTGACCCTGAGGCTCGCCGTTTTGATGCGCGGAGCTGCGGCACTTTGCACTTCCAGCCCGTGGTAAGCGTGCCCTGGACGCGCCCCGGGTACATCCTTTTCGCGTATTCGGGCGAGCACGACCTCACGCCCAAGCATGTTGACGGCTTGACCCTTCCCCATATCGCCGAACACAGGCTCAAGAGCTTCGATGCAAAGTTGTGGAGTCAGTATCTGCTCGATCTCATCGCTGTCCAGCAACAGTGCCATTCGATTCCTGCCTCTCATCAAGTGTCCGAGTCGGCCTCAATGACTGTATACGACCGTATATCTTCGTGTGTGGGTCTCAATCTAATGACCGACCGTTGAGTTGTCAACCCGCCGTGGCAGCGCGCGTTCGACCGCGACGGCATTGCAAGGGCCGCCCGATCGCCGCCCCTGCCTATTCTTGACAGACTTTGTCGACTCCTGTACTCTCTGCGTTGAACCAACGTATACGGTTGTATACGAGCCGGATTGCGAGCGATCGGTGCCGGTTTGACGGCGCTGACACACGTCAAGCGGCCGCTCGAGGGAGGTCAGAATGGCTCTGCTAGACCGCCATGCCACCGCGCGTCATACCCTCATCCCAAGACCAGCTCGCAAGTGTCTCGTGTTCATCCTGCTGCTTCTCGTACCTTCATTCGTCGCCGCCCAGGATCCGGCACGACCGGACATCAGGGTCAGGATGCAGTTCTCTGGGCCGGGGCACTGGGATCCTGCCTTTCTCGCGAGGGCCCCAGACGAGTTCGTAGCCTCCAACATCTACAATCGGCTGATAGGGTTCCGACCCGGCACGGAAGAGCTCGAGAACGACTTAGCGGAGGCTTGGTCGGTCAGCGACGACGGCCTGAGGTACACGTTTCACCTGAGGCAAGGGGTCATGTTCCATGGCGGCTACGGGGAGCTGACAGCCGAGGACGTCAAGTTCAGCTACGACAGGCTGAGGGATCCGGCGACGGGCTCGGGAGCGGCCGCTGGGTGGGCCGCCGTCGAGGACATCGTGGCAGTCGATCGCTACACGATCGAGATCGTAATGTCGGAAGTGAACGCCACGTTCCTCTCCTCAGAGCTGGCGCATAGGTACGGGTTCATCATCTCGGCCGCTGCTTTCGAAGAGCTAGGTAGCCAAGCGTTCGCTCAGAACCCGATCGGGACCGGGCCGTTCCAGTTCGTGCGGAGGACCGCTTCAGACGAGGTTATCGTCGAAGCTTTCGACGACTACTTCAAAGGGCGGCCTAGCGCGGCCAGCATAACGTTCATCCCCATAACCGAGGAGACGGTGGCTGCCAACGCGCTCGAGGTCGGCGAGATAGATCTCATCTGGACGAGGGGCAACGCCGAGGTCGCGAGCTCGCTCAGGGCGAATCCAGATCTCGTTACGGAAGAGGTACTGACCTCTACCACGCGTTTCATCGGCTTCAACCCCAACTATCCGCCGCTGGCCGACCTCCGTGTCAGGCGTGCGCTGGCCATGGCCATCGACCGGGACCTCATCGAGGCGGCGACAGGTGGCATGGAAGCCGCCGCCACGGGCCCACTCAACCCTCAGTACGGCAACTGGGTGAACCCTGACGTTCCAACCGTGACCTACGACCCGGAGGGAGCCAGAGCCCTACTCGCCGAAGCCGGATTCCCTGGCCTGAGGATCGAGTTCCTTTACTCGCTGGACAGCCCATTCCCACTGCTCGCGGACATAATCGTCGAACAGTGGAGAAGCGTAGGAATCGACGTCGTACGGGATGCCAGAGAGCACACCGCGTACACGAGCCAGCGCAACACCGGCGACTACCAGGTGACGCTAGTAGGCTTGGGAAGGCCGCTCGAGCCCATCATCGTCTTCCAAGACGCTTTCCACTCGTCGAACTACCCGCCAGGCTCGAACATCGGTTACTACTCGGCGGTAGACGACCTGATCGCACTCGCTCGCAGCACGCTCGATACCGAGGAGCGCAGGAGCGTCGTGCACGACATCCAGCAGAGGATCATGGAGGATCTTTCCGTCCTTCCTCTTACTTACTCACAGATCGTCGTCGCGTGGCGGTCCCCGATCGCCGGGGTCACGAACGGAGCCACGAACGATTTTCACGGCTTCAGCCTAGAGCTTGAGGAGTGAGAGCCGAGCAGGCGTAGACCTCGGAACCGCGAGCAGTCCTAGTCTCGACTGCGCCCGCGACATGACCAGACCGACACGTGCCGGCGGAGATGGTTCCGCCGGCACGTGTTCGTCTGCCTGTTCGTCGCGCGCAAGGGGTGTAGCACAGACCCTCGGGCCGTCCGTACTACGACCGGCTGCTCGCTCGCGCTATCAGGGCTGGTACGGCTGCAGGAACCACTCGGTCGGTATCTCTCTTCCGACCCCTGTTCGGCGCGCTTCCTCTGCCAGCTTGGCCCCCACCGCCGCGAACTGCATGGCGGCCCCTTTCGTGATGAAGGTCGTGTTCTCGTCCTTTGAGGCCCGTCCGACCGCGTTTCCGTTCATCATGTCGCCCAATGTGACCATCCGGTCCCAATGCGCCTGATTGTGCCACCAGCCAGAGCCGAACTCGTCTTCGTGCACGTCTTCCGCAAAACCGTCTGCGATAGCGGTGTGGGACTGCTTGGGCGAGTACCGTCTGGAGGTGCCGACGCGGTTCGACCGCCCTAGGATCTCCTCACCTATCTCCTGGACGCTGATCACGCTCACGTGCGTGCCCTGGTCGAGCCAATCTGCCTTGACAACTGGCGCCCTCGAGTTGGTCCCGGCGTGAACGATTTGCGCGCCGCTGACCGCCTCTTGGGCCGACTCGGCTGGAACTACCTTCATCGGCAACTGCTCGTCCAACCGCGCTGCTAAGTCCTCGCGGTTCTTCTTGGTAGGGCTGAATATGCGAATTTCCTTCAAGTTTGGCCTGACTTCTGCCAGGGCAATGGCTTGCGACTCACCCTGATTCCCCGACCCGATAACTGCGGCCACTTCGGCGTCCTCCGGGGCCATGTAGCGGGCTCCCAGCGCGGAGGTGGCTCCAACTCGCAAGCGCTGAATGAGTCCGTCGGGCATGAGTGCAACCGGAGCCCCAGTATCGTTGTCGAACAAGATCACGAAGCCGCAGAAGAGCCCGCCTGGGGCTCCGGGATACTTCTTTCGGCGGTAATCGCCATCAACCTCTGGCCAATAGAGGATGTCAGACTTAACCCTCAGACAGGCGACCTGATACCTCGGTACGGATCCGCTCTGAACCTCGAGCCCATGGTAGGCGTGCCCTTTACGGGCTCCCGCGGCCGGAACCTCCTTGTCCGGCAATCGGGTAAGGATGACCTCTCGCCCAATCGCCGTGGTCGCTTTGCCCATGCCATAGTCGCGGAAAGCGTCGTCTAATGCGTCGATACACAGCTTCGCCGTGAGTAGCGGTTCGATGTCGTTGCTGTCAAGCAGGAGGGCCATGTCTGCTCACTTCCTTCGGCGCATGGTTCGGTCGAGGGCGTACGGATTGGTCGTCACGTAGTCGAACTTGGTATGACTACTGTCCTTCAAAGTATGTGATTGCCTCCTCTAGATGTATAACATTGGCGTATTTCTCGTTCATATCGAACAAGTTCATGTAGTGAGAGGCTTCTGTTCTGTCATAACAGCACTCGGCGACGACACCGACGCGGAACCCACTGGTGCATCCATCTACGACCGTTGCTCGGATGCATCCGCTCGTCGACTCGCCACAGACGATGATCGTATCGACCCCTCGGCTTACGAGCTCGAAGGCCAAGGGCGTGCCCTGGAAGGCGCTCGGTGCGGCCTTGCGAACCACGAGCTCCCCCGGCTCTGGGCCGACCTCCGCGACGATCTCCTCAAGGTTCGAGTCTTCGCGAGGCACAGGATCCGACCCGATCACCCTGCTGCGACGCGAGTTCCACGACGGAAACCCTGTCAATCGGCACACGTGTATCACGGGAATCCGATGACGCCGCGCGACGGCCAAGAGCTCGGCCGTTCGATCGATCGCTGCCCAACCTTCCAGGCCGCAACTCGCCGGCCATCGCTTGATCGCCTCAAAGAGAGGCAACCTCTCTAGTCCTACCGAAGCGTAGTAGAAGTCGACCAGGACTAGAGCCGGACGGCTCCCGAACACGGTCGTACCCATGCGCGGCTTGGCCTCATGCAGCAGCTTGTCGCGTTCCGTCAGGAACGTCTCCCAACCAAACATCGTCTCTCTCCTCAACCGAGCGCCTGACTAACTCGCTGAACGCCAAGCGAACAGTGCTCGGTCATCGGTCAACGATCTCGATCGTCTCGCCCCAGAAGTTGTTGTTGCGCCCGGTTTCCATGGTTACGACCGGGTCTCGCCAAGCGGCCATGAACACCTGATACGAGAGGGGTATGATCGGCAGATCCGTCATGACCCTGACGTGGACTTGGTGGTAGAGCTCGTTTCTCGCGTCGGGGTCGGTCGTGCGGCGCGCTGCCAAGAGTAGGTCGTCTACCTCGTCGACGGCGTAGCGGAAGTAGTTCTGGCCTCCGGGAGGTAATGACGTAGAGAGGAACAGATCGGAGAGAAGCAGATCGAGATCGGCGGGGCGACCGACAGAGCTGATGGTGACCTCGAAATCGAAGCTGTTCCGGCGATCGAAAGTCGAGGTCGCATCCATGCCTTCCATCCGAACGTCCAGACCGATCTCCTGCCAGTTCGCGGCCACGATCGCCGCGAGCGTGGCTTCTGGCTCGCGCGTTTGGAACATCATCGAGACGGGAAAGCCGTTGGGGTAACCCGCTTCGGCCAAAAGCGCGCGCGCCAACTGGGGGTCGTATTCGTACATGGGTACTTCACCGACCGGATCCTGGCCTAGCAACACTCGTGTAGGTTCGTCCAAGCCCGCGAACGCCGCGCCGATGGCTTCGGTGTCGATGGCGTGAGCCAGAGCGCGGCGCACCAGGACATCCTGAGTGATCTCGAAGTTGGGGCTGAACATGACCTGTTGAATCGAGTCGAACCTGACGATCCGCTCGGCAGTGATGTTCGGATCCTGGAGGAGCGCCGCCGCGATCTCCGGGTTGCCTCGCGACCAGATGATGTCGAGCTCGCCGCTTCGCAGAGCGGCAAGGGCGATGCTCTCTTCTCCCACGTGAACGAAGGTCAGTTTGCTGATCTGTGGCGCGCCGCGGAAGTAGTCGTCGTGCGAGAGGAGAACGACCTCTTCGGTCGCGGTGATCTCCTCTAGGTAGAACGGGCCCGTGCCGATCGGCCGGGCGCGAAACTCGGCGCCTAACTCCTCCACAGCCCTCTTCGAGACTATGAGCCCGGGCCTCCAGGCGACTACCGCTGCCATGAACGCTGCATTGGGCTCCTCAAGGGTGAGCTCGACAGTGTAGTCATCGATTGCGACTATCGACGCAACCTCGGATAGGTTGGAATTGAAGGAAGCCGTATCGTCTTCCATCTGCCTCGTATAGCTGAACACGACATCCTCCGCGGTCAGCTCACCGTAGCCTCGATGGAACTGCACACCCCTTCGCAGGTAGAACGTGTAGGTGCGCCCGTCTTCGCTCACTGTCCAGCTTTCGGCCAGATCGGGCTCTACTTGGTAGCCGCCTGACCCGGGTACCCACCGCACCAACCAGTTGAACAGGTTGGGATACACGAACCAATCCGAGGTGTACAGCCAGTAGGCCGGATCGAACACTCCGCCTACGCGCGCGAACTGAAGCCGGGCGCGGATCTCCGGGCGGTTCTCGAGCGGCGATCCTGCGCTTTGCGCCATGGCGCCTTGGAGGAGTCCGAGGGCTAGCACGAGAAGCAGTAGCGAGCGGAGCTTAGGGGGATGGGTCCGATACCTAGACACGTCTAGCCTCCTCGAAAACGACTCATTCGACTCGCAATGGTTTACCGGCTGAAGATAGCACACGACTGTACACGGATGTACACTTACCTGCCGTACTAGGCTCGAGTGAGCCAGTTGACGACGATGGAGGCATTGGTTAAAGTAGCCAAAGCCGTATACAGCGGTATACGAACTCCAGATCGCAATCTGAAGGGAGCACGAGCGTGCAGGTACTCCGAATCAACCCCGAGGACTTCGACCTAGGCAGCGTCGCAAGAGGCTCGAAACAGCGTTACGCCATCAAGGTCGGCGAGTTCTCGAGCGGCGCGCCGGTCGAGCTCGCAGTCACCGTGATCAAGGGCCGCAGTGACGGCCCCGTGGCGTTCGTGGGATCCGGAGTCCACGGCGAGGAGCCTGCGGGCATGGACACCGTGAAGCGTCTCGCCCGGGAGCTCGACCCCGAGCAGATGACGGGCACGGTCATCGCCCTTCCACTCATCAATGTGCCGGCCTACGTGCACCGCCACCGCCTCTACCCGCTCGACGCGCCGACGGTCGTCGACATCGGCGGTGCGCAGCCGGAGAAGGACGGCGTCCTCTCCACGCGCATCCTGTGGGCCGTAGTGGACTGCATCGCCAAGGACATCGACCACGCGCTAGATATCCATGCCACTCACCTCGACAGCATCAACTACCCCAGGGCGATGCTCACCTCGCCCGGTGACCTGTCGGAGGACCTGGAGCGTCGTCGCGTCGAGCTCGGCAAGGCGTGCGGCTACGAGATCATCCACCGCTGGACGCGCAAGGGCCGCAGAGGCGGTCCTACCGGAATCTTTTGCTCTCGCGGGATCCCAGCGATCGCCATCGAAGCCGGTGAGGGCTGGCGCAACCTCTACCCGTTCCCGGAGATGATGCTCCGCGCAACCTACAACTACCTGAAGGCCATCGGCGTGCTCCCCGGCGAGCCCGAGCTGCCCGCCATGCAGGTCGACATCACCAAGCGCTACGAGGTCACGGCGACCAAGGGCGGCATGTCGCACCTGAAGGTGAAGACTGGCGACTACGTTCGCAAGGGTCAGCTGCTGGCCGAGATCCGTGACTTCTACGACGACGTCGTAGAAGAGCTGATCGCGCCGGCCAACGGGATCATCGTTCGGACTTCGCTGCTGCCGATCGTCAACACGGGCGCCCGTGTTTGCAACGTGTACGAGACGGATGACGCGAGCTGGGAGACCCGCGAGGTTCCCGAGCTGGAGAAGCAGATCGTCGTCTCAGGCTTCTAGACTGTCCTGTCGATACCGGGGTTCGCTCGACCGAGTGGTCGCGCGAAACCCGCTTGACGTGGGGGGCGGGGGGCGACCGACGAACCGGACTCTCGAACACGCTCGCGGCATGAAGCTCAACGGCAGCGGTAGCTCAGCCTGGCGGCCCGAGGACCATCCAGTACGCAACGTACGGTACACGGCCGTATACTGCTGTATCTTATCTCGTTGCTGCTCGGAGGTGTGGCGTTGAAGGTTCTTACGATCATCAAGCAAGTGCCCGATGCAGAGTCTAACGTTCAGGTGCTTGATGGAGTGGTTGAAGTCGTCGGTGGCGCGATGGTGATCGACGGCATGGATGAGTATGGCGTGGAGGAGTCGATCCGACAACGTGAGGCTGGTCAGGTCGACGAGGTGATCGTGGCCGCCTTGGGGCCTGCTTCTTGTGAGGAAGCCCTCCGCACGGCATTGGCGATGGGGGCGGATCGCGGCATGCATGTGATCACCACCGAAAGGCTGGACGCGTTGGCACAAGCTCAGGTGTTCGCCGAGCTGGTGTCACGAGAGGGAGCGGGTCTAGTGCTGCTCGGGGGCAAACAGGCAGACTGGGATAGCGCCGCGTTGGGACCGGCTTTGGCGGCGGTGCTCGATTGGCCGCACGCCGACTGGGTATCGGAGCTGCGGCTCGCAAACGGCAAGATGACGGCCCGACACGATACCGATCAAGGCACCGAGGTGTTGAACCTGATCCTGCCCGCAGTGGTGACTACCCAGCAAGGACTGAACGAGCCGCGGTACCCCACGCTGCCGAACACCATGAAAGCGAAGCGCAAGGAGCTGTCGCGCCTCTCCCTCGACGACTTCCCGTCGGTGCAGGTAGGGACCGAGGTCGTCGGGCTCGAGGTGCAGGTGGCCGCAAGGCGAGGAGTCCGCTTGTCGGGCGATGCTGACGAGATGGCAGAAGAACTGGTGCGTTTGCTGCGCGAAGAAGCGAAGGTTCTATAGATGGCGACCAAGACGTTGATAGTCGCGCTGATACACGATGGGCGCTTGCCGCGGCAGGTGCTGGAACTGGTGCGCGCCGCACGCTCCGTCGCTCCGGAGGGCGAAGCGGTCGAAGCGTTGGTACTGGGTGCGGACACGGCGGCCGCGGCCGAAGAGCTGTCTCACTACGTGCAGGGCGTGACGAGCGTTGCTTCTGCCGAGCTGGCCGCGCCCAACAGCGAGACTTTGGTGAACCTGGTGGCGAAGTTCGCTCGTGAGATGGACGCCGAAGTCGTCCTACTCGGCGCGACACGCACCGGCTTGAGCGTGGCGCCGCGCTTGGCCGTAGAACTGGGGGCTGCGCTGCTGGAGGACGTGATAGCCGTCGAGCGCAGCGAAGGCAAGGTTCAAGCTCGCAGGTACGCGTACCTGGCGCGCGTCACCGAGACGGTGCGCGCGCGCGCTTTGCCGGTCGTCATAACGGTGAAACCGAACGCCCTTGGTCCTGCAGAGCCCAACGGAAGCGTGAGCGAGGTGCGAGCCGCCGCGTTCGACGAAGCGCTGGTATCGGAGCGCGTGAGCGTATGCGAGCGCGTCATCAACAACGGTGCGCAGGTCGCGCTGGAGGAGGCCGACATCGTGGTGGCAGGAGGCCGCGGGCTCGGCAGCGCCCAGCGCTTCGCCGCCATCGTCGAACCTCTGGCCACGGAGCTGCGGGCCGGAGTTGCCTCCACTCGCGCCGTGGTGGACGCCGGCTGGCGTCCCTACGCAGAACAGGTCGGTCAGACCGGCAAGAACATCAGCCCCAAGCTCTACCTCGCGCTCGGCATCTCCGGAGCCGTACAACACCTCTCCGGCATGAACCGCTCCAAGGTCGTCGCCGCCATCAACAGGGATCCAGACGCGCCCATCTTCAGGATCTGCGACTACGCGGTCGTAGGCGACATCGAGGAGCTGGGGCCAGCGCTGCTGGCAGCGTTGCGGAAGCAGTGAGCCCGGCCTAGCGCCGACCGCGCCTGTCAGACGCCAGCAGGACCGCCGAAACGCAAGCGGCGCACACGGCGAACACCGCTAGCAGCGTCGGTACCGCGCCCGTGCCGTAAGCTCCAACGGCCATGCCGATGAGCGGCGCGGTCGAGACGGGCCCGAGGTTGCCGGTAGCGAAGGCGAGGGGCGCGTAGCGTTCCGCCCTCTCGCCCAACGTCCGTGTGAACCAGGCGGTGTTCGTCGCGAACACCGGAGCCAGGAAGAGCCCGGCCAGCGCGTAGCCGGCAGGCGCCAGTGCCGGAACCTGGGCGAGGACCAGCCCGACCACGCTGAAAGCCAGCGAGAACGTCACCATCCGGCCCGGATGCAGCCGCGACGACAGCGGTACGGCCAGCAGCCGCCCGACGGTGATCGCGATCCAGAACAGCGAGGTGAACGCAGCGGCGCGCGCTGCGCCGAAGTGACCGGACAGATGCTCCGTCTCCCACGACGTGATGCCGACCTCGGTCGCGACGTAGAAGAACATCACCAGCGCGAAGCCGACGATGGGGGCGATCGGCACGCGTCCAGCGCCGCGCGCCGGGCTCCGCACCGCCGGGGCCCTGACGCCCGCCGCCATCGCGACGACGCCCATACCCAGCACCGCCAGCACCAGGAAGGGCGGCTCGAGCCGCGGCGCGCTGACGGCGACCAGCAGCGGTCCGGCGATCGCCCCCAACCCGAAGACCGCGTTCATCAGGTTGAGGGCTGGCGAGGCCACCGCCTCGAAGACCCTCGCGACCATCAGGTTCACGCTCACCACGAGGATGCCCGTGCCGAAGCCGCCGATGGCCGCCGCCGACAGCGCCAGGGGCCAGCTCGGAGCTTGGGTCACCAGCAGCGCGCCCGCGACGGTGAGCAGGCCGCCGGCCACCAGCTGGCGCCGGTAACCGAAACGCTTCAGCGACCAGCTCGACAGCACCATCGCCACCAGGGCGCCGCCGAACTGAGCGCTTACCAGCAGGCCGACCACCTCGACGCCGACGCCGTAGCGGGCCGAGAACCGGTCGAACGCGGGACCGTAGAGAGTGTTACTGACGCCGACGAGCACGAACGTCGCGAACCCCAGGAACAGCGCCCTCCGCGTCTCGCGCGAGAACAGGACGCTGCTGGTCGACATCCCGCGAAACATACCTCAGCCTGAGGGGGTAGCTCGACGGTACGGGCCGACAGCGTCACTGCAAGGGGCCGGCACGGCCGAGGTCCCCTGGCAGGCGTCTCCCGCGAGCTTTACCGTCGGTATACTGTGCAGCCGCCCGCACTGACGGCCGCGAGGAACTCGGCGGCAGGCGCGGGTTGCCGTGCGACTGGAGCGCCGATAAGTGGACTACGGAATCGACGAGATCAACGAGCTCAGAACGCGCTACCTGCGCTTCTTCGAGGACCGCGGGCACCTGGTGTACCCGTCTGACTCGGTGCGCTCCCACGACCCCACGCTGATGTTCACCAGCGCCGGCATGGTCCAGTTCAAGCCGTACTTCCTCGGGGCGACCCCGAAGTTCGACGGCTTCGACGGCATCTGGAAGCGCGTCACGACCGCCCAGAAGTGCCTGCGCATCAACGACATCGAGAACGTCGGGCGCACGCTGCGCCACCACTCGTTCTTCGAGATGCTCGGCAACTTCTCCTTCGGCGACTACTTCAAGCGCGAGGCCGCGGCCTGGGCGTGGGAGTTCTCGACCTCCAAGGAGTTCCTCGGACTCGATCCCGAGCGCCTGTTCGTCACCGTCTACAAGGACGACGACGAGGCGGCCAAGATCTGGGTCGACGAGGTCGGCATCCCGGTGCGTAAGCTGTCGCGCTGGGACGAGGACGAGAACTTCTGGCCTGCCAACGCCGTCAGCGAGGGCCCCAACGGCCCCTGCGGCCCCTGCTCGGAGATCTTCTACGACCGCGGACCCAGCTTCGGCAGCGCCGACGAGTCCGGCCCCAACACCGGCAGCGGCGACCGCTACATCGAGTACTGGAACCTGGTCTTCACGCAGTTCGACAGGCAGGACCGCGGCAAGCTCGTGCCGCTGCCGCAGCAGAACATCGACACCGGCCTCGGCTTCGAGCGCCTCGTGACGCTGATGAGCGGCGCGGAGGACGCGTACGGCACCGAGCTGTTCCAGCCGACGATCCGCAAGGTCGCGGCGCTCTCCCGCCAGCCGTATCAGGGCCGTACGAGCCTGTCGCACCGCGTCATCGCCGATCACGTCAGGGCCGCCCTATTCGCGATCACCGACGGCGTGCTGCCTGCCAACGACGGCGCCGGCTACGTCGTCAAGATGCTCACGCGCCGCGCGCTGCGTCACGCCTGGCTGCTCGGCCTCAAGGACAGCGTCCTCGAGCACCTCGTCGACCCTGTCATCGAGTCGATGGGCACGCCCTACCCCGAGCTGATCGACGGGCGCGAGCGCGTCATCGGCGTGCTCAAGACCGAGGAGGAGCAGTTCCTCAGGACGCTCGATGCCGGCATCGAGCGCGTCGGCAACCTCCTCGCCGATCTCACAGCCAGGTCAGGCGGCAAGGTCTTGCCGGGCGAGCAGGCTTTCGACCTGTGGCAGACCTACGGCTTCCCGCTCGATCTGACGCAGGAGCTGGCGGCCGAGAGCGGCGTGACCGTCGACCTCGCAGGCTACGAAGCCGCCAGGGAGCGCGCCCGCGACGCGTCGCGCACCGAGCAGGGCAGCAAGGTGCTGTTCACCGCCGGCAAGGACGTCTACGGCGACATCGCGAGGCGCGTCGGCAACGAGTTCGTCGGGTACACGACCGGCGAGACGAGCGCCACTGCGCTGGCCCTGACCGACGACGATGGCGAGGTCTCGGCTCTCACGGAGGGCCAGACTGGCACCGCGATCTTGGACCGCACCCCCTTCTACGCCGAGGGCGGCGGCCAGGTCGGGGACGCCGGCAAGCTGTCGTGGACCGGCGGCGGAGCGATCGTGCTAGGCACGAGCAGGTCGTCGCACGGCCTCTGGCTGCACCGCGTCAAGGTCGTCAGGGGGACGCTCGGCGCCGGCCAGGAGCTGACCGCCACGGTCGACCCCGCCAGGCGCGAGACCGAGAAGCATCACACCGCCACCCACCTGCTCCACGCCGCGCTGCGCCAGGTGCTCGGCACCCACGTCGCGCAGGCGGGTTCTCTCGTCACCGCCGACCGCCTCAGGTTCGACTTCAGCCACCCGCGCGCGCTCGACGACGAGCAGATCGCGGCCGTCGAGGACCTGGTGAACCGCTGGATCCAGGCGGACCTGAGCGTGAGCTGGCGCGTGGTGCCGATCGCCGAGGCCAGGGCGGCCGGGGCGATGATGCTGTTCGGCGAGAAGTACGGCTCCGACGTTCGCATGGTGAGCGTCGGTGGAGCCCGCGACTCCGCCAGCGGCGGGAACGGCGTCCAGCCGGTCTCGGTCGAGCTGTGCGGCGGGACGCACACGCGCAGCACCGGCGCCATCGGCCTGTTCGTCATCACCTCCGACGAGGCGGTCTCGGCGGGCGTGAGGCGCGTCGAGGCGCTGGTCGGCGAGGCCGCTCTGGCCTACCTCGGCGAGCTGCGCGGCACGATCAGGCGCCTGGCGCACGCGGTCGGCGGCGGCCCGGCTCAGGTCGAGGAGCGCTTGGCGCGTCTTCAGGCCGACCTGAAGGCCGCTCAGCGCGAGGCCGGCTCCCTGCGCGACAAGCTAGCCAGCGCCCAGAGCGCCAGTGCCGCTGCCGAGGTCAAGGAGGCGGCCGGCTTCAAGTACGTCGCGCTGTCCTTCGACGGCCTCGACGCGACGGCGCTGCGCAACGCCGCCGACGCGCAGCTCGCCAAGCTCGGGGCCGACGTCGTGGTCGTCGGCAGCGGAACGCTGCTCGTCGCGAAGACCTCGGAGTCAGCCAGGCAGCGCGGCGCCAGCGCCGGATCGATAGTCAGGGCCATCGCTGCCAAGGTCGGCGGTGGCGGCGGAGGGAAGCCGGACCTCGCGCAGGCTGGCATCAAGGACTCGTCGTCGTTGAGCGCAGCGCTGGCCGCCGTGCCGGAGGCTTTGGGCGGTTGACGATGCGCGCTCACGGCCGGGTGCTGGCCCTCGACGTAGGCTCTGCCCGCATCGGGTTGGCGGTGGGCGAGCCGGGCGGCAGCCTGGCCTTCGGGCGCGGAGCGATCACCAGGCGCGGCAACAACGCCGATGCGGAGGCCGTCGCGCAGGCCGCTCTCGGCGAGCGCGCCACCCTGGTACTGGTCGGCCTGCCCTTGCGGCTGGACGGCAGCGCCTCGGATCAGACGGACAAGGTGAGAGCGTTCGGAGCGGTGCTGGAGGAGCGTCTGCAGGGCTCCGGCATCGCGCTGGAGTACGAGGACGAGCGGCTGACGACGAAGCTGGCGGGCCAGCGCATCGCCGACGGCGCGCTGCCTCGCGGCAAGCGTCAGAGCAAGGGGCTCGTCGACGAGGCTTCAGCGGTCCTGATCCTCGAGTCGTACCTGCAGCGGGTGTTGTCGCGGACCGCTGCGGGCGAGAGCGACGAGAGCGGTGACGCCTGATGCCGTCCGACGGCAAGACCGTCTCTGCGCGGCTCGAGCCGGGAAGGCAGCGCGCGGGCGGCCGGCAGGCAGGCGGGCGCCCTGCCGGCGACCCTGAGGGGGCGGGCGACCAGCGCGACGCCGGCGGCAGGGGCCGCCGGGGCAGACGCCGAGGCAGGGGGGCGCTCATCGCCCTGTTGCTGCTCGGTGTGCTGGCCGCCGGCGCCTGGGTGGGTGTGCGCTACCTGCTCTCGGCGCCAAGCGCCACGCCCGCGGCCGTCGAGTTCGAGATCGAGCCCGGCTGGGGCGGCTCGCGCGTGGCAGCCGAGCTGCAAGAGCACGGCCTGGTGCGCTCGGCGAGGGCGTTCACGACCTACCTGCGGCTCAGGGACCTCGACCACTCGATAGGCGCCGGGCTCTACGACCTGTCGCCGACGATGTCGGTGGCCGAGCTCGCCGACCGGCTCGTGGCGGGCGGCAGGCCGCGCACCGTGCGCATCGTGATCCCGGAGGGCTGGCGCGCGGTCGAGGTGGTAGCGCGGCTCGCCGAGAACGGCATCGGCACCCTGGAGGAGCTGCAGGCGATCGTCGACGCTCCCGGGGCGGACGTCGCTCCCGAGGACCTACCCGCCGGGGCTGGGTTGGAGGGTTACCTCTTCCCCGCTGCCTACGACATGCCGGTCACCGCCAGCGCCGAAGAGGCCCTGGCGTGGATGGTCGACACCCTCGAGGAGACGCTCTACTCGCCCGAGCTGCTGGCCGGGGTGCCCGGCGCGGAGGCCGGGCTCGACGCGCTGCTCGGCGCGATAGGCATCGACGTGCACGGCTGGGTGACGCTCGCCAGCATCGTCCAGGCCGAGGCGGCCTCCGACGAGGAGATGGGCATCATCGCCGGCGTGTTCGTCAACCGACTCGACTTCGGGATGCCGCTGCAGGCAGACCCTACGGTGGCGTACGGGCTCGGCAAGCCGATGCCGGAGCTGAGCGCCGTGGCGGGCGACCTGCGCGTCGACACGCCGTGGAACACCTACACGCGCCCTGGCCTGCCCTTCGGACCGATAGGCAACCCGGGCCGGACGGCGCTGCGTGCGGTCCTCGACCCGGTGCGCTACACCGAGGACGGCTTCGCCTACCTCTACTTCCTTCACGGCGTCGACGCCGGCGCGCCGGTCTTCCGGCCCAACACCAACCTCCCGGCTCACGAGCGCGACGTCGACCGTTTCCTGCGCGGGAACTGACCTCCGGGACCGGAACGCTGCGCTCGTGACGGCGCACCGACCTCGCTCCGTCTCGAGGCTCGTTCAGGCCTAACCCTCGTCTCGGTCGCCTTCAGGGTCGGCTTCCGAGTCGGCCGCCACGTCGACGACCGCTGCCGGCGACCGGCCGGCGCGCCGCAGAGACTCGGCGAGCAGGTACTCGATCTGCGAGTTGACGCTCCTGAGCTCGTCCGCCGCCCACTTCTCGAGGGCCGCGTAGAGCCCCGGGTGGATCCGCAGCAGGAACTTCTTGCGCTCAGCCATCGCGGCCTCCCTTACGCCACCTGACTCAGCGGTCGGGCACGCGCAGGTGTCCGTCCAGGAAGGTGACCAGGGAGCGCACCAGGGTGTCCGAGATGGCGGTGTCGGGACCGGGCATCAGCCCAATGTCGGCAGGGCCGGCGAAGTCGTAGAGGTTATGGGTCATGTCAGGGAGCACCAGGAGCGTGGCCTCGGGAGCCGCAGCGGCCAACAGCTCGGCGTCCTCGAGAATGATCTGCACGTCCTTCGCGCCTTGCACGATGAGCACGCGCCGGGGATCGGGTCGGCCCAGAGCGCGAACGACACGCATGAGACCATCCGGCTGCAGCTCGAGCTCGCTGCGCATCAGGCCGGCGGCGTGCGCGAACAGCGCGGCGACGCGGTTGTCCGCCAGCTCAGCGGAGAGCTCCAGAACGTGGCCATCGACCCGCTGCAACGCCGCCACCGCGACCCTGGTCTCCTCACGGATCGCCTGGATCTCGGCCGCCGAGCCTCCGGCGCGCTGCAACGAGGCCGCGAGCTGCTCCTCCAAGATCGCAGCCATGCCTCTGCCGGGAGCCGCCAAGAGCACCAGCGCCTGCGGATCGGCCAGGCGGTTGGCGATCGCGAAGAGCGCCACCAGACCGCCCTCGGAATGGCCCATCAGGCCCAGCCTGTCGCCGTCGATGCCGGGCTCGGCGGCCAGCCGCGCCAGCCAGTCTGCGGTGTTCTGGGCGTAGGTGCTCACGGTGACGGCGTTGCCGTCACCGGTGGACGGCGGGATCCCGAGCTTCGCGACCCTCAGCACCGCGTAGCCGTGGCAGCCGAGCGAGTAGGCGAGCTGCCGGTAGCCGGCGT
Organism: uncultured bacterium; assembly: GCA_964473205.1. Taxonomy (GTDB): domain Bacteria; phylum Deinococcota; class Deinococci; order Deinococcales; family Trueperaceae; genus CAYMRL01. Next base: position 32,844 of record CAYYOK010000003.1, on the reverse strand, counting down.
TGGCGATGACCGGCTGCGCGTTGCCGTCGATGTCGACGCCGCCGCTGCCAGGCAGCAGCAGGAGAGCAGGCACGCCGCGCTCCAGGTCGGCACCGCGAGGCGCCGCCGGGAGGGTCAGCACGCCGGCCAGCGTCTCGCCGGTGGAACCGACGGTGACCTCGCGCTCGTAGGCGCAGGTGGCCGTCTGGGCGAGGAGCGCTGCCGCGCTGGTCAGCGGGTCGGGTGCGACCCGGGCTTCCGTGCCTGACGACGACGCCGCCGGGTCGGCAACGGCCGCTCCCGCCGCGCCCTCCTGAGCGCGCCTGACGAAGCGGATGGCGCCCAGCGGCTGCTCGAGCACCAGGATGTCGCCCCGCTCGTCCGCCCAGATCGTCATCCCCACGACCTGGCCAGCCACGCTCAGGGCGGCATCGAGCCTGGTGGCCTGAAGCGTCGCACCCTGCCAGGCGATGGCCTCGAGTCGCTCGTGACGCTGCAGCCGGAACTCACCGAGCGAGGCGGTCTGCGGCACGATCGCGGCCAGCACGACCTCGTCGGCGCCGGACCCGAGCGCGTGCCACACGGCCACCTGGATGCCGTCGATCAGGTTGTTGTCGATCACGTAGAGGGCCTCTGCGCTACCTAAGCGCAGGTCCTGCTGCACGCCGAACTGCTCCAAGCGCAGGCCCACGCCGGTCGCGTCGAACTCGGCCTCGATGCTGAACTGCACGCCCTGGAAGGTGCCCTCGACCAGGTAGGCGACGGCCGAGCCGTCCGGATTGGTGGCGAGCCGGTCACTGATGTCGATGACCGTGCCGATGACGGTCCACCCCTCGCTGACATGGCCGGTTTCGCCCGCGCCGAAGGCGGCGCCGACCTGGCCGATCACGGTGGCGCCTTGGTAGAGGTCGTAGACGTATCCGCCGCCCTGTGCGCCCCCTGGCTGTTGAGCGCCGGCGCCGGCAAGAGCCAGAACCGAGGTGAGGGCCAGTGCCAGGTCGAGCACGCGGGCGCGCATCTCAACCACCGTAGAGCGTCCCGGTGTTGATCACGGGCGAGACGCCGGAGTCGCTGGTGAGGGCCACCATCAGGTTGTTGGCCATGGCGGCGCGCTTGTCGGTGTCCAACTCGACCCCGCTGGATGCCAGGCCGCCGAGCGCGTCCTCGACCATGCCGACAGCAGCCTCGACGATCAGCTTGCGCGCGGCCACCACGGCCTGAGCCTGCTGGCGCCTGAGCATCGTGTGCGCGATCTCGGGCGCGTAGGCGAGGTGCGTCAGCCGCGCCTCCATCACGTCGACCCCCGCGATCTCCAGCCGCGCGTCGAGCTCGGACTTGAGCGCCTGCGCCAGCTCCTCGGGGTTCTCGCGCAGGCTGGGGCGCTCTATCCCGGTGGCGTCGTAGGGGTAGCGGGTGGCGAGGTTGCGCAGGGCGGTCTCGGCCTGGATGTCGACGAACTGCTCGTAGTCGTCGACGTCGAACACGGCCTTGGCCGACTCGATGACGCGCCACACGACCACGGTGGCGATCTCCACCGGGTTGCCGTCGGCGTCGTTGACCTTCAGCCTCTCGCTGTTGAAGTTGCGGACCCTGAGGCTGACGTGCTTCTTGATCGTGAACGGGTTGGTGAACCAGAACCCGGAGTCCCGCACGCTGCCCGTGTAGGTGCCGAAGAAGGTGAGGACGCGCGACTCGTTGGGCTGGACCGTGAAGAACCCGCCGAACATCACCAGGGCGATGACCAGGAGCGCGATGCCCAGCAGAACCCTGGACCCTCCGCCCACCGGAGCCGCAACTCCGCTGATGAACACCCAGCCGGCCGCGACCAAGATCGCCACTACCAAGACGAGAAACGGGAAGCCGTTGACCTTGAAAGCCGCTTTCTCCTGCACACGGATCATGAGATCCTCCTTGCAATCATCATGATATCACATTGTAATCAGGAAGCGCTCACCGATGCCGCGGCGTAGATCGCCGCCGGCGTCGTCGATCTTGCAGCCGGATCTCCTGCGGTCGACCTAGACGCGTGCCGACACGAGCCCGGCGGTCAACTAGGTTCGAGCCTAAAGCTGCTCGGCGCAGACCTAAGTACTCCAGTCCCATGACCGCGCGACAGACTAGACTGCTCGCTATGAGCATCAAGTCCGACCGTTGGATCAGGGAGCGGGCGCAAGAGGGCATGATCACGCCCTTCGAGGACCGGTTGGTGCGCGACGGCGTCATCAGCTACGGGCTATCCAGCTTCGGTTACGACCTGCGCGCCGCCCCCGAGTGGCGCATCTTCGTCAACGCGTTCAACACGGTCGTCGATCCGAAGAACTTCGACACGCGCAGCCTCGTCGAGTCTAGTGACGACACCTGCATCATCCCGCCGAACAGTTTCGTGCTGACGCGTTCCGTGGAGTACTTGAAGATCCCTGAAGACACGATGGTGATCGCGTTGGGGAAGTCCTCCTACGCGAGGTGCTTCAGCGCCGACACACGTGTGGCGTTGGTAGACGGAACGGCTCCTACCCTCGAGGAGCTCGCGGATCGGCATCGCGACGGCGAGTTGGCGTGGGGCTACTCTCTCGGCCAGAACGGTCAACTGATGGTGACGCTTCTGGACTCGCCAAGGCTGATCGGTCGCGACTCGCTCCTAGAGATCACCTTGGACGACGGCCAGAGCATCAGAGCTACCCCTGACCACGACTTCATGCGCCGCGACGGAAGCTGGACTCAGGCCGCCGACCTGCGTCCGAACGACGCGCTGATGCCTCTCTACCGCGCGCCTTACCGCGGTTACGAGATGACCTACCAGCCGCTGACAGGCAACTACTACCCGACGCATCGCCTGGCGGACGAGTGGAACCTTAGGAACAGTGTGTACGAGGCGGAGCCGGGCACGCATCGCCACCACGTAGACCACGACAGGCGCAACAACAACCCATGGAACCTGGTGCGCATGTCCGCGGCCGAGCACATCAAACATCACAACTCGCTGACCTTCGGTGAGGACTTCGACCCAGCCGAACACTCTGAGGCTATCAAGGAGGCTTTCCGACGCCTGGCGGCGGATCCCGCTTGGATAGCCCAGTTCAGAGCCGAGCAGGCCCGGCGCGCAAGGAACTTCTGGCACGATGAGGCTTACGCGGCAACCCGTTCCAAGCTCCTCGAGATCCATCGGCAGCGTTGGACCGAGAGTGAGCGCGAAGCCCAGCGCCATAGGCAGGCGGTGTTCTGGGAGGGGAACGATTCGGCAAGACTGGCTCAGGGTGACCGGTCGCGACAGGCGTGGTCTCAGGCGAGCGATACCCGCCGAGTGGCGCAAGCCGAGCGCGCAAGGCGAATCAGGCTCTTACGGCACATCGATGCCGACAGAGTCAGGGCCGCGCTCGACGAAACCGGCTCGATCCGCGGCGCGGCGCGCCTTCTGAGTTGCGACAGAAGCGTGTTCCGCCGCTTCCCTGACGTGATAGCAGCCCATCGGGGCCTCGCTCGGAGTGGACCCAAACGCGGCGACCTGAAGAAAAACCACAAGGTAAGCAGTGTGCGCGAACTGAAGGGCGATCACGACGTGTACTGCCTGACGGTCCCCGAGGCCGGCAACTTCGCCCTCGAGGCCGGCGTCTTCGTGGCTAATTGTGGCATCGTCGCGAACGTAACGCCTTTGGAACCCGGCTGGGAAGGCCATGTCACTCTCGAGCTATCGAACACCACCCCACTACCAGCGAAGGTCTACGCCAACGAGGGCATAGTCCAGCTCTTGTTCTTCCAGGGCGAGAGACCAGAGATCACCTATGGCGACCGCAAGGGCAAGTACCAGGGCCAGCGCGGGGTGACGCTCCCGAAGCTCTGAGCGATCGGTCGCGCCCGCCGACGCGGAGCGACGCCGGCAGGCTCCCTCATGTCTCGCCCGTCCACCCCTCGTCGTCCTCCTCGGTGACGAGCGGCAGCCTCAGCTCGAAGACGGTCTCGCCCGGCCGGCTGGCCGCGGTTAGCGTGCCGCCGTGATGCACCGCCACCTGCCTGGCGATCGCCAGGCCCAGGCCGGAGCCCCCGCCCGCGCCCTTGTAGAACTTCTCGAAGATCTTCTCGAGCAGCTCGGGCGCGATGCCGGAACCGTCGTCCTCGACCTTCACCACGGCCTCGTCGCCCTGCTGGCCCAGTCGCAGCGTGACGCCGGCCGGGCCGCGGGCGGCGCGAACGCCGTTGGCGACGAGGTTGCGCACGAGCTGTCTGAGCCGCTGCGGGTCGCCCAGCACCAGCACGCCGCGGGCGGCCTCGAGCGCGACGCCGTCGAACTCCGCCGCCACCGGCCGCAGGACGTCCGCGCCGAGATCGACGAGGTGGACGCCGGCCTCCTTGACCAGCTCGCCGCGCGAGAGCTGCAGCAGGTCCTCGACGAGGCGCGCCATCGTCGTCGCGACGCGCTGAGCATCGCGCAGGTCCTCGGCGGCCTCGGGACCGGAGGTCCGCGCTGCGCGGTCGAGGAAACCGGTGAGGCTGGTGAGCGGGGTCCTGAGCTCGTGGCTGGTCTCGGCGAGGAACACCCGCTGAGCGTCGCGCGAGTCGCGCACGCGCGCCAGCAGGTCGTTGAGGCTGTGCGCGAGGCGCCCGACCTCGTCGTTGGGGCCGCGGTAGCTGATCGGCTCGAGCCGCTCCGGCCCGAGCTGCGCGGCGCGGTTCGCCAGCCTCGCGACCGGCCGCAATGACGAGGCTGCCACGCCGTAGCCGACCAGGAGGCTCAGCACGACCAGCAGCCCGCCCGCCACCAGGAGCGAGCGGGAGAGCTCGGCCAGGCTGTCGGCGATGTAGCTCGGGTCGGCGAGCACCGCGACGACGCCGAGGCTGAACGGCGCCAGCGCGACCTCCATCTGACGCCCCGATAGCCTCCCGCTCCAGCGCGTCGGCACGCGCCGCGCCCCGGCCACGTCCGACGGCGGGATGGCAGCGATGGCGCGCTCGAACTCGGGCCGCGACGCAGCCAGCAGCTCGCCGCTGGCGCCGTAGACCTGCAGGATGCTGCCGCCCGTCGGGCCCGTGATCAGCTCGGCGGCGCTGCCACCGGTGTCGTAGAGCTCGGCGAGGATGTCGGCGTCCTCGCGCAGGGCGCGCCTGAGGTCGCCGTAGAGGCCGTTCTGCACCGTCAGGTAGGACACGACCAGCGTCAGCCCCGCCAAGACCGTGGTGGCGGCGCCGGCCAGCAGCGCCACCCTCCAGGTCAACGACAGGCGCGGGGCGTTCAGCTCCGGCACGCTGGGCGCCTCCTAGGAGCGCGGTGCGAAGTCAGGACTTGAGCGCGTAGCCTACGCCCCTGACGGTGCGGATGACCCCGAAACCGCCGGCGTCGCGCAGCTTGCCGCGGATGTTGGCGATGTGCACGTCCACGACGTTGCTGCTCGGCGGCAGGTCCTCGCCCCAGACGTTGTTCTCGATCTCCTTGCGGCTGTAGACGCGGCCGGGCTGACCGGCGAGGTAGACGAGCAGCTCGTACTCGCGAGGGCTCAGGCGCACCTCTTCCTCGGCCCATTTCACCTGGCGCCTGACCGGGTCGATGCTCATCTCGCCGACCTTCAGCGCGCTGCCGAGCGTGCGCTTGCGGAGCTGCACGTTCACGCGGGCGAGCAGCTCCTGCACGTGGAACGGTTTGGCGAGGTAGTCGTCGGCGCCGGCGTTGAGCATCTCGACCTTGGTGCCGACCTCGTCGGCGGCGGTCAGGATCAGGATCGGGGTGTCGCCGGTGCGCCGCACGCGCCGCGCGATCTCCTGTCCGCTCAGGTCTGGCAGGCCCAGGTCCAAGATCACCAGGTCGGGTTGGTTCTCGCGCACGGCCGAGAGGCCACGAATGCCGCTCTCGTAGGCGAGGACGTCGAAACCGGCATCCTTGAGCTCGCGGGTCAGCAGCCTGAGGATGTCGACGTCGTCTTCGACGATGAGGATGCGTTTGCGTGACATCTCTCCTCCTGTCATCACGGTGCCATCTGTCTAGGCGTCATCTGGGCAGCACCAGGCGCACGTTGCGCTCGTGCAGCAAGAGCTCTCTGAGGGAGACCGGACGCTCCAAGTCCGGATCGACGAGCATCACGTCGTCGCCCGCGAGGCTGACGCTGCCGGCCAGCGCCGCGGCGCCGCTCAGCGCCTCGGCCTGCTCGGCAGGGCCGGCGTCGGGCGGGAAGATCAGCACGCGAACCTCGGTGCCTGGCGCCGGGAACTCTTCGAACGTGAGGTTGCCGCCGACGACGGTGGCGCTGGCGTAGACCGTCAGCAGGTCGCGGGACACGAGGCGCACCTCGGTGCCGTCGGCCATCGCCGGCAGTTGCAGGGCGAGTTGGATGATGAAGAACAGTTGGACCAGGCTCATGTCAGGACCCCGACCTGGCTGCGGCCGGCCGCTGACGGCTCGCCAACCAGGGCGAAGCCGGCTCTTACGCTGCGGACGCATGCACAGGTCACGACAGCATCGTAACCGCCGGCCATTAGGGGCGGCGGACAGCCGCTTAAGTTAACCTTCATAAGCCCCGTCCCAGACCCGACAAGTCGAGTATGAGATAAGTGAATGACCTAACCACCTGCGTGGCGCCCGGCGGTCAATAGTGGTCGGGACGTGGCTTAGCGAGCGTTAGGGAGAGCCAGGATGCCTTCGGTACGCTGGCGGCCGCTGAGCTTGTGAAGGGGAGTTATGAGAGAAGGTTCGGGTCTGCTCGGATCCGTTGGACGGCTGCGCGCCGTGTTGGCGCTCGCGGCTCTGGTCGCGGCGCTGGCCGGCAGCTTCGCGTCGGCCCAGGCGTTCGACGAGAACCGCTACTACCAGCAGTGCCTCCTGTTCGAAGCGAGAGGCGACCTGGAGAACGCCAAGCTCGCCTGCCTCAACGCGTTACAGGTGAGGCCGGGCTTCGCCGATGCCGACCTGACCTTGGCGCGCGTCGAGCTGGCGCTGGGCGAGGTAGCGAGCGCCGAGACGCGCCTCCGGCGCGTCCAGAACGTCATCGGAGACGCGTGGCCCATGGTCCTCCTCGCCGAGGCCGCCTTGGCCTCCGACCGGGTCCTCGACGCCGAGGGCTACCTGAGGCAGGCTCGCAGCCGGCTCATCGATCGCGCCAACCGCGAGCTGGAGGGCCGCGTCAACCTCACCGCCGGCCGGATCGCGGAGAAGCGCGGCGAGTACGCCGAGGCCTTCGACCACTACGGCGCCGCGATCGCGGCCGACTCGATCGACGTCAACTACCGCCTCGCCGACGCTCGGCTCAGGCTGCGTCTCGGCGACGCCGTCGCCGCAGAGCGCCAGCTAGTCGACTACATCACGCTTACCGGCGACGATCGCGACCCCGCGGTGCGCTCGCTGCTCGGCATGGCCCAGTGGGCGCAGGGCAACACCGAGGCCGCCGCCGGCAACCTCGCCACGGCCCACCAGCTGCGCGGCTCCCGCGACGTCGAGGCGCAGAGCCGCGACCTGCGTTCGCTCGGCCTCATCTACTACTCCGAGGGCGACCTGCAGGCTGGCAACCTCGCGATGCGCGAGTCGTTCAGGCGCGAGAACCTGCTCTCGTTCGTCGCCGGCAACGCCATCGTGTGGCTGCTGCTTCTGCTCGTCGTCGTCGGGGCGCATCTGGTGGGCGAGAGCCGCATCGCGAGCTCTAACTCGCTGGAGGTCATCGAGGGCCCGCGGCTGTGGAGCGTCGGGCAGGTCTACGGCATCCTCATCGCCGCTGCGCTCGTCGCTCTCCTAGCCGCGATCTTCTTCGGCGTCATCCGCTACGACAATCCGCTCGTGCTGCTGACGCCGGCGCAGGGGTCAGAGGCGCGCGCGCTGTTCCTGCTCACGCTGGCGGTGCTGCTGGCCCTGCTCGTCTCGCGCAGGGTACAGGGCAACGGCTTCGAGCCGCTCGAGAAGCTGCTCGGCGACTCCAAGAAGCCCCTCATCGGCGTCGGCTGGGGCCTGCTGATGCTCAGCGCGACGCTGGCCTACCTGCACTACCGGCCCTTCGACGGGATCCTCGGCAGGTTCTACCTCGACCTGCTGCAGCTCACGCCCTTCGTCGTCGCTGCGCTGATCTTGCTGCCGCTGATCGAGCTCTACTTCCGGGCGTTCCTGATACCGCCGCTGGCGAAGCGTTACGACGGGACCATCGCGACGGTGATCTCGGCCAGCCTCTACGCGCTGATCCTCGGCACCCCGGTGGCGCTGCTGCTCGTGTTCGGGCTGCTGCTCGGCGACGCGTTCAGGCGCCGCCGCAGCGGGCTGGAGGCGCTGCTGGCGCAGCTCACGCTCCACTTCGGGCTGCTGGCAGCGGTGCTGATCAGCCCCTGGGCGCGGGCGCTGTTCTTCTGATCCACGTCTAGCCTAGCCTGAGCGCCGTGGGCATCAAATGCGTAGACAAGCCGCTGGGCCTCACCTCCCACGACGTCGTCGCGCGCGCCCGGCGCCTGTTGGGTACGCGCCGGATCGGGCACGCCGGCACGCTGGACCCGCTGGCGACAGGCGTGCTGCTCCTGCTCGTCGGCGAGGCGACCAAGCTCTCGCCCTACCTGACGGGGCACGACAAGAGCTACACGGCGTGGGTCTCGTTCGGGGCGAGCACGCCGACCCTCGACGCCGAAGGTCCGGTGCTGGAGAGCGCCGACGCCTCGGGGCTCGACGAGGAACGGCTAGCGGCTGCGCTCGGGGCCTTCCTCGAGCTGCGCGAGCAGGCGCCGCCGGCTTACTCCGCGATCAAGCGGGGAGGCGAGCGCAGCTACGCGGCCGCCCGCCGCGGCGAGGCCGTCGAACCGCCGCCCAGGCCGGTGAGCTACCGGTCGCTGACGCTCAGGGCCTTCGCGCCACGCCGGGACGACCTGCCGCGGATCCTGGACAACGAGCTGCCACCCACCCTCGGCGAGCATCCCACCGCACTCGTCGAGCTGACCGTCTCGGCCGGCACCTACGTGAGGTCCTTCGCCCGCGACCTCGGCGCCGCGCTCGGGCTGCCGGCGCACCTGAGCGGCCTGGTCAGGACCGCCAGCGGCGACGTCTCGCTGGAGGCCGCGACTCCGCTGGACGAGATCGCTTCCGCGCCCGACGTGCCCGCGCTGAGCGCCCTGGGGCTCCCGATCGTCGAGCTGAACGCCGCGGAGGCCGCCGCGATCAGGCAGGGCCGCAGTGAGCTGGCGCGCCTCAGAAGCCGCAGCGCGCTGGTCGACCCGGCCGGGACCTTGGTGGCGCTGGCCGAGCCGGACGCGCGAGACGCCGGCAGAGTCGACCTCCTGCGCGTGTTCCCCAGCGGCGTCTGATGGCGCCCCAGTGCGCAGAACGCCGCGGCGCCCGGGCTCGGGCGAGAGTAGAGTGATGACGACCGGCAAGCCCGCCACTACAACGGGCACCGGGCCGCGAGAGCCCGGCGCTTAGGAGCGAACGTCATGAACATCGGCATCCCCAAGGAGATCAAGACCTTAGAGCACCGCGTGGCGGCCACGCCGGCGGCGGTTCACGCGCTGGCGCACGCAGGCCATAACGTCTTCGTCGAGACCAGCGCCGGCGACGGCTCCGGCTTCTCCGATGCCGACTACGCCGCGGCCGGCGCCGAGATCGTCTCCACCGCCGACGCCTGGGGCCAGCGGCTGGTGATGAAGGTCAAGGAGCCCGTCGCGTCCGAGTACCAGTACCTCAGAAGCGACCTGCTGCTGTTCACCTACCTCCACCTCGCCGCCGACCGGCCTCTCACCGAGGCGCTGCTGGCATCTCGCACCACCGCCATCGCCTACGAGACCGTGCAGACAGCCAACGGCAGCCTGCCGCTGCTGACGCCGATGAGCGAGGTCGCCGGGCGCATGGCCACCCAGGTCGGCGCGCACTTCCTCGAGCGCTCGCAAGGCGGCCGCGGCCTGCTGCTCGGCGGCGTCCCCGGCGTGTCCAAGGGCGAGGTCGCCATCCTCGGCGGCGGCACCGTCGGCACCAACGCCGCCAAGATCGCGCTCGGGCTCGGCGCCAAGGTCACGATCCTCGACGTCAGCCACGCCAGACTGCAGTACCTCGACGACATCTTCGGCGGCCAGATCGAGACGCGCGCCAGCAACGTCGGCAACATCGTCGAGCTGCTCGCGACCGCCGACCTGCTCATCGGCGCGGTGCTGATCCCCGGCGCCCGCGCCCCGCGGCTCGTCACGCGCGACATGCTCGGCATCATGAAGAAGGGCTCGGTCATCGTCGACGTCGCCGTCGACCAGGGCGGCTGCATCGAGACGATCAAGGCCACCACCCACGCCGAGCCGACCTACGTCGTCGACGGCGTCGTGCACTACGGCGTGGCGAACATGCCTGGCGCGGTGCCGAACACCAGCACCAAGGCGCTGTCGAACCAGACCCTGCCGTACGCGCTGAAGCTCGCCGCCGACCCGACGCGCGCGCTCCTCGCCGATCCCGCGCTGCTGCTAGGCCTCAACACGCACGCCGGCCTGCTCACCTACGAAGGGGTCGGAAGCGCGTTCGGCATCCCCTGCGTGGCGCCCATGGAGGCGTTGGCTGGGGGCATCGCGGCTTAAGGAGCTTCCGACAGGGCGCTCGGGACGCTCTACCTGAGCCGCGCCAACGCCCGCCGTATCAGCGACTCGGCGCTCTCGTCCGGCTCCTTGGCGGCCAGCTCAGCCACCAGCCCTCTGACCTGACCCTCGCGGTAACCGAGGGCCAGCAGAGCATCTATGGCGTCCTGAGCGGCCGGCGCCACCAGGCGCGAGGCGCGGGTGGCCACGGGCCCCGTCCCCGCCAGCAGCTCCTCGGGCAGGCGCCCTTTCAGCTCCAGCACGATGCGCTCGGCCGTCCGCTTGCCGACCCCGGGCGCGCTGGTGAGCAGCCCCGCGTCGCCGTTGTCGACCGCCGCGGCGATCAGCGCCGGCGTCAGCGTCGACAGCACGCCGAGAGCGACCTTGGGACCTACGCCGCCGACCTCGAGCAGGCGCCTGAAGACCAGGAGCTGGTCGGCCTCGTGGAAGCCGTACAGCACCGGCTGCTCCTCGCGCACCAGGAAGTGCGTGTGGAGCGTGACGAAGGAGCCCTTGACGCAGCGCGACAGCGTCGATGCCGGCGCGAAAGCCTCGATCCCGAACGCGCCGGCCTGGACGACGACGCTGGCTTCGCGTACGTCGCGGACCTCGCCTTCGATGAGGGCTATCACAGGGCTGGGCTCCCCGGAGCAGCCCAGGGGCCTACCGAGACTGGAACCATCACGGCTCCTCGAACAGCGGCGCGAACAAGATGTCGTAGCCGACGTCGGCGAGGCTCGCGCAGCCGGTGAGGCGCATCGCGTACTCGAGCTCGACCCTGAGGGCGTCCAGCGGGCGACCGTCGGCCACGACCACGGCCTCCGCACCGACCGCCAGGTAGCGCAGCACGTCCATGCCGTCGCGCACCGGGCCGCCACTGGCGATCGTGAGCATGCCGGCAACGGCGTCGATGACCTCCGGCATGACGTCGATGCACGCGGGCGATCCCAGCCGCCGGCCTACCTGGGACCCGACGACGATCCCGTCGACGCCGGCCTCGGCCGCGACCTCGGCATCTGCGGCGCTGGCCACGCCGAAGAGCCACAGCGGCCCGCCGGCGGCGGCGCGCAGCTCGGCTAAGTCCTCGCGGGTGCGCGGCCGCCACTCGACCTGCCCGAACGGCGGGCTGTCCGCCAGGGGTGCGAGATCGAGCGCGATGGCGGCCGGGGACAGCTCCACCAGCCGCTTGACCGCCGGCACCAGCTCGGCCATGCGGCGCGGGCCGAGGACGGCGATGGCGTTGCCGGCTCCATCTCCCGTCGGCCGCTCCAGCAGCTCGTCGGCGTCGACGAAGACGAGGCCGTCGTCGGAGGCTCCCCTGGTCCTGACCCGCTCGACCAGCGGCGCCTCCAGGCGCCGCCCCAGCAGGTAGGCGGCGGTGTCGGCCGTCTCGACCTCGTGCAGGACTCGCGGGATGAGCTGGTAGCCGTCCAGGGCGGCGTGCTCGCGCTCGCTCATGGCACGATGATAGCCCCTGGTACGATGCTCCCGAGGTCCCGTCCGCATCCGGATGGGACGCGCGGGGAAGGACCAGGATGATTCACGTAAGCGGCCTGGAGAAATCGTTCGACAAGGTTCAAGCCGTCAAGCAGCTCGGCTTCGACGTGGCGGCAGGCGAGGTGTACGGACTGCTCGGCCCCAACGGCGCGGGCAAGACGACGACGCTCAGGATCCTCGCCACGCTGCTCGCCCCTGACGGCGGCAGCGCTACCGTCGCCGGCAACGACATCGTGAAGCAGCCCGAGGCCGTGCGCGCCTCGATAGGCGTCGTCAACGGCGGGATGGGCCTGTACGACAGGCTCACCGGCGCGGAGATCCTCGAGTACTTCGGCCGGCTCTACGGCATGAGCCATGCCGCCATCCGCCGCCGCATCGCCGAGCTCGACGACCTGCTGCAGCTCGGCGAGACGCTCAAGCGCCGCGCGGGCGGCTTCTCGACGGGCATGAAGCAGAAGGTGGTGATCGCGCGCGCGGTGCTGCACGATCCGCCGGTGATCTTCTTCGACGAGGCGACGGTCGGGCTCGACGTCGTCGCCAGGCGCGCCGTCGTCGACTTCGTCAAGGCGTACCCCAGCGAGAACCGCGCGGTCGTCTACTCGACTCACGTCATGAGCGAGGTCGAGGAGCTCTGCGACCGCGCCTGCATCATCTACGGCGGCTCGAAGGTCGCCGAGGGCAGCGTCGCCGAGATCACCGCCAGCGCCGGCGGCAGCAACCTCGAGGACGCCTTCTTCCGGCTGGTCGCGCGCCACGGCCTGCGGCACGATGAAGGGGTGGCGGCATGAGACCCGACAAGATCTGGCTGATAGCCAAGAAGGAGATCCTCTCGACGCTGCGCGACCAGCGCGCCATCATCTCCAACCTGCTGATCCCGCTCCTGATGCTCCCGCTGATGATGCTCGGGATGCCGTTCCTGCTCGGTGGCCTGTTCCAGCGCGAGGCCGAGACGGTCACCGAGGTAGGCGTCCTGGGCCAGGCGAACGTGCCGCAGGAGCTGCTCGCCATGCTTGAGGCTCAGAACGTCAGGCTGGTTCCGGTCGACGATCCGATCGCGGCCGTGCAGGCCGACGACGTGGTCGCGGCCATAACGGTGCCGGCCGGCTTCGCGGAAGCGCTGTCGGCGGGCGGCGCCGGCTCGATAGAGCTGGCCACCAAGGTCGGCAACATGCGCAGCGAGCTGAACTCCGGCAAGGTGCAGCAGGCCGTCGCGGCCTACCAGCAGGCGGTGGTGGCGCAGAGGCTGAGCGCCGCCGGTCTCGATCCGAGCGTGCTCACCCCGGTGAGCGTCCAGGTCGTGGACGCGAGCAGCGCGGCCGAGCGCGCGGGCGGGCAGCTCTCGTGGCTGATCCCGTTCTTCATCGCCATCTGGACGTTGACCGGCGGTCAGATGACGGCCATCGACGCGACGGCGGGCGAGAAGGAGCGCGGCACGATGGAGGTGCTGCTCGTCACCCCGATCCGGCGCGCCGAGGCGGTGATGGGCAAGTTCCTCGCCACCCTGACCTTCGGCCTGTCGGCCGCGTTCATGGCGATAGTCGGCTACCTGCTCGGCGGCTTGCTGGTGCGCAGCGTGTTCATGCCGCGCATGGGCGAGCAGGCCGAGATGATGGTGCAGGTCATGGGCGGCGCGCTCTCCTTGAGCATCGGCTCGCTCGGCCTGCTGACCGTCAGCGCGGTGCTGCTCGCGGCGGCCGTGGCCGCTCTGCTCCTCGCCATCGCCATGTTCGCGAGGTCGTTCAAGGAGGCGCAGAGCTACATCGCTCCCCTCTCCTTCGTGTTCATCCTGCCGATCCTGTTCCTGCAGTTCAGGGACCTGATCGGCGGCGGCGACCTCATCTACCGCATACCCGTCGTCAACGTGCTGGTGCTGATGGACGAGGCGATCAAGGGCAACGCCTCGACCAGCGCCATCGCCACCACCTGGCTGAGCATGCTCGCGCTGGTCGTCGTCTTCCTGCTGTTCGCCCTGCGCAACTTCAGGCGCGAGAACGTGATCTTCAGGACCTAGGCCGCCGGCGTCTTCAGAACCCGACCCGCTGAGCGCCAAGTGGTATATGATTGGTACGTAAGCCAGCAGGTCGTAGCCGTGCAGGTCGCCGGGCTCGCGCCCGGCACATCGAGATGGAGGCACAGATGACGAAGTCGTTCCGTTCGCTCGCCCTGGCCGTCGCCTTGGCGCTGACCGCCAGCGCCGTGGCGCAGACAAACCTGACGTTCTGGAGCTGGCGCACCGAGGACGTGGCAGCCTACGAGAAGTTCATCGCCGCGTTCCACGCCCAGAACCCCGACATCAACGTCACCTTCACCCCGTACCTCAACACCGAGTACAACACCATCCTCGCCACGGCGCTGCAGGGAGGCGGCGGGCCGGACATCGTCCACCTGCGCGCCTACGGCGGCATGGAGCCGCTGGCCCAGGCCGGCCTGATCGTGCGCCTCGACGACAAGGTGCCCGCCCTGGCCGGCTTCGACCCCGGCATCCTGCTCGGCGCCACCAACCGCGCCGACGGCGGCGTCTACGGCGTGCCGTTCGCGCTCCAGACCGTGCAGGTGCTCTACAACGTCGGCATGTTCGAGCGCCTCGGCCTCAGCGTGCCCACGACCTGGGCCGAGTTCCAGGCCGTCGGCGACGCCCTCAAGGCCTCCGGCGTCAACGCCCTGGCCAACGGCGCGCTCGAGCCGTGGACACTCGAGACCCTGTTCGGCGGCGTGGGCCCCTCCTACTACGGCGGCACCGCCTTCTTCAACGACATCACCGGCGGCAACGCCGACTTCACCGACGCGCGCTTCACGGCAGCCCTCGAGCAGATGGTCGCCATGCAGCCGTACCTCGCCGAGAACTACATGGGCGTCTCGTACACCGACATGCAGTCCCTGTTCGCCTACGAGCAGGCCGGCATGCTGATCGGCGGCTCCTACGAGCTCGGCACCCTGGCGCAGCTCAACCCCAGCCTGCGCGTCGGCGCCTTCCCCGTTCCCAGCGCCAGCGCCGGCAGCGCCGGCATCTCCTACTACGTCGACGGCTCCTACGGCATCAACGCCGCCAGCCCCAACCAGGAAGCCGCCCTGCGCTTCATCGAGTTCCTCGCCTCGCAGGAGTACGGCCAGATGTTCTCCGACGAGCTGCGTCAGATCTCGGCGGTGCCCGGCGTCACCCCGACCAGCGAGGCGCTCGCCGGCATCGTCGACCTGATGAACGACATCGGCACGCCCTACCTGATGCTGACGGCCTTCCGCTTCGGCCAGCCGAGCGGCTCGACGCTGCTGCAGAACGAGATGCAGGCCGTCATGGCCGGCGACAAGACCGTCGCCGATGCAGTGACCAACATCCAGCGCGGCGTCGCCGAGTGGTACGACTTCCAGTAGTCGGCAGGAACCTGCGTTGAGCCTGCGTGTGCGCCCGGTCGAAAGCCGGGCGCATGCGCTAGAGTTCCGGGCCAGCGGGCACTGGAGCTACGCGCCAGCGAGCACAAGGCCTTCGGGCTGGCGGGTCGAGGCCACGCGTTAGCCGGCTAGGAGCCGCCGAGGAGGCAAAGTGAGCCGAACGAGAAGGTGGTGGTCGCAGAACGGCCACCTGCTGATCTTCCTGTTGCCAGCGCTGCTCATCTACGGGGCGTTCATGGCCTACCCGCTGATCTCCTCGCTGACCTACAGCGTCTTCGAGTGGGACGGCTTCATCAGGCGCGGCTTCGCCGGCATCCAGAACTTCGTCACGGTGCTGACCCGCTGGCCGTACCAGGAGCGCTTCTTCAGCGCGCTCGGCCACAACGCCGTCTTCTTCGGCATCACGTTCCTGATCCAGACCACGCTCGGGCTCTTCGTCGCCGTGCTGCTGGCCCGCAAGCTGCGCGGCTTCGCCTTCTTCCAGGCCGCCTACTTCCTGCCGCACACGCTGTCTCTGGTGGTCGTCGGCTTCCTCTGGCGCATGATGCTCAACCCGACCTGGGGCGCCGTCCCGCAGGCCCTCCGGCGCCTCGGGCTCGGCGAGTGGGTTCAGCCCTGGCTGGGCCAGAGCGACACCGCGCTGGTCACCGTGATCCTCGTCAACGGCTGGGCCTGGCTCGGCTTCCCGATCCTCGTCTACCTCGCAGCGATACAGGCCATCCCGAAGGAGTTCGAGGAGGCGGCCGTGGTGGACGGCGCGGGAGCCTGGACGACGTTCAGGTACGTCACGCTGCCGCTGCTGCTGCCCAGCATCGCGATGGTCACGATCCTGACCTTCATCTGGGACTTCAACGCCTTCGAGCTGGTGTTCGTGATGCAGGGCGCCTCCGGCGCCCCGAGCTACGCGACCGACCTGCTCGCGACGTTCTTCTACCGGACCGCCTTCGGCGACCCGACAACCGGCGGCGAGCCCGGCCAGATCGGCATCGCGGCCGCGATCGGGGTGCTGATGCTCGTCATCATCGGCATCGCCTCGGCCTTCGGCGTGCGTTTCACCACGCGCAGCCAGACGGAGTACTGATGGCCGCCTCCTCGCTGCCAGAAGCCGGCGACCCGACCGCGGGAGAGCGCTCATGATGACGGCCGGAGCAGGCGACCGCGCGTGGTCGAGGCTCCTCGTCTACCTCGTCCTGGCCGCGTTGGCGGCGGTCTTCCTCTACCCGGTGGCGCTGATGCTCCTCACCGCCTTCAAGACGACGCCGGAGATCTTCCGCAACCCGCTCGGGCTCCCGCAGGACTGGAGCCTGGCTGGTTTCAAGGCCGTGTGGGCGAGGGCCAACTTCGGCCTCTACCTGCGCAACAGCCTGCTGATCACCGGCGCCTCCGCCCTACTGCTGCTCGTCACGGCGGCCCCGGCCGCGTACGCGCTGGCGCGCTACTCGTTCCGGCTCAGAGGCGTGCTGTTCCTGTTCTTCCTCGCCGGCATCATGATCCCGATCCGGCTCGGCATCCTGCCGCTGTACATACTGATGCGCGACCTCGGCCTGATCGACACGCCGTTCGCGCTGATACTCACCTACGCCGCTTCCGGCATGCCGATGTCGGTCTTCCTGCTGAGCGTCTTCTTCCGCAACCTGCCGCGCGAGCTCGAGGACGCCGCGCGGATCGACGGCTGCAGCGAGCAGCAGATCTTCTGGCGCATCATGCTGCCGCTGGTGAGGCCGGGGCTGGCGACGGTCGTGATCGTCAACGTCGTGCCGTGGTGGAACGACTTCTTCTTCCCGCTGCTGTTCCTGCCCAGCCCCACCTGGCGCACGATCCCGCTCGGCATGCAGATCTTCTTCGGCCAGCACCTCATCGACTGGAGCCTGGTGTTCTCCGGCATGCTCCTGGCCAGCCTGCCGCTGCTGGTGATCTACCTGCTGATGTCGCGGCAGTTCATCGCCGGGCTCACCGCTGGTGCGGTGAAGGGGTAGCCCGAGCCCTACGCCGGCCCGTCGCGCGCGGCGCGTACGGCCGCTGTGAGGGCGAGCCTAGGTGCTCGACTGCCGGTAGGCCGTGTCGACGGGCCCGTCGGACGGCAGCCGCCCGTACACCTCGGCCATCTTGGCGAGCTCCGGCGCCACCCAGCCCGGCACGTCCTCCCAGCGGAAACGCCACGACCAGTTGCCGGCGGCCACCCCGGGGGTGTTCATGCGCGCCTCCGGCCCGAGGTCGAGCACGTCCTGCAGCGGCACGATCGCGAGGTCGGCGGTCGAGGCCAGCGCCAGCCTGATCAGGTCCCAGGAGACGCGCTCGTCGCCCCTGGCGAGGTAGCGGCGTACGAAGTCGCGCTCGCGCTCCGGAGCCGCGGCGTACCAGCCGCGCGTCGTGTCGTTGTCGTGGGTGCCGGTGTAGACGACGGCGTTGCGAGGGTAGTTGTGGGGCAGGTAAGGGTCGTCGGGTCCACCGCCGAACGCGAACTGCAGCACCTTCATGCCCGGCAGGCCGTTGGCGTCGCGCAGCTCCTCGACGTCCGGCGTGATGACCCCGAGGTCCTCGGCGATCAGCGGCAGCTCTCCCAGTGCCGCGCTCAGCGCGTCGAACAGCGCCTGGCCGGGGCCCTCGACCCAGCGGCCCCTGATCGCGGTCGGCTCGCTGGCCGGGATCTCCCAGTACGCCGCGAAGCCGCGGAAGTGGTCGATGCGCAGCAGGTCGACGACCTCCAGAGCCGCCCTGACGCGCGAGGTCCACCAGTCGAAGCCGCGCGCCGCCAGCACGTCCCAGCGGTAGAGCGGGTTGCCCCAGCGCTGGCCCGTCTCCGAGAAGTAGTCGGGCGGCACGCCGGCGATCACCGTCGGCCGACCCTCGCCATCCAAGAAGAACAGCTCGCGGTTGCCCCAGGCGTCCGCCGAGTCGAGCGACACGAAGATCGGCACGTCGCCGACGACGCTCACGCCCTTGCGAGACGCGTGCTCCTTGAGCGCGCCCCACTGCCGGAAGAACCAGTGCTGCCACAGCGCGATCCTGTCGATGTCGGCGGCCAGCTCCTGCCGCGCGCGCTCGAGCGCGTCCGGCTGCCTGTCGCGCAACGGGGCGGGCCACTCGCCCCACGCCCTGCCGCCCTGGGAGCCCTTGAGCGCCATGAACAGCGCGAAGTCGTCGAGCCATGCGGCGTGCTCGGCGCGGAAAGCCGAGAGCGCCGCTCGCTGCTCGGCCGAGGCGCCGTGCGCGAACCGCTCGGCGGCGCGGCTCAGCAGGTCGAGCTTCACCGGTATCACGGCGCCGAAGTCGACGGCCGACACGGGCAAGATCCGCAGTGGCGTGAGCTCCGCCGTCTCGAGCCAGCCGGCCTCGACCAGCGCGTCGAGGTCGATCAGGTACGGGTTGCCAGCGAACGAGCTGAAGCACTGATAGGGGCTGTCGCCGTAACCGGTGGGTCCCAGGGGCATCACCTGCCACAGCCGCATACCGGCGGACGCGAGGAAGTCGACCCAGGCTCTGGCCTCGGCCCCGAGCTCGCCGATCCCGTTGGCGCCGGGCAGGCTGGTCGGGTGCAGGAGGATGCCTGCGCGGCGGTCGAACGCAGGACCAGGCGTAGCTAGCGGTCCCGACGATCCGGTCTTCACGGCTTGGAACACCTCACTTCTCACCACCATGGCCCGCTCCCGCGGCCAGTCGACCTACTTGACGAACGGCTTACCGATGGCCTTGGGCGCGATCGAGCGGCCCACGAACCCCGCCAGCACCATCATCGTCAGCAGGTACGGCAGGCTCTGAACGACCGTCGGCGGCACCAGCTGGCCTCCGCCCAGCAGCACCTCGGTGGCCTGGAAGGCGCCGAACAGCAGCGTCGCTCCGAGCACGCCGAGCGGATGCCACTTGCCGAAGATCAGCGCCGCGAGCGCGATGAAACCGCGACCGCCCGACATCTCCGAGATGAACTGGTTGAGGTTGCCGATCGACAGGTAGGCGCCGCCGAGCCCGGCCAGCACGCCGGAGAGGATCACGCCGGCGTAGCGCATGCGGAAGACGTTGACGCCGAGGGAGTCGGCGGCCTCTGGATGCTCCCCGACGGCGCGCAGCCTGAGGCCGAACGGCGTGCGGAACACGACGAACCACACGACCGGCACCAGCAGGAACGCGAGGTAGACGAGCGGCGAGAACGAGAGGCCGTCGATGCCGAAGAGCTGCCACATCGGCAGCCTGTTGCGCACCGGGGTCGAGGTCGCGGTGTTGCCGTAGAGCCCGAACAGCACGACGGCCGGGATGCCGATCGCCATGAGGTTGATCGCGGTGCCGGAGATGATCTGGTCGGCGCGGTAGCGGATCGAGACGACGGCGTGGATCCAGCCGATGAGCCCGCCCATGCCCATGGCGGCGAGGACTCCCAGCCACGGAGCGAACCACACGACGGCGACGGGGTTCTCGCGCAGGAAAGGCGCCTCGACCAGCTGCGTCGTGATGGCCGCTGCCATCGCGCCGAACAGGATGATGCCCTCGAGGGCGATGTTGACGACACCGGAGCGCTCGCTGAAGAGGCCGCCGAGCGCCGCAAAGAGCAGAGGCGTCGTCGCGCGGATCATCGACGAAGCCAGTGCGAGGAGTACGACTTGGTCCATGCTCAGACTCCCCCTACGGCTTCCTTGGCTTCCTCTGCGGCGGCCTTGGCGGTCACTGGGGCGGCCTTGATGCGCATGAAGCCGCGGGCCGCGATGAACAGGACGACGAGGGCGAGGATCATGCTGACGACGTCACGCGTGAGGTCGGGGAAGGTGATGTTCAGCACCGAGCCGCCGTACTTCAGCACGCCGAACAGGAACGCGGCCAAGACCGTGCCGAACGGGTTGTTGGCGGCGAGCAGGGTGACGGCTATGCCCTCGAACCCGTCGCTGGTCGGCATCGACTGGCGCAGCGCGTAGTCCTCGAGCGCGCCGCCGAGCACGTAGTGGGTGGCGCTGAGGCCGGCCAGGCCGCCGCTTATCGCCATCGCCATGAACGTGTTGCGGGCGATGTTGGCGCCGCCGTACTCGGCGGCCCGCGGCGCCAGCCCGACGGCGCGCAGCTCGTAGCCCCAGCGGGTGCGGAACAGCAGCACGTAGACGAGCACCGCCGCCGCCAGCGCCAGCAGGAACGACAGGTTCAGCTTCGTCGGCGGGATCGCGGTGGGCACGGCGGTGAGCTGGAACAGCATGCCGAGCAGGTAGACGACGACGCCGACCCCGACCGCGCCGAGGACGCGCGCGGGCCAGCCGCGGAAGGCGCGCCAGCGGCCGAGCAGCGCGAGGGCGGCGAGAGCGGCCAGCGGCGCGATCAGCCTGGCGTAGTCGATGCGCACGACGTTGACGCCTGGGTTCGCCCTCAGGTCGATGCCGACCATGGCTGGAAGCTGGGGCAGGCGCGCCTGCACGTTCAGCTCGCGCGACTTCGGCTCGTTGCCGGGCACCTTGAACGGCATGCGCAGCGTCACGGGAGCGTCGCCGGCGCGCGGCAGCCCGGCGACGACGCAGCCGGCCAGCAGCAGCACGGCGAAGCCGGCGAACACGGCCCTCGGCGCCCGCCCGACCGCGCGCCTGACAGGCGGCACCAGCATCAGCACCAGCGCGGCCACGGCGAACGAGACGATCACGACGATGATCCGAACCGCCGCCGCGGCGAACACGTTGCCCGCCGAGAGGATGAACAGCATCACCGAGGCCGCCACGAAGTTCAGCAGGATCGTGTTGATGACCTCGTTGGCGCCGAAGCGCGCCTTGAGCCAGCCGGCGAGGCCGCCCCACAGCGCCCCACCCAACGCCGCCGAGAGGATCGCGAGCGGCAGCACGATCACCTTCGGGCCGGGGATGTAGAGCGCCGCGAGCATCGCGAAGATCGCGCCCATCACCATCTGCCCGGGGGCGCCGATGTTGAACAGGCCCGCCTGGAAGCTGAAACCCACGGCGAGGCCGGTGAAGATCAGCGGCGTTGCGATCTTCAGCGACTCGGCGAAGCCGTTCACGGTGCCGAGCGAGTCGTGGAACATCGTGTAGTACGCGTGCCACAGGGTGTCGATGCGCCCTACGAACCTCGTGAAGGCCGAGGACATGTCGATGCCGGCTCCGACCGGGGTCGGCTGCAGGGCGAGTATCACGATCGCGGCAGCGAGCAGCGCGAGCACGATCGAGATGGCGGGCACGGCGGCGGCCCTGATGGTGCCGTCGATGGCCCGAGCGGCGCGCGGCCAGACCTTGGCGCCGAACAGCAGAGCGAGCACGCCGGTGACGATGGCGAAGAACGCGGCCGGGCCGAAGCCCGAGTTCGTGTACGGCAGCCGCCTTACCACCAGGCCGCCGGCACGGGCGGCCGCGATGTTCTCGTCGAGGCTGCGCTCACGCGCTCCATCGAGCGCTAGGCCCAACCTCTCGACGTCGACGTTGGGACGCGCGGCAGCGATGGCTGCAGTCACCTCGGCCTCGAACGCGCCGATGCGAGCATCGACGACCGAGGCGTTGAAGCGCGCGTAACCCCAGGCGGTGATCCCGATCAGCAGCGCGCCGAGCCCCAGCCACGCGATCTGCCGCGTGCGCGCAGGAGCCGCGGCAGCGGCCGCTACGCCGGCGGCGCCCAGCAACGTCAAGGCCAGCACGACCCCTTGGCCGGGGATCTCGATGGGAGCGGTGCGGCCGGTGAAGTCGTAGTGCCGCTCGGGCAGCAGCACGACCGCGCTGCGAGCGCCTGTCTCGCGGTTGTAGGCAGCCCACGGAGCCACCGCGACAGCGATCAGCGTCAGGACCGCGATCGCCAGGAGAGCCAACCTGTCGGTCACACTTCAATCATACGCGGCCGGCACGAGACGTCAGAGCGAGTCGGGCCAGCGTCTGCGCCACCGCGGTCGCGGGAGGCCTCGCGTCAGGGTCCTTGGCCAGCAGGCTCATGACGAGGGGGTCGTAACGCGCCAGCCGCGCGTCGATCTCGGACGGCGGCGGGGGCGTCTCGCGGCCGTGCGCGCTCATCACCTCGGCGGCCGAGCCGGTGAACGGCACCTGGCCCGTCAACGCCTGGTAGAGAAGGGCGCCGAGCGAGTAGAGGTCGTTCGCGAAGGCGGGCACGCCACCCAGCGCGAGCTCGGGGCTCAGGTAGGCGATGGTGCCGGCCAGAGCGGCGTCCGCCTGGTCGCCGACGCGCGCGGCCAGGTCGAAGTCGAGCAGCCGCGCATGACCAGAGTCGTCGACGAGGATGTTCTCGGGCTTGACGTCGCGGTGAACGATGCCGCGCTCGTGGAGGTAGGCGAGAGCGTCGGCCACACCGGCCAGGGATTCGAGCACCTCGCCGACGGACCTCCCCTCGCGCCACACCGTCAGGCGCCGGCCCGGCGCCAGCGGCATCAGCACGCCCGGCTGGTCCGCCAGCGTCAGGTCTCTCTCGACAGGGTTGAGGTGCGGGTGGTCGAGCCCCTGGCCGAAGAGCAGCTCGCGCTGCGCGCGGCGGAGGTTCTCCGGCTTGAAGAGCTTCAGCGCCTTGAGCCGCTTGCCGTCGCTGGCGAGGTAGACGCGCGACGAGACGCCGCGCTCGAGCTCGCGGATGACCTGCAGCCCGTCCTCAAGCTTGGACCCGATGATCCCCACCGCGCTCGATGCTAGCCAGCCTCTGACGCCGCGGGCGAGCGAATCCACCACTAGGTGCGCGGCGCTCAGCGCTTGACCAGCAGAGCCTCCCTGACGAGCGCGGCGAAGGCATCGCGCTCGACGTCGCCGCCCGCGTCCTCGCGCGGCAGCTTGAGCAGCAGGTGGCGGAAGCCGGCCTTGAGTATCGCCGAGCGCGTCCGCCTCACGAAGGCCGAAGCCTCCTCGCGGTAGGCCGCCACGTCCTCGGGGCCGACCGGCAGGCGTTCGCCCGTCTCGACGTCGTGAAGCTCGAAGCTGCCGAGCTGCGGCTCGAGGTCGTCCTCGGAGAGTAGCTGGACGAACCCGGCGTCCATGCCCCTTGCCCTGAGGGCCGCCAGCGCCGGCTGCAGAGGCGCGTCCTCGAGCAGGTCGGAGACGACGAGCGCCAGCGCCGTGCCCCTTACCGACGGCAGTGAGAGGGCGAAGCGCTTCAGGCTGCTGACCGGACCGGCGCCCGGGCCGCTCAAGACCTTCGCCTCCTCGACGAAGCGCCAGGTCTCGCGCATGCCTGCCAGGCCCTGCGCGCGGCGGCTGCTGGTGCCATCTAGCAGGTGAAGCTGCGTGGGAGCGTCGCGCTGCGCGACGTAGCTCAGGAGCTGGACGAGGACGCGCGCGAAGCGCGCCTTGCGGCCCAGACCCATGCTCGCGCTCGTGTCCAGCACCAGGTGGAGCTGCACGGCGCGCTCGGCCTGGTAGAGGCGGGTGTAGAGCCGCCCGCTGCGGGCGTAGACGCGCCAGTCGACGTAGCGCAGCTCGTCACCGGGCTGGTACGGCCTGAAGTCGTGGAACTCGACGCTCTGACCGGCCTCGGTGCTGCTGCGCTCGCCCGTGAGCCGGCTGAGCGAGCGCGACGCCAGCGCGTACCTGTCGAGCATGGCGCGGCTGCGGCTGGAGATCATGCGCTGGAGCTCACCGCGGTCTGTCGACCTTGGCTATCACCTCTGAAAGCACCTGGTCCGGGTCGGCGCCCTCGACCTCGGCCTCGAAGCTGAGCAGCAGCCGGTGCCGGAGCGCCGGGAGCACGGCCTGCCGCAAGTCGTCGTACTCGACGTTGGGGCGGCCCGCGGCCAGCGCGTACCCCTTGGCGGCGAGGGCGATGGCCTGCGCTCCGCGCGGGCTTGCGCCGAGCCGGACGAGCGGGTGGGCGTGCGTCGCCTCGACGAGCTTGACGATGTACTCGAGCGCGGCGTCGGCGATCGGCACGGCGCGCAGCATGCGCTGCAGCTCGAGCAGCTCGTCGCGGCTGAAGATGCGCTCGGCCACGGCCTCGCGCTCGCCGGTGGTGACCGCCAGGATGCGCCGCAGCGTCTCGGCGTCGGGCCTGTCGATCCTGATCTTGAACAGGAACCGGTCGAGCTGAGCCTCGGGCAGCGGGTAGGTGCCCTCCATCTCGAGCGGGTTCTGGGTGGCGAGGACCATGAACGGCTGCGCCAACGCGTGCCTCACGCCGGAGACGGTGACCGCGCGCTCCTGCATCGCCTCGAGCAGCGCCGACTGCGTCTTGGGCGTGGCGCGGTTGATCTCGTCGGCGAGCAGCACGTTGGTGAAGACCGGCCCGGGCTGGAACTCGAAGCGGTGCTGGCCCTCGGCCTCGATGAACACGGTGGTGCCGGTGACGTCGGCAGGCATCAGGTCGGGCGTGAACTGGATGCGCGCGAAGTCGAGCTCGGTCGCCTCGGCGAACGCGCGGACCAGCCGCGTCTTGCCCAGGCCCGGCACGCCCTCGATGAGCACGTGGCCTCGTGCCAGAGCGGCGACCAGCAGCTCGCCGATGACCCGCTCCTGCCCGAGGATGACTGTCGAGATCGTGCCTCTCAGCGCCTTGAACTTGTCCTGGAAGTCCTCCACGACGACGCTGGCACGGTTGTCGCTGGCTGACATGTGGCTCCTCTCGCGCCAAGCGGCTCGGGACTGGACGGACCGCCGAAGGACCGCGGCTGTCGCCTGCTAGCAACGGGAAGTATAGCCGCGGCCACGAGAACTCAGGTCCGCGGCTTGTGAGGCGGACGGTAGAGGCTCGTTGCCATCGGAGTAGACTCGAATGTATGAGACCGGCGTTCGGCCGAGTGACGCTCAGGCCGCTCGATGAGTTCTCGGAGTCGGATTGGAGACGGCTGCAGAGCCATTTCCGCGACCCCGAGATAGCTCACCTCAACGGCACCCCGCCGAACCGGATGCCGCTGTGGCTGCTCAAGCGCCTGCTGCGCACCGACTCGCGCCGCATCGACCGCGCGACCTTCGGCATCTTCGACGAGCACGACGAGTTCATCGGCACGACCGAGCTCTACGACCTGCGCGGCCGCCGCGCCACCCTCGGGATCATCATCGGCGAGCGCAGCCACTGGTCGTGCGGCTACGGCCCCGAGGCGATCAGGGCGCTGCTCGGCTACGCGTTCGGCGTGCTCGGGTTGGAGACGGTCACGCTCAACACGTTCGGAGACAACGAGCGGGCGCAACGCGCCTTCAAGAAGGTCGGGTTCATCGAGGTGAGGCGGCGGGTCGAGACCTCCGGGCGCATCGACGTTCACATGGAGCTGTCGCGAGCGTCCTGGGCGGAGGCGCGGCAGAGCGAGTCGAGGGTCAGCGCTACGGAGCCTTCGCCTCCGGCGCGAAGTGCTCCCTGACCGCCTCCGCGGCAGCGCGGCCTACGCCCGGCACGGCTGCCAGGGTATCGACGTCGGCGCTGCGCAGCTCGTCGACGCTGGAGAAGTGAGCCAGCAGAGCGTCCCTGCGTTTGGGCCCGATGCCGGGCACGTCGTCTAGGACGCTGCGCGTCAGCGCCTTGCCGCGGCGCTGGCGGTTGTAGCCGACGGCGGTGCGGTGCGCCTCGTCGCGCACGAAGATCAGGAGCTTGAGCCCTGGGTGGCTGAGCGGTACCAGCACCTCCTCGCCGTCCGCGGTTATGAGCGTCTCCTGCTTCTTCGCGAGGCCCACCAGCGGCAGGTCGACACCGGCCTCGGCCAGGGCGCTCTTCGCCACGCCTAGCTGCCCCTTGCCGCCGTCGATCAGCAGCAGGTCTGGCTGCGGCAGCGTGTCGGCGAGGGAGCCGGTGAAGCGCCTCAGCACTGCCTGGCGCATGGCGAAGAAGTCGTCGGAAGCGCGCGCGTCGCGGATCCTGAGCTTGCGGTAGTCGCTGCGCTTGGCCCTGCCGCCCTCGAACGCGACGATGCTGGCCACCGTGTGCTCGCCCATCAGGTTGGAGATGTCGAAGCCCTCGATGCGCCACGGCGGCGACTCGAGCCCGAGCAGCTGCTGCAGCTCCTTGACCCCCGGCGTCTCGCCGCGGCGCTCCAGCAGCGCGATCTCGGCATCGACGCCGGTGACGGCGTTGCGTCTCGCCATCTCCATCAGCTCGACCTTGTCGCCGCGCTGAGGGCTCGTGATCCTCACCTTGCGGCCCGCCCTGCCGCTGAGGAAACGCTCCCAGGTGCCGACGTCGAGCTCCGCCGTCTCCGGCACCAGCACGAGCGGCGGCAGCTGGGTGGCCTGGCCGTAGTAGTCGGCCATCATGCGCTCCAGCACCTCGGCGTCGGACGCCTCCGCCGCCTGCGTCAGGAAGCGCTTGTCGCGGCCGATGACGCGTCCGGAGCGCATCTGGAACAGCTGCACCATCGCGAAGTTGCCGGCCTTGGCGAGCCCGAGGAAGTCGAGGTCTCCGCCGCTCGACTGCACCACGCTGGCGTCGTAGCCCGTCAGGCGGGTGAGCGCGTCGAGCCTGTCCCGATAGGTACCGGCGAGCTCGAAGTCCTGCCTCGCGGCGGCGGCGAGCATCTCCGACCTCAGATCGTCGATGACGGCGCCGACGCGCCCTTCGAGGAAGGCCTTCACCTCGCGCACCACGCGGGCATACTCGGCACGGTCGACCTCGAAGGCGCAAGGGGCGTGGCAGCGGCCCATGTGGAAGCGCAGGCACGGTCGCTTGCGCGCGGCGAGCGGCACGCCCGAGTTCTTGCGCAGCTTGAACGTGCTGTAGACCAGGTCGAGCACGCGCCTGACCGAGCCGGCGCTGGGATACGGGCCGAAGTAGGTGGCCCCGTCCCTCTCGACGCGCCGCGTCATGATCAGCGTCGGGTACTCCTCCTTCGTCAGCTTCAGGAACGGGTAGCTCTTGTCGTCCTTGAGCTGGACGTTGTAGTGCGGCTTGTGGCGCTTGATCAGGTTCGACTCGAGGATCAGCGCCTCGACCTCGTCCTTGACGACGATGAACTCGACCCCGGCGGCGTCGCGCGTCAGGTGCCGCTCCTTCTGACCGGCGTGGCGGCCGAAGTAGCTGCGCACGCGGCTGCGCAGGTTGACGGCCTTGCCGACGTAGACGACCTTGCCGCTGGGATCGGTGAACAGGTAACAGCCGGGCCCGGTGGGCAGGACCGGGAGGTCGGAGCGCTTCACTGCCGCGATTCTACGTTCGGCAGCGCCTGGTGAGCGTGCCTGGGACGCCGCCTCGGCCGGTGTTCGAAAGCCGCGTCCGACGCGCGTCAGCGCCCGTCTGCGAGGCGTAGGCTTCCCTCATGTGACGGGAGTAGAATCTGGCCGCAACTGCCGCCGCCCTGAGCGCGGTCCGCATCGGAACCGCTGGGCTCCGGCGGCATCAGGCTCTCAGCAAGGAGACGAGGTTCAGATGACCACCCAACGACGCCCCTCTGCCGTGCGGTACACGGCTATCGGCCTGGTACTCGCCGCGCTGCTCCTGGCCCTCGCGGCCTGCTCGCAACCGCAGACGCCTCCCAACGTTCAGAGCATCGTCACCGGAGTCACCGCCGAAGACGTGTTCGGCATCGTTCACAACGGCGAGCCCGAGTCAGACCCCGAGGCACCTGACGCCTCGGTGACGGGTGCCGAGACGATAGTTCCTGGCGGCAGCGCCATCTTCACCGTGTCCGGCTCCGCGCCGTTCACGACGATCTACGTCTCGATCGTCGGCACGCCCGACTACTTCGAGATCCCTGTCGAGGAGACGACGTCGCAGGACGTGGTCTTGAGCTTCTCGGCCACCGCGCGCCAGCCTACCTACACGCTTCGCTTCGCCGTAGGCAACGACAACGGCGCCGGCACCGCCGCGCTTCACAACGTCGCCGTCGAGGGCGTGGGGACAGGCGAGCTGCAGGTGAGCGTCTCCTGGGACGTGCCCAGCGACCTCGACCTGCAGGTGATCGATCCGTCCGGCGAGCGGATCTACTGGAGCAACCGCGTGTCGGCCTCCGGTGGGGAGCTGGACCTCGACGCCAACGCGAACTGCACCGGCCCCGACCTGCGCACCGAGAACGTGACCTGGGAAGGGAGCACGCCTCCGACCGGCACCTACCAGGTGATCGTGAACCACTACAGCGCCTGCGGCCAAGAGCAGACGAAGTACGTGGTGACCGTGCGCATCGGCGATAGCCCTCCGCAGACCTTCGAAGGTACCTTCACCGGCCCGGGGACCGGCTACAGCGAGACCGAAAGGTTGATCACCACCTTCACCTACCCGCCGAGCAACTGACCCCTAGAGCACCGACCGCCGCGGGACGTTAGGCACTGAGAGCGC
This sequence comes from uncultured bacterium, assembly GCA_964473205.1. GTDB lineage: Bacteria > Deinococcota > Deinococci > Deinococcales > Trueperaceae > CAYMRL01. Next base: position 4,341 of record CAYYOK010000003.1, on the reverse strand, counting down.
GCTTAGGCGCGCTCTTATCCTTTGCCTAGACGGACAGGCGCGCGTCGGTCGCGGCTCACAACAAGACCTTGGCCGGCACGCGCGCTCGCCGCCGCGGGCCGTTACCCGTGCCCGCCCGGCTGTCCGGGAAGGGCGGGGCCGAGCCATGAGCAAGAAGTGGGTCTACCTCTTCGACCAGGTGAGCGAAGCTGAAGCGCTCGCCGGTAGTTGGGACGGTGCGCGTGCGCTGCTGGGCGGCAAGGGCGCCAACCTCGGGGACATGACGCGCTTGGGCGTGCCGGTGCCGCCGGGCTTCACCGTCACCACCGAGGCCTGCAACGCCTACCTGGCCGCCGGCGAGCACTTCCCTGACGGCATGTGGGAGCAGGAGCTCGAGGCGCTGAGGCGCGTCGAGACGCTCACTGGCAAGGCCTTCGGCGTCGCCGAGCGCCCGTTGCTCGTCTCGTGCCGTTCCGGCGCCAAGTTCTCGATGCCGGGGATGATGGACACCATCCTCAACATCGGCCTCAACGACGACGTCGCCGACGGCCTCATCGCGCTCACCGCCGACCCTCGCTTCGTCTTCGACTCCTACCGGCGCCTGGTTCAGATGTTCGGCTCGGTCGTGCTCGGAGTGCCAGACGAGGTCTTCGAGGCCGTCATCACGGCCAAGCGCAAGGCCGCCGACGTCGAGACCGACGCCGAGCTCTCCGCCGATGACTGGAAAGAGACGACCCGCAAGTTCAAGGAGATCGTCAAGACCTACACCGGCACCGACTTCCCCGAGGAGCCCCTGGCGCAGCTCAAGCTCGCCACCGAGGCCGTCTTCAAGTCCTGGAACGGCAAGCGCGCGATCGACTACCGCAACGCGGCCAACATCCGCCACGACCTCGGCACCGCGGTGAACATCCAGACGATGGTGTTCGGGAACATGGGCGAGGACTGCGCGACCGGCGTCGCGATGAGCCGCAACGCCACCACCGGCGAGAACCACATCGAGGGCGACTTCCTCGTCAACGCTCAGGGCGAGGACGTGGTGGCCGGCATCCGCCCGACCAAGGACCTTGACGAGCTCAAGCAGGTGATGCCGCAGGCGTACGAGGAGTTCGCCAGCATCGCGCGGCGGCTCGAGCGGCACTACCGCAACATGCAGGACATGGAGTTCACCGTCGAGCACGGCAAGCTCTGGATCCTGCAGACGCGCGACGGCAAGCGTACGGCGCAGGCCGAGGTCAAGATCGCCGTCGACATGGTCGAGGAGGGGCTTATCGACCGCGAGACCGCGGTCAAGCGCGTCAAGCCCGACCAGATCGACTACTTCCTGCACCCGCAGCTCGAGACCAGAGCGCGGCAAGAGGCCAGGCTGCTTGCCCGCGGGCTCAACGTCTCGCCCGGTGCTGCGGTCGGCGTGGTCGCGTTCGACGCCGACACCGCCGAGCGCTGGGCGAAGGCGGACGGCCGCGACGTGATCATGGTGCGGCCGGAGACCAAGCCCGACGACGTGCACGGCATGCTGGCGGCCAACGGCATCGTCACGAGCAGCGGCGGCCGCACCAGCCACGCCGCCCTGGTCGCGCGCCAGTTCGGCAAGCCGGCCGTGGTCGGCATCGCGGCGCTGGAGATCGATCTCGCCGCCCGCCAGATGACCGTCGACGGGCTGGTCATCAAGGAGGGCGACTACATCTCGGTCGACGGGACCCTCGGCGACGTCTACCTCGGCAAGCTGCCGACCGTCGTCCCCGACATCACCAACCCCTACCTCACGAGGCTGCTGGGTTGGGCCGACGAGATCCGCAGCCTAGGGATACGGGCCAACGCCGACTACCCGGCCGACGCCGAGCGCGCCCGCTCCAACGGCGCCGAAGGCCTCGGCCTGGTGCGGACCGAGCACATGTTCTTCGAGGCCGACAGGCTGCCCATCGTGCAGCGCATGATCATGGCGCGCAACAACACCGAGCGCGCCGAGGCCCTCGACGAGCTGCTGCCGATGCAGCGCCAAGACTTCATCGGGCTGTTCAGGGCGATGAGCGGGCTGCCGGTCATCATCCGGCTGATCGACCCGCCGCTTCACGAGTTCCTGCCGTCGCATGACGAGCTCACCAACGACCTCGCCGACCTCAAGATGCAGCTCCAGCATCACGCCACGCTGCGCGACGTCGACAGCGCCCTCAACGTCATCCGTCAGAAGCAGGACCATCTGGTGAGGGTCACCGAGCTGCGCGAGGCCAACCCGATGCTCGGCACCCGCGGCGTGCGCCTCGGCATCCTGATCCCCGAGCTGACGCGCATGCAGGTGAGGGCGATCTTCGAGGCCGCCTGCCAGGTGAAGCGCGAGGGCGTCGACGTCCACCCCGAGGTGATGATCCCGCTCGTCGCGCACGTCAACGAGCTCAAGACCCAGCGCGACAGCCTCGAGGAAGAGGCCGCCGCGGTGATGGCGGAGACCGGCGTGCAGGTCGACTACCACTTCGGCACGATGATCGAGGTGCCGCGCGCGGCGCTGATCGCCGACGAGCTCGCCGAGCACGCGCAGTTCTTCAGCTTCGGCACCAACGACCTGACGCAGACCGCCTACGGGGTCTCGCGCGACGACGCCGAGAAGGGCTTCCTGATGTACTACCTCGAGCACGGCATCCTCGAGGAGAACCCCTTCGACCGCATCGACCCGCGCGGCGTCGGCCGGCTGATGGAGATTGCGACCCAGCTCGGCCGCAAGGTGCGCACCGATCTGGAGGTAGGCATCTGCGGCGAGCACGGCGGCGACCCGACCTCGATCGAGCTGTGCCACAAGCTCGGCCTCGACTACGTGAGCTGCTCGCCCTTCCGCGTGCCGGTCGCGCGCCTGGCTGCGGCGCATGCGGCGCTGAAGTTCGGGCGCGGCGAGCGGCGCGGCAAGCGCCCTGCAGAGCCCGAGCCGGCTCCTACCGAACCGGCCAAGGAGTTGGTGACTGCTTGAAGGAAGGGGCGCTCTAGGAACGCCCGAACCAGGTTAGGCAAGCGGGCGGGATGGTGGTCGTGACCGACCTCCATCCCGCCCCAGCATCGACAACGACCTGTGAGCCGCAACGCGCCTCGCGATGATCAGAGATCCAGGAACAGCGCCTCGGGCGTCTCGAGCAGCTCGATCACGCGGCTGGTGAAGAGCGCGGCCTCGGCGCCGTCGACCAAGCGGTGATCGAACGAGAGGCTGAGGTAGATCATCGACCGCGCGGCGATGCTGTCGTCAGGCATGACGACGGGCCGCTTCTTGATCTGGTGCACGCCGAGGATGGCCGCCTCGGGCACGTTGATGATCGGGAACGAGAACAGCCCGCCGAGGCTGCCGATGTTCGTGATCGAGAACGTGCCGCCCTTCACGTCGTCCGGCTTGAGCGCGCCGTCGCGGGCGGCGGCGGCCAGCCGGTTGATCTCGTTGGCGACCTCGAGGAGCGAGAGGCGGTGGACGCCCTTGACCACCGGCACCATCAGCCCGTTGTCGGTGGCTACGGCCATGCCGAGGTTGCAGTAGCGCTTCAGCACGACCTCGCCCTTGTCCTCGTCCAGGCTCGAGCTCAGGCTGGGGTACTCGGCCAGGGCTGCCGCCACCGCCTTCATCACGAACGGCAGGTAAGAGAGCTTGACGCCGCGCCGGGCAGCCACCGGCTTGAGGCGCTCGCGGAGGCTGACGAGAGCGCTCACGTCGGCCTCGTCGACGTGCAGCGTCCTGACCGTCTGCAGGTGCGAGGCGACCATCTGGTTCGAGATCGCGCGCCTGACGCCGCGGAACGGGGCGCGCTCCTCGACGCCATCGGCTTCGGGCCAGGCGCTGCGGGCGGGTGCGGCAGGGACGCGTGCGCCGGCGGCACGGTCGGCGACGGTGCGGTCTGCGACGGCACGGTCTGCGACGGTGCCGGAGCTCACGCCGCCGCTCAGGTGCTGTCTGACGTCGTCAATCCTGACGCGCCCATGCGGCCCGCTGCCCAGCACCTCCTCGACGTCGACCCCGAGCTCGCGCGCCAGCTTGCGGGCGGCCGGCACCGCCAGCACGCGGCCGTAAGCGCCGCGACTGGCTGCCGTGCGGGCCGCCGGCTCCTTGGCGACAGGAGCCGCCGCGGCCACTCGGGCCGGGGGCGCTAGGACCGCTGTCGAGCCTGGCTTGGACGGCCGGCGCAGGGTCACGGTGATGTCGCCGCCACCGCCGGCACCGGGCTTGAAGAGGCTGAGCTTGTCGCCGTCGTCGCCGTTGCCGCCGCCGGCCTCATCGGATGCTCCCTGGGACCTGGCAGCCGCCTGACTCGCCCCGCTGCTCGCGGCCGCTGCGCCGCCGGAACGCGCGCCGTCCGGCCCCGAGCCGGCAGACAGATCAGCCGCGCTCGCTGCCAT